>NZ_JBIURV010000109.1:0-9344 GCF_044741025.1 Streptomyces sp. NPDC088246
CTCAAGAGAACCTGCTCGGTGCCGAGGGTGATCGTCACCGACAAGCTCCGCTCCTACGGCGCGGCCCACCGCGAGGTCATGCCCTCCGTCGAGCACCGCTCCCACAAGGGCCTCAACAACCGGGCAGAGAACAGCCACCAGCCCACCCGGCAGCGTGAACGTGCGATGAAAGGCTTCCGCTCCGCTGGCGGGGCGCAGCGGTTCCTGTCCGCGTTCAGCGGTATCTCACCGCACTTCCGGCCCCGCCGCCATCTGATGACCGCCCCCGACTACCGCACCGAGATGCAGCACCGCTTCACCACCTGGGAGCAGGTCACCGGCACCGCCGGTCTGTCCACCACGGCCTGAGCACAGGCCCCGAACCAGGCCCCACCATGCCCCGACACACCGTCAGACACCCACACACCCAACAACGTGACAGCGCCGTCTTGACGCTCTGCGCGTCGATGACGCAGGCGGTCGGTTCGGCGGCCCGTCCTTCCTGCTCACGGACCAGCCGGTGCAAGCGGACGCCGAGCTTCTCGATCGTGCCATCGGCGGTCCAGGCGCTGAAGTAGCTGAACACGGTTGTGTGCGGAGGGAAGTCGTGCGGCAGGTAGCGCCACGGGACCCCGGTGCGGTTGACGAAAAGGATTGCGTCCATTACTTCTCGCAGGTCGGTGACCTTGCCGCCGAGGTTGAGCGAGGTCTTCTGCCGCTCGGCCCGCCAGGCCGTCAGGGTCGGCTCCATCAGGGTCCAGCGGGCATTGGAGAGGTCGCTCAGGTACGGCTTGCGCTGCTGCGAAGAGGTCATGGGGATACTCATGCACAAGGCGTCCGACCGGGCATATCGCTCGATCAGGTGAGGCAAAAGCGATTTTGAGCATGTATTCGAACCAGACAGGAGCTTTCCGAAGTAACTGGGATGAAGCGCAGGATCGCGTCAGCCAGTTGGACATTCCGCTAAAATCCTCCTGCTTACGCAGAATTCAGACGCTAGACAAGCCCCCTGAACCCGTACATATGCAGCAAGAACGTCCTCTCAGAGCCAGCAGCCACCGTGGGGTCAACCGCCCCAGCCACCCAGCAACAACCCCTACACCACCCCCGCTCCCCCACAGCGCCGTCCGAAGTGGACACGGAAGCGAGTCCTGATCCCGGCCGGCGTCATCTTGTTCGTCGTCGGCGTAGGAATTGGCAGTGCGGATGATCCCGCGAAGAGCCAGAAGAGTGCCGGCGCACAACCTGTCTGGCTTCGTTCACTTCAAGGGACAGCATTTGTTGGTGAGTTTGGGCAGCAGAATGGTGCGAGCGGCAACCGGAATGTTCACGAAATTTAGCGGTGCTTCGTGGGATCAGTCGACGACCCGAGGTCGTCGGGCAGCAGGGAAAACAGAACCAGGTCGACTCGAGCTCCGTGCACGAAGCCAGCGTTTCGCAAGTTGCCTTCGCGGTGGAAGCCAGCCTTGAGGGCGACTGCCTGGGACGCGGTGTTTTCGGTGGCAGCTCGCAGTTCCATCCGTTGGAAGTGCTGGCTGGTCAGGAGCCAGTGCGCCAGCGTGCGGGTTCCTTCGGCTGCGATGCCGTGACCGCGCGCCCAGGGTGACACCCAGTAGCCAACTTCGCTCACCAGCGCTCGCCAGTCCGTCTTCTTCAAGCCGACTTGGCCCATCAAGCGCTTGGTGCTGGCGTCGGTGATGGCGAATTGGATTCCGTCGCCGCTGTCCCGCATCGCGCGTGCAGTGGTTGTGCACCAGGCTGTGGCATCGTCCAGCGTGTAGGGCTGGGGCAGAGGAAGCCATCGTTGAGTGAGGGAGTCCGAGCAGCTTGCATGTGTGTCCGGGATGTCGCTGCTGTCGAACGCGCGGAGGATCAGTCGTCTGCTGTGCAAAACCGCCTCGGGGAACATATCCGGCTCCGTCCGCAACCGACCGACTGGTCCGAGAGACGGTAACAAGGGCCGCCGGTCCGTAGATCGGCGGCCTGGTCAGAAGCGAAACAGGCTGCCAGTCAGCTGGCTGCGACTTACTCTTCGGCTCGCGCTCGGGTGCTGGCGAGGCGGTAGGAGTCGGTGCCGGTCTCGATGATCGTGCCGTTGAACGTGAGGCGGTCGACGATGGCCGCGCAGAGGCGGGGGTCGGTGAAGGTTTTGGTCCAGCCATCTGGGGCTGGCACATGTTCCTTTTCGCGGATCGCAGCTGCCACCGGCCCGTATCCATCTCCTGCTGTCCTCGTTGGTCTTCATGGTGGTGCCCGGATTCTCCAGGTGCTGCCTTGATCGGTCAGGTGCGAGGAAGGTGTGCCGGTGACATCCCGATTGAGGGTGGTCCAGGGTGGTGCCGTCCTACTGGAGCCGGTGACCGCCGATCCGTGGGAGTTTCAGGCCGACTGCGTTGAGGCGTTCGTTGCCTCATGGCGGGCCCGTGGGTTCAGCCCGGTGACGGTAGAGAACGACATCGGACTGCTGGAACGGACGCTCACCGCGCTGTGTCGGCGTACGGCCTAAGCTCCCCAGCCGCGTACGGCTGAACGTCCCCAGCTATGTCGCGGGAAGCAGCACGGTTGAGATAGTCAGGCTGGCCGGAGGCACTCACACGATGAGTCGTAGCGCATCGCCCGAATCTGTCGAACGAGCTTGGGACGGGCCGTGGTATCGGGTTCGCATGGAAGCCTTCGAGGCATCATTCCTGCCCAGCTCGGACGAGGAGTTGGACTCTGTGTGCAACGTCGATGTCTTCGTGGACCTCAAAGACGGCTCCCGGTGGAGCGCGACTGTCTTCACGGTCTCCGAAGTCGAGCGCCTGATGGAGACCTGGGCAGGCAGCGACGAGGCTCTCGGCGGCCGCTACTTCTGGGTCTCGGACGGCCTGATCGTCCGGGATCCCGGCATCGACAACATGACCCATGTGATCGCCGGGCTGATCGAGACGGACGAGTTCTCCAGGATCTTCCAGCGACTCGACGGCGAGTGACCACGCCCTCGGGCTCGATAACGAAGCAGCGTGTCAGGCCACGTCTGTGTCCTGCTCGATGGCCTTGAGCCGGTTCTTCAGCCGGTAGCTCGGTCCGTTGATGGAGATCACGTCGCAGTGGTGCAGGAGGCGGTCGAGGATGGCGGTGGCGAGGACTTCGTCGCCGAACACCTGTCCCCATTCACTGAAGGTCTTGCTCGAGGTCAGGATGATCGAGCCCTTTTCGTAACGCTTTGAGATGACCTGAAAGACCAGGTTCGCCTCTCCACGTTCGAGGATCTCGTAGCCCACCTCGTCGACCACCAGGACGCCAGGCCGCTAGTAGGTGCCCAGCTTGTTGGCCAGGCGCCCGGCAGCTTCGGCGGCTTTGAGGTTGCGGACCATGTCGTCGAGGCTGGTGAAGTAGACCGAGTAGCCGGCCCGGCAAGCCGCAACGGCGAGAGAGACGGCGATATGCGTCTTGCCCACCCCCGGCGGTCCCAGGAGAGCCGCGTTCGCCTTGGCCTCGACGAACGAGAGGGTGGCGAGGTCTTTGACCTTGCGCGGGTCGAGGTCGGGCTGGAACGAGAAGTCGTACTCATCGAGCGTCTTGTGGTGCGGCAGCCGCGAGAGCCGCAGGCCCTGGCGGAAGCGACGGTCGTCGCGGACTGCCAGTTCCTCGGAGAGGACCAGGTCGAGGAAGTCGAGGTAGCCCATCTTCGCCTCGTCCGCCCGACGGGCGAACTCGTTGACGGTTTCCGCGAGGTGGGGCAGGCCGAGCTTGCCGGCCGTGGTGCGGATACGGTTGCCGGTCAGCTCGCTCAAGACGATTCCTTCGTCGCTCGATGGGTGGTGAAGGGGCGGGTGCCGGTCAGCTCGTCATAGACCGACAACGGTCGGCGCCCGACCTCGATCCGGGTGGCCGCGGCCCTGTTCAGCAGGGCCTGCAAAGGTCCGGCCTCCTCGCCCCGCGGCCGCTCTTGACGAGGCTGGACCGGGATATCGCCGGTGGTGGTCCGGCGTCCCTTGCCGGTGGGCAAGCCGTCCCAATGGGACTCGTCGACGACACGAGCACCCCGGCCGATCGCCCGGGGATGGGCCGCCAGCAACGTGCTGCCGTGGGCGTCGGTCAGGGTGGCATGCAGCATGACCTGGTATTTCGTTGCCCGGATCTCGACCAGCTGGCGAGCACGGACTCGGCGGGCCGGCACGGAGTAGAGGTTGCCGTCGAAGGCGACCAGGCAGTCCTTGCCGACGTGCCGCAGCTGCCGCTCGGCCACCAGATACGGGGTCTGCGGCAGCGGCTTGAGAGCCGCGTGGTCCCTCGCCGCCCGCTCCGCGATGACCTCCCGGTGCGTCTTGTGGATCTGGCCCGCCGCACGGGCACCCAGGCGTTGAACGCGGCGTCCATCTCCTCGACGGACGAGAACGACCGGCCGGACAGGACATGGTCGCGGACGATCAGCACCTGCCGCTCAACCCGGCCCTTGCCCTGCGGGCGGTAGGCGGCCAGCACATCAATGTCGAAGTCGTAGTGCCCGGCGAAGCCGACCGCTTCCGGATGCAGCGGGACAGCCTCACCAGGGGCGACGTGCCGGCGGACGACGGTCTTCGTCCGGTCATAGACGATCGTCATCGGAGCCCCGCCGAAGTGTGCGAACGCCCGGCGGTGGCAGTCGAAAAACGTCTGCAGGTCCTGGCTGGTGGTGAAGCAGCAGAACGGGTCCCGCGAGTACGAGAGCGTCATGTGGAAGGAGTAGACCTTCGCGATGCCCATGTGGGCGAGGATCTTGCCCTCATCTCCCCAGTCCACCTGGGCCTGGGCCCCTGGGATCACCTCGAAACGGCGGTGCATCCCCGCCAATTCCTTGGGCGTGATCCCGAGTTCCTCAGCGATCCTCGGCCGGGCCGTCTGCACGTAGAGCTTGACCCGCTGATAGTTCCCGGTGAAGCCGTACTCCTGGACCAGCCGCTCGTGGATGACCGCGGCCTTCATCAGGACCTCGGCCCGGAGCATCGAGTCGATCAGCGGACCGAACTCGTCGATCACCCTTGCCCGCGACCGCCCGCTCGGCGATCGCCGCGGAGGGGTTGCTGGCCCCGGTGCCGACAGGTACTTGCGGACCGTCTTGCGGTCCAGCCCGGTCTCCCTGGAGATCTCCGACAGGCTCATCGCACCTGACTCCAGCAGGCCACGAAAGCGCCGAAGCTCCAGCCAACGCTGCGGATCCAAGACCACTACCAGCCCCCTCCGCCGCCCGTATCGACCAAGCAGAAGAGTGCCGATCAGCAGGTCTCACCGCATCAGCAACTGTCCCTTTTCATCCGTACGAGGCTGGGGACGTTCACGTGTACGCCGACACGCTGGGCCAGCCCGCGTGGGAGGTCACTCCTGAAGACATCGACCGTGTCGTCGGCGACCTGGCCCTTGCCGGGCGGGCGGCATCGACCCGCCGCGAGTATGTGCAGATCTTCAAGGGCTTCCACCGGTTCCTGCAGGTCCGCAAGGCCGTCGAGATTGAAGCGGGGTTCGGCGTCCGCTTGGTCTGCCCAGTGGACGAGTTCAACGCCTCGCGGCATGTCGGGGACGACTCCCCGGCCCAGCTGCCGCCGCCGACCCCGGAGCGGGTGGCGGAGTTCTTCGACTTCCTTAAGGCCCGGATCGCCACCGCCCGCAAGTACGCACCCGCGGCCCGGGACTATGCGATGTTCCGGACCCTCTATCACGCCGGCCTGCGCTCGGAAGAGGCCTCCCTGCTGGACCGTCCCGACGCCCACTTCTCGCGGGGCCCGTTCGGGAAACTCCACGTGCGATTCGGCAAAGGCGCCCGCACCTCCGGGCCCCGGCCGCGCTGGGTGCCAATGCTGGACGGCCTCGACCTCGTCCTGCGCTGGTTCCTCGACGATGTTCGCGGGAAGTTCCCCGACTCCCCGGTGCTGTTTGCTGACGAGTCCGGCCGAAATCTGCACCGCGGGACGATCCGCAACCGCCTGCGGTATCTGATGGAACTCGAAGGACGCCCGGCCACCGACCGTTTCAGTCCGCATGCCCTGCGGAGAGCCTGCGCGACGCATAACTACGAGCGTGGTGTGGACCTCGTGACGATCCAGCAACTCCTCGGTCACTGGACGGTCAGCTCGACCATGAGATACGTCCGGCCGTCTGCGACGTTCATCGAGGACGCTTATCGCCGCGCGGTGACCACCACTCTGGGCGAGCTCACTGTTGAGGAGGGCAGCCCCGCATGAAGATCCGATGGCGCCTGCGGATGGCCGCCGCCCAGCGTGAGGTGTGGACCGGCACTCAGCTGCAGCGACTTCTGGCCGAACGTGCCGGCCTGCAGATGTCCTCCGCATCGGTGTCCGCGCTGTTCACCAAGGAGCCCTCCCAGGTGAAGATGTCCACCCTGATCGCGTTGTGCACCGCGCTGGAATGCACTCCCAACGACCTGTTCGAGGTCGACACCACCCCCGTCGAGCGTCCTGCCGCCCCACCGAGGCCGGTCGCTGACCTTCCCCCAGCAGCCTCCGCCTGCGGCCGTTCGATGCCGCCGCTCTGACCGGTTGGCATCGTGGGCGTGAAACAGAGCGACTGCATCGGCTGCGGGGCCCCGGTCGGCTTCATCGACCGGCAGTACTGCTGTCGCTGCACGGCCCGGCAGAAGGAGGCAGCGACCAGGGCCGCTTGCCCCCGCTGCGGCCAGCAGCGCGTCCTCCAGGAGGACACCGGCCGGTGCATCACCTGCTCACGCGTGTGCATGGCCTGCGGTCACCCGGTGAGAGACAAGACAGCGACGTTGTGCCGGGACTGCTCGCGCAAGACTGAACGCGACGCCGCCAAGGCGTCCTGCCCTCGGTGTCATCGGCCTGGCTATCTGCGCGAGGACACCGGCTGGTGCGGGCATTGCTCGCGTCCCCGCCAGACCAAACAGCCGCCCCGGACCTGCCGCGAATGCGGCCTCGTGCGGCGCCATGCCGGGCTGGGACTGTGCTCAGCCTGCTGGCAGCGTCACCCTGACCGGCCCTTCGTCCGGGCCGAGAACCTGATCGCCGAACTCGCCGAACCTCCGGAATGGCTGCGGGACTTCGCCGCCGACCTCGCCGCCAAGTACTGCGTCAGCCGCGCCTGCACGATGATCACTTCCCTGGGACGGCTTCTCCTGGACGAGCAGCCCAACCACCCGCAGGCACTGCTCGAACGCTCTCGTCGTTCCGGACGCTCGATGGGCTCCCTCGCCCGCGCGCTGGAAACCTCCTTCACCGGTCAGGGCATAGCCATGGCCACCGATCAGGGCGAGCGGCTCGCGGCCGGCCGCCGACAACGTCGCATCGATGCCGTCCCCGAGACCCTGCGGCCACCGGTGGATGCGTTCGCCGCTTTCATGATGAGCTCGCGCGAAAGGGCCCGCCGTGCCGGAACACGGCCTCGCAGCGATGCGACCGTCGAGGCGGCACTGGTCATCATGCGTGACCTCGCCCGCTTCCTCACCGGCGAACGCGGCAAGCACGACTGGGCGCTGACCGACGTCCACGACGTCGAAGCCTTCCTCGCTGGCTCGCCCAAGGCCCGAAAACGTCGGCTGGTCGTGCTCGGACAGTTCTTCCGCTTCGCTCGCTGGCGGAAGATCGTGCTGGTGGATCCCACCCGCGGTCTGACCTGCCGAGGATCGAGCGGCTTCACTGGGGCAACGCTGACACTCGACCAGCAACGCGTGTTGTTCCGTCGCTGGACCACCGACCGGGCCGTCCACCCGCACGAGGCCCTGCTGGGCATGCTCGCGCTGTTGCACGGCGCCTCAAGTCGTGAGGTCAAGATGCTGCAGACCGTTGACCTCGACCTGCGGGCGAGGACCGCCCGCCTCGGCGACCGCCCGCATCCGGTCCCATTGGACCCGGCGTCATGGGCAGTGCTGGAACGCTGTCTGGCTCACCGCGAAGCCCAGCGGACCGACAATCCCCACGTGATGGTCACCCGCCAGACGAAGTCCGGCCGGGGACCGGCATCCACCGCCTATCTCAGCCACGTCCTCGACGCCTGCGGCTTCCCGCCCCGCATGATCCGCTGCACTCGTCTGCTCGACCTGGTCAACACCATGGACCCCAAACTCGTCGCCGCTGCCTTCGGCATGGACCCCGAAGCCACCATGATCTACCTCGCCGACCGCGTCGATCCCGGCCGCCTGCCCGACCCAGAATCACGGTGACGGCGGGCGACCAGCTGACCTACTGTTCAGCGAATGAGCACTCACGACATTGGTCTCAACGAATTGACCGAGGTGGTCGTCCGCTCCCAGGACAACCCCGCGGTCAGGGTGAGGTTCTGTGACCGTTTCCGTCCGGACGAAGACTGCGTGCACTACGCCATTGAGGCATGCGCGCCCGGGCTGAATGCCCGTGTCGATGAAGTAGTCGCGTGGATCTGGTACGCGGACCTGGTGCCCTTCCTGGAGGAGCTGGCCCGGGACTTTCGAGGGTGGGACGGAGAGCGCGTCTGGCAGAACAACGATCACGACCTCACCCTCAGAGCGGTCTTCCGGTCGGGCGGGCATGTCGGGTTGACCTGGACTCTTCGGCCCTGGCCGGCTACCGCCGGCGGCTGGGAGGGTTCCGTCACCACATGGCTGGAAGCCGGCGAGCAGATGTCCGCCCTTGCCGCCGATCTCCGCCGCTTCCTCCACGAGAATTGGAGTGATCGTGGCTGACCTGCCGACGAATGAGCGTCTCTATATCTGGGGGCGGAACTTGTTCCAGCAACAGCAGGAACCCGTCCCCTGGGCCGGAAACGTTCTTGCTGCCGCGGCCCGGAAGATGGGGCGGTCACCAGAGATCGACGAGGCCCTGATCCTGGCAGAACGTGAAGACCAGTGGCCGCGGGGCCGCGAAGTCTTCGACCGAATCCGGCGACGGAGTCTGAGCAGAGAAGACCCGCTGGCTGAGGAACACGCTCTGTACTTTGCACTCGCGGAACTGGTGGCCAAGCTCGCGCATAACGCAGCGGGACAGCGACCGCCCTTCGATCACGACGCGGGTTGGCGCGTCGGGCCGACTGCATATCGCCTCGCCGCGGCGGCGGACGATCTGGAGCTTCACAAGAATCTGACGCGGGCCCTGGGCGGATGGCCACAGGGCATCTGACTACGAGAGTTCCCGCTATGCCTCGTCGAACCTGTCGCAGTTCGGCAGCACCTCGCACGGGTTCGCCGGAACATGTGCGCTTTGCCGAACGACTCGTTGGAGGCGATGGCGACGCTGTTCTTCTCCTCGCGTTCGGTAAGGACCTGGAAGAGGAGTTCGGCGCCGTGGCGGTCGAGTTCCATGTAGCCGATTTCGTCGATGCAGAGGAGGTCGACGCGGCCGTAGCGTGCGATGGTCTTGTTCAGCTGCTTCTCGTCGGCTGCCTCGACCAGCTCGTTC
>NZ_JBIURV010000110.1:0-9025 GCF_044741025.1 Streptomyces sp. NPDC088246
TGCGGATGCCCTTGAACCGGCCGTACTCGGCGCCCTGCTTGGCCCGGCCGTAGACCCGCTTGTGGGTGGAGTCGACATCAATGAACGCCTTCTCGCCGGAGCCGGGCAGCAAGGGGGTGTGCGCGGCCGGCGCGGCCAGGAATCTGCGGTGCACAGCGTGGAGTTGGAGGGTGTGACCGTGGGTGAACGCGCGCAGGAAGGTGCCCAGCGTGGACGGCGCTCGGATACCCGTGAACACGGCTGGCATCGCGCCGTTCCGCAGCACGTGGAGGTCGTCGATGCTGTCCGCCCCTGCGGCCATACCGGCCACGATGCTGCTGACCTTGGCGTCCGCCGACGCACCCGCGCCGTTCGTCGTCCCGCTCAGCTTCACCTTCTGCGTCACCAGGTCCGACAGCCCACACCGTTCGGCCAGCCGCATCACCGGAACCAGCCCGGCATGCGCGACCAGATTCGGGTCATCGAACACAGCGGAGACCGCCGCTGGAGTATGGGAAACTCGCATCTCGGAAGTGCCTTGTCGATTATGCGTGCTGGAAGCCTCAAGAACTCCCATCATCGCAGGTCACAAGGCACTTCCTTGTTTCCCGAAACGTCATCCACAGCCATCAGATCGGTGGATCAAGGCTAAGAGCTTGTAACACGATCTTGTTGAGATGTTCTGGTTGGGCGTTACCGGTATGACGATTCGGCCGTTCGTGATGGTGTGGGTACTCGACCGTGGATCGTGGACGATGAGTTGTGGGCGTTGATCGAGCCGTTGCTGCCTCCGTGGCCGGAGCGGTCGCCGGGGCCTCGGCCGGTGTCGGACCGGCTCTGCCTTCAGGGCATCTTGTTCGTCCTCTACAACGACATAGCCTGGCAACTTTTGCCCCTGGAGCTGGGGTTCGGCTCAGGGCAGACCTGCTGGCGTCGCCTGGACCGATGGCAGAAGGAAGGGGTTTTCGACCGGTTGCACCGGACCCTGCTCGCGGAGCTGAACGCGGCCGGCGAACTGGACTGGTCGCGGGCGTGCGTGGATGGTTCCCACATCCGCGCGAAAAAGTGCCCCTATGGTTTTCGTCAAGCCGCAGAGGCAGTCGGTGTTTGGTAGAAGGTGCCGTCGCGCAGCATGGCGAAGAGCACGTCGATGCGACGTCGGGCGAGGGCGACCAGGGCCGCAACGTGGTGTTTCCCTTCGCGGCGCTTCTTGTCGTAGTAGGCGCGTGACTCCGGCTGGGACAGAGACGCGAACGCGGCCAGGTAGAAGGCCCGTTTGAGCTGCTTGTTGCCGCGCCGCGAGGGGTGCTCACCGCGGATGGACGACCCTGAACTTCTGGTCACCGGCGCCAGGCCGGCGTAGGCGGCCAGGTGCCCGGCGGTGGGAAAGGCGGTGCCGTCGCCGACGTCGATGAGGATGCGGGCTGCCGTCCTGACCCCGATGCCGGGCATGGAGGTCAGGACCTGGGAGAGGGTGGGCCTCCAGGAGTTGCTCGATCCTGGCCGCCAGCAGCTTGCGCTGGTCCAGGACCGAGCTCAGCGAGGAGGCCAGGCTGGGGACGACCAGTGCGGCGGCGTCCGTGCCGGGAACAACCACAGTCTGCTCGTCGAGCGCCGTGAAGATGTCCTCGACCAGGCGCTCTGCCATGCGGGGTGCTTTGGGTCGCAGCAGTGTGACCAGTCGACGGCGGCCGGCCTTCCTGAGCTGGGCGGGAGAGCCGAAGCGTTCGAGCATGGCCAGGACTGCGGGGTGGTCGAGCCGCGGGCCCAGGACATTCTCCAGCGAGGGGTGGATCTGTGTGAGCAGGCCGCGGAGCCGATTCTTGGTCCGGGTCGACTCGGTGGCGAGGTCGTCGTCGAAGCCCGCGATCATTTCCAGTTCGGCGACTGTCTCGTCGGCGGCCTCGACGGCCCGCAGGGTGTGCGGCATGGTGCGGGCGGCGTCGGCGATGACGAACGCGTCGCGGGCATCGGTCTTCGCCTCTCCTGGGTAGAGGTCTGCGATGCGGCGCATCGTCAGGCCCGGCAGGTAGGCGACGTGACAGCCCAACGCGCGGGCCACGGCCAGCGGCAGCGCGCCTATGGAGGCGGGCTGGTCGACGACCACCAGCACGGTCCCGTGCTTGGCCTGCAGCTTCGCGAACACCTCGCGCAGTTTCGGCTCGGTGTTGGGCAGGCGCTTGTCCAGGACCGTCTTGCCCGCGGGGGTGAGCGCGGTGGCGTGGTGTTCGCCTTTGCCCACGTCCAGGCCGAGGTAGACATCGATACCGTCGTTGGTCACGTCCCAGCTCCAGTGCTCGAACTTCTTCCCGGCCCTACCTGCGGCATCAGCGTGCCGGCATCCACGTTACGAAGAGACTGCCTCACCCAGGCTCGGGATCAGCGCTCGTGCCCCTAATCAGCGGTCTGCCAATGCCTCCGCGCCCGGTGACACCACTTTTTCGATCATGATCGACAGGGGGCTCAGTAATGCCGGGCCCGAAGGCCGGGAGCCCCGTTGCAGGGCCACGAAAACGGTAACGGGGGACCCGACACCGGTCCGTCGCCGGTCGACCGGCGGAAAACGGGCAGCAAACATCACCTGATCTGCGACGGACGCGGCACCCCGCTCAAAGTCATCACCACTGCGGCCAACGTCAACGACGTCACCCTGACCCTCGCTCTGGTCGACGGCGTCCCGCCCGTCGCGGGCCGCCCAGGACGACCTCGCCGAAGGCCCGAAGCCCTGCTCGGCGACAAGGGCTACGACTCCAACCCCAACCGAGAGGAACTGCGCAAGCGCAGGATCCTGCCCGTCATCTCACGCAAGGGCTGCCCGAACATCAAGGGCCTGGGCAAGCTCCGCTACGTCGTCGAGCAGACCTTTGCCCTGCTCCACCACTTCAAACGACTCGCCGTCCGATGGGAACGCCGCACCGAACTCCACGATGCCCTCATTTCCCTCGCCTGCAGCCTCATCTGCTACCGACGGCTCAAGAGGGCAGCCGCTCCGTGATCGAAGAAGCTCTCATGGCGGCAAGCTCCCTTGTAGAGGGCGGCGAGTACCCCGGGGGCACCCTCCACGCGCCCGTTCGCTACTCACCTGTCTCGTGCTCCGAACGATCCATGGCCACAGGCTCGTTGTAGGTGATCACGACCGGCGCGTTCGCCTCCGTCCGTGCGCGGTCCGAAGCCGCCGCGATCTCCTCGTAGGTCCATTCCTTGTAGAGACGCTCCCCGTGGGCATCGGTGATGTCGATGACTAGGCCGGTCCACTCCTCGGCAGGCTGTTCGGGGACGAGTCCCAGTTCGTACGTGGCGTCCTGGAGGAGGGATTCGGTGACGCGTATGCCGGTGAGTCTCTCGGCCAGAGCGAGGACCGCCGCCTTCCCGTCGACGACCGGGGCGCTCTCGTCGTGCTCTCCCTCGGGAGTCAGAGGGAAGCCGACTTCCCGCAACAGGGGAACCAGTTCATCGAGGCTGTTGCCGTCGCGCGCCGAGGGGCCCTCGAACGTCGTACAGAGCTCACCGTCCTCGAACCAGTGGAAGAGGTGGATGGGCTTGCCGCCGTTGCTCGAGTGCGCCACGACCCGGCCGCCCTTCGACAGCGTCTCCACGCACGCGCCCTCGATCCCCAGGCCACCGTCGAAGCCGAGGACGAGTGTCCAGTCGCCGTTCTCGCCCGGAGTGCTGAAGGCGCCCGCGACGTAGGACTCGTCCCAGTAGTCGTAGTCCGTCTCGGCGCGGTGGGCGTCGTCCGCCTCGATCAGCCCGGCCGTTCCCTCCCCAGTGCCGCGCGGTTCCGCCTCCATCGCGCGCAGCACCTCGTGCGGGCTCCGCCCCTGTATCAGTGTCAGGGTGTATCCGCTCTCCATTGCGTGGCGGAAGAGCGGCGAGGTGCGGATCCAGGCGTAGTCGTGCGCGGTCACCAAGTTCATACGGCGCAGTGTGCCTGATGCCTCTGACAATGCGCGGTGCAAGCCGGTTCTTACAGCTGGAACTGGTACTCGGGCTGCACCCAGTCCGTGTCAGCAACATGATCGTGTTACGAGCTCTAACCAAAGGCCACCGACATGGGGCGTACTAAGCGGCCGAGGAGCGGGTCGTGAAGGCTCAGTGCGGGGTGCGAGAAACCACCTTCCATCCTCGTGGAGCGTGACTGTGGACTTTGTGAATTGAAGCTGCCAGCGGCGTGGGAGACGATCATGACGCGTGCAGGACGAGACGAAGGAGACGTCAGGGTGTTTCACCGCATACGCCGCAGGGCTGCGGAGCCCAGCGAGGAGCAGCGCCGGTTCTTCGAGCTGTCGGCGCAGCTGGAGGGCCAGGTACCTCCGGAGGTCGAGCGGGTGCGGGCCGAACTGGAGCGTGCCGAGCCGGCCACCGTGGTGGACGACTTCCTTCCGCCGGAGCTGCGCGTACCCAGCCACGACCAGCTCGATGGCCGGATGACGGCCTGGAAGCAGCCGCTCGTCGTCGACGGCGAGATGGTCGCCTGTGCCGAGTGCGGCGCGTACCGGGACTGGCTCGTCCTCTCCACCCGCGACCAGATCTGGCTGCGCTGCCGGGTCGGCCACCAGCAGCAGGAGACACGCCTCGACACCGCCTGGTACAACCGGCACACCGGCCCCGCGGACGCGACCCACGCGACGTTCGAGGACTGCCTGCGCCACCTCGGCCACTGACCCCCACTCCCACAACCTCAGGGCCCACGGGCCCGTACTGACCACCCGTCGCCTAGCACCAAGGGGTCAGTTCCACCATGCGCGTTCGCGTCGCCACCGCCCTCGGTCTCACCGCCGTCACCGTCCTCACCCTGCCCGCCTGCTCCACCGACACCACCGAGGCGAAGCCCGCCTCCACGTCCTCCACGCGCAGCGGGAAGCCGGCGACCGCCGACCAGAACGGTGCTCCGCTGTCCTCGGCCGCGCTGGAGGAGCGCCTGCTCGACGTGAGAGACCTCGGTAGCGGCTACACACGCAAGCCCGAGCGCCCCGCCCGGCACGACGACGTCACCGTCCTCGGCTGCCCCGCCCTCAACGACCTCGGCGGCGACGCGGCCACTGGAGGCTCGCTCGACTTCTCCCGCCAGGCGAAGGCCACCTTCACCTACAGCGGCGGCAGCGACTCGGAGGTCTCCGAGGAGCTGTACAGCGACACCGCCGATGAGCTGTCCGGCGGAACCGGCCGAATCTTCGACGCCATGACCGGCTGCCCGGAGTACCAGGTCCTCGTCGGCGGCACGGCGATAGACATGGCCACGCAGAAGACGACCGCGCCCCAGCTCGGTGACGAGCGGTGGAGCCAGCTGCTGACCTTCTCCGCAGGCGGGCGCGGCACCGTGGTGAAGCAGACCGCGGTCCGGAACGGCAGCGTACTGCTGATCGTCTCCGACTCGCCGGCCCTGGTGGACCGGTACCTCGACAAGGCCCTCGCCAAGGCCACAGCAGTCCGCTGACAGCCAGCCACATGACGACACCGGCGCTCCCGACCATCACGGTCAGGAGCGCCGGCGTGGTCGTGCCCAATAGGTCAGTCGTCAGCGCGATAGGGGAGGCTCTAATGTGCTGCCATGCGCGACGACACGCCTGACGAAACGCGCCGTATCCACCTGAGCCGGACCTTCGACGAGGACGCCGAGCTGTACGACCGGGCCAGGCCCGGGTATCCGCCGGAGCTGTTCGATGACCTCGCCGAGGTGGCCGGTACCGGCCCCGGCTGCCGTGTCCTTGAGGTGGGGGCAGGTACCGGCAAGGCGACCTTGCCGCTCGCCGAGCGCGGTTGCCGGATCACCGCCGTCGAGCTGGGCACGGACATGGCCGCTGTCGCCCGGCGCAACCTGGCCGGATTCGGGTCGGTGGAGGTCGTGACGGCCGACTTCGAGACTTGGCCGCTGCCGGAGGAGCCATTCGATGCGGTCGTCTCGGCGACGGCGTTCCACTGGATCGATCCGGCGGTGCGGATGGTCAAAGCCGCCGACGCGCTGCGGCCCGGTGGCGCCCTCTCCGTGGTTGCCACGCAGCATGTGGCGGGCGGCAGCGAAGAGTTCTTCGTCGAAGTCCAGGACTGCTACGAGCGTTTCGATCCGGCCACCCCTCCGGGGCTGCGGCCTCCTGCCGCAGAGGACGTCGACACCTCGGATCACGCGGACGAGGTCGCACGCAGCGGCCGGTTCGGCCCTGTTCTTCCGGCGTTACGAATGGAACCTGACGTACACCACGGCGGAGTATATGGAGGTGCTGCGGACCTACTCCAGCCACCGGGCGCTGCCGCCGGAAGCTAGGGAAGGGCTGCTGGGTTGCATCGCCGGGCTGATCGACAGGCGATACGAAGGCTGGGTCACCAAGCGATATCTCACGGAGCTGCGGGTGTCGCGAACGCCCCCACGTTTTTCAGTAGATGCGCCTCCAGCCGCCCCCACCCCGCATAGAGCCCGATGAGTCACCCGTTTGCCCATCAGGCGACCCATCGGACAGTGCCTAGTCCCTGCGATGCTCCACGGCACCCAGTCCGGTGCTGCTACGAGTGGAGCGGGTCGGGAGCAAGGGCGACGGTCATCCACGGCACGGCACGCTGACGGAAGCTGTGCCCCACGGGCTCCAAGCCGCCGCTCTGCTCGGTGAGGCTGAACGTCGTCATCATGACCATGTCCGAGCCGTCGGCTACGGAGATGAGGTGGGTGGCGCAGCGCGGGCAAAAGCCTCGGCGCAGGGTCGGCCAGGTCGAGTACCACGTCGGCTCCCCGCCGCGGCCGGTCCAGATCAGCGTCTCCCGGCGGAACCCGGCCCACGACATCGCCGGTGAGCCGGACAACAGAGTGCAGTGGTCACAGGAACAGAGGTGCGGATCGTCCGGAACGCCGGTCACCTCGTACGCGATATCACCGCACTGGCAGCGGCCCGTCCGCAAGTCGGGAGCGGTGGTCGATTCGGTCACTGTGACATCTCCTTCGACGCGACGTGCGGTTGCGGTGCCAGTGTGCTGCCCTCGGAGCGGCCCGCGCTGGTGTTCGGGATTCCGCGCCTCGTGTGGAGAGGCACGTTCACCCGTCGCGGTGAACAGCAGCCCAGAACGCGTGAGGCTCGGCCACCCCGGATCGGGATGGCCGAGCTTCACGTGTGTCGGGCGGGCGGCGCGGCCGGCCTCGTCCCTCAGCCGGCCGGGGCGCGCAGGAGCAGCTCCTGCGTGCTTTCGGGCAGCACTCGGCGCAGGACCGGTGCGGTGGAGCTGAGCGCGTTGGCGAAGCACGCGACGAGGTCGTGCGGCACGCTGGCGCCGAAGGACGCGGCCCATAGGCATGGTGCGCCCAGCGCTGGCTCGGCCCACGCCTGCCACCCGCCCGGCCCCGCCTCATCGGCCTCAGCCGTCAGGGCGCTCGGGTCGGCGTCCTGGATGAGGGGTGGCACCTCGCCGAGGCTGATGTGCGAGGTGAAGGTCGGGTCCGTTGCTCCCGCGTGGGGCTGGTCGATGTCGCGGAACCAGCCGTGCGCGGTGACCGCGTCGAGGACCAGCTCTGGACCGCCGAGCGGGACGCCGGGCTGATCGCGGGCGTCGAGCGCGACGAGGAAGTCGACGAGGACCTCCCCCGGGACGTCGGGGGTGAAGTAGGCGGACCACTGCGCGAGCGGCGTGCTCGTGTCCGCGCGAGCGGAGACCTGCCAGGCGATCGGCAGCTCCCCCAGGTGGAACGGCTCGTCCGCCAGCACCCATTGGGCCCAGCGGAGAGTGTCGGGGCTGATGTGCAGGACGGTGCTGCGCAGGACCTGGCGGTCCTCCGGTGCCTCGTCCGGCTCGTGCCGTCCGCGGACGATCGTCAGGTTCGTCCAGCCAAGGCCGGCGAGCGTGTCGGCGACGGCGTCGTAGAGACGTCCGTCGTCACCGGCCAGGTGCCGGGGGCCGACCCAGTACGCGGACTGGGCACCGTGCGGGGTGGACGGGTCGGGCGGGAACTCGGGGTACAGGGGCGCCTCCAAAGGCTAGGTGCGGCTCTACTTGCCGCCAGGCGGTACGACGGGGGCGGCGCGGGGGCGCCTGGACCGGAGAGTGCCAGGCCAGCTCGACGGCGACCTCGGGCGGCAGATGACCGAGTTGCGTGTCCGCGTCCCGCCCTTCAGCGAGGTAGACGACGGGCCGACCGGTCTCGTCCACAGCTTGGACGACCTGCGCGAGGCGGTGCGCCATCGGGAAGAACGGGTTCATCGCGAAGCGCACCGGCAGATCGCGGTTGCAGGCGGTCAAGAGATCGGTCAGGTCACCGACGGTCATTTCCGCGTCCATCACGGGCGGCCTCCTTGTGCGGCGAATGCGGGTGGGACGGCTGAGAAGCAGCCGGCCGGGTTGTCGGGGTCTCAACGGGGCGGGAGGTCTCCAGCACGCGGGCTACGGCGGCGGCGACGATGTCGGCCGGTGTCTCACGGTCGAAGGACGCCTCGTAGCCGCGGATGTTCGCGGTGCCGGTGACAGCGAGCTTCCATCCCTCGCCTTCCGAGCCGGGACGGCCGTTGGGGTACCAGCCGAGGTAGAAACGACCGTCCTTACTCGCGATGTGTACGTCCCCGCGGTCGTCCACGACGAAGTGGAAATCGTCGGCGTCGAACAGGTCGATCACATTGCTGGACTGGCCAGGGCCGAGCAACCACTCACGCAGCCGCAGAGCCTCGATCGTGGTGAAGAATCCAGGGCGGCTCACAGGAGCCACAGTCACGGGCATCACCTCTCTGACCTTGTGTTTCTTGCAAGGTCGTCTACGTTGACATGCCCCTGCCCGCGATAGCCAGTCTTTCGAGGATCTTTCCTGTCTGCCCCCGGCGAACTGTCCTTTGTCATCCAATCGAGGCGTTTGACAGCGAGCCCGGTCGCTTCTGCTTCTCTGACAGTGAATCTAGTCGTGAGGGGTGAGCAGCCAACGTCGTCAGCACGAGCAAACTCGTTGACACCCAACCCGGTCGGCCCAGGTCAGCTGGCTGCACACGACTAGTAGGGCTTTGTTAGGTCCTGTGGTGGGGTTCGGGGGTTGGTGCGGGTTGGCCGCATATCGAGCAGGCGCCGGTCCAGGTGGCCAGGAGGG
>NZ_JBIURV010000111.1:0-9025 GCF_044741025.1 Streptomyces sp. NPDC088246
GCGATCCGAAAACCGATCACTCTCAACTGCCTTCAACTGTCCTGGCCTTGGCACACCAACTCAACGAGCCAGCACCTGCAAAGTCACCGGTATTGCGCCTATGGGAGCAATTCCTGACCCACGTCCTGACCGAACCGGGTACACGCGGCGCCGACCGCACCATGCTCTTGACTGCCGCCTACCTCGAAGGCGCACCACTGGAACTGTGCATCAACGTTGCGGGCAAATTCGACGAACCTGCTGAGGGCCGCACGCGGCGCTACCGGGAAGGCCGCAGCCCTCGGCGCCGAATGCAGACCGTCGGCGTTGACGTCTCCGACGACGACCGGGCCGTTTTCCATAGAATGCCCGGACTTCCCATGGCCGCCATTCGCACGGACTGGCACCACTGGGCCGAAGAGCGCCAAGCCACTACAGACTGGCTCAAGCGGATCACCGCACCCGGTGTCATCCCCGACCCGTGGCCCGAACAGATCGCTATGCGCCTGCTCGAGCTGTCCCGCAACGCGATTGACCCACCCCTCTTCCCCGTCCTCAAGAGCTGGATCGAAGCGACCACCAGCGCCGACGACCCGCGCCTGCATACCGCCGCCAGCATCTTTACCGCAGCAGCAACAACTCCCGAACTCGAGCACGCCACCCATCGCTACCTGCTCGACTTCACGAAAGGCAAGCTCAATCACCGCACCACTGTCGCGCTGGTCTGCCGCGGACCGTACGGCACACGTCACCCCCATAAGGCGCTCACCCGGCTTCGCTGGGTCCTCGGTCCTCCTGTCGAGGACCCAGCCACCGCCATTGCCACCGATGCACTGATCACCCACGCCACCGCGAGCAATGACGGCTTCACCCGCGTGATCAACGCGGTCGAAACCTGGCTCAGCCGCTACGAAGAACACGCAGCCGGGCCACGAGCCTTTCTCGCCCTCGCCGACCCCGCCCAGGGCGTGCTGCCCCAACTCCTCACTCGAGCCCAAGCCTCCCCACGCGAACGCGAGTTCCTTGTCGAGGCATGGACTACCACCCTCACCCACCCCGCCGTCCGTGAACGCGCCTACACCATTCTCGTCGCCTGGGCCCAGGCCGTACATGACCGACGCTTTGACCAAGACTTCGTCTTCTCCCTCCTCATCGACGTTCGTAACGCCCACACACCCCGCGACGCCATGTCCCGCTTCCTCTACGGCAACCCCGAAGCCGAGGACCCCGCACTCGTCGAGGCACGGCACGCTCTCGCCAACCTCCACACATGTCGCCACACCGTTTGCGCCCGCCCTGACTGTGGCCTGCGCCCGCAACCCTCCGGGGCAAGTGCCCACCCGCCTGTGCCGGACCCTGGAGGTACGGGGTGAGACCGGTACCCCCGGTACCTGCCAACTGCCCCAGATTCCCCCTCAGCCGGTGGATCCTTGCGCCCTTGACCACCTGGCGAGCCCGGCACCTGGCCACCCACTTTGGCCCCGGGATGGACGCCCGCACAGCCTGGGCGCTGGCCCGCCTGCGTGACAAGCCAGAGGAACTTGCCTATGCCCTGAGCCAGCTCTCCCCGAACCAAATGCCTCGATCAGCGACGTACAAAGAGAGCACTGATAACGAATCCTGACCCGCTCCGCCGAATTCACTGTGAGGGTCCAGCCATCCAAGCCGAGCGGCTGACTATGGCCGGGGGGATCGAATGGCGGCCTGAATCACGCTTGTTTGAGCCAGAACTGATGACGGCTCACCGACTGCAGACAACGATCAGCGTGCCACGGTTTCGTCGGGCGCGTGCGGACCTCTTGGGCAGGGGAGTGGCCATGCCGCTCTTGCTGCTGCGAGGTACGAGCGGGCATCGAATGAGATGAGTCCCGAAGCTGCCCCCGCGGTGCCAGCCTGGAGGATCGCAGCCGCGGCAAAAGAGCGCTGGGTTGCGGCACGAGAGCGAGACAAGTCGCGCTCACTGCGTGGGACAGAACCTGGAATGCTCTATTGGGACATCCAACCGTGAAGTCGCCCCCCGCTCGCGCGGGGCTGAGATGTCGATGTCCATCATGTTGTCCGTGGAGCCGGAGTCACCCCCGCTCGCGCGGGGGAGCAATGCTCAGGACCTGTGGATCGGCCCGGGAAGGCACGCAGAGGGCGTACCTTCCCGAATGATCCTGTGATGGTCACCGAGTAGGCCCGCGTTCGCAGCGCGGGTCGGGAAGGCACGCCCGCTCAGCGTAGTCACCGACGACGGCTCCACCCCCTCCGGCTCCCTGATCGACGAGATCGTCCGCGAAGGCGCCCGCCGGATGCTCGCCGCCGCACTGGAGGTGGAAGTCAACCAGTACATAGCCGAGTTGGCGGCTGAGACTGACGAGAGCGGCCGACGCCTGGTGGTCCGCAACGGCCACCATCGGCCCCGCACCGTGGTGACTGCGACCGGGCCCGTCGAGGTCACCGCGCCACGCGTGAACGACCGCCGCGTGGACGAGGCCACGGGCGAGCGGCAGCGATTCTCCTCGAAGATCCTGCCGCCGTGGTGCCGCAAGTCGCCGAAGATCTCCGAGGTGCTGCCGCTGCTCTATCTGCACGGCCTGTTGTCCGGCGACTTCGTGCCCGCCTTGGAACAGTTCCTCGGCGGCACGGCCGGGTTGTCGGCCGCGACGGTGACCCGGCTGACCCGGCAGTGGCAGGACGATCACGCCGCCTTCCAAGGCCGGGACCTGTCGGACCGCGACTTCGTCTACGTGTGGGCCGACGGCGTCCATCCGAAGGTCCGGCTCGGGCAGGCGCACTCGTGCGTGCTGGTCCTGCTCGGGGTCCGGCTGGACGGCACAAAGGAGCTGATCGCCCTCGCGGAGGGGCTGCGTGAGTCCACCGAGTCATGGGCCGACCTGCTGCGCGACTGCCGCCGCCGCGGCATGCGCGACCCCGAGCTGGTCGTCGCCGACGGCGCGATGGGCCTGTGGAAGGCACTCGCCGAGGTCTTCCCTGCCGCCCGGCATCAAAGGTTGGCTCTGTACATGTCGAGGAGCAGCGTTTCTACAGCAGTTCGGGAGGCACTTCGGCGGCCGGCGCCGAGCTGTTCACGACGATGGACAGCACCGCCCACCGCGGGGGAAGCGCCCCGCCGTCTGCGCCGCCATCGGAGCCCGGGGGCCGAGGACAAAAGCGCTGGCTACGGGGCCAGGTGATCGGTGGCGCAGCATCGACGCCGTCGCGCGGGCCGCGGCGGCGTAACGCCTCCCGTTCTCGTCGACATCGACATCCCGGCACGGCAGGTGCCTCCCGCAGTCGTGAACAACTGCTGTCGTGAGTCGTCGATAAAGCCAAAAGGTGCTGGGTTCACAAGGCCCGCAATGTCACCAACGCCCTGCCGAAGTCCGCGCAGCCTGGCGCAACGAAGGAGATGCAGGAGATCTACAACGCCGAGGACCGCACCCACGCCGAGAAGGCGATCGAGGCATTCGCGAAGACCTACGGCACCAAGTGGCCCAAGGCCGTCGCGAAGATCACCGACGACCGGGAGGAACTACTGGCGTTCTACGACTTCCCGGCCGAGCACTGGATCCACCTGCGAACCACCAACCCGATCGAGTCCACGTTCTCCACCGTCAAACTCCGCACCAAGGTCACCCGCGGCGCCGGCAGCGCAGCAGCGGCGCTGGCGGTGGTGTTCAAGCTCGTCGAGTCCGCCCAGGCCCGCTGGCGCGCGATCACCGGTGCCCACCTGGTGCCCCTTGTCCGCACCGGGGCCCGGTTCGAGAACGGCGTCCTGGTCGAGCGCCAGGAGCAGGCCGCGTGACACGAAAGACAGTTGCACAGATCTGGTGCAGCGATGCGACACTGCCCCTATGACCAGGCCAGAGCTCTCCGAACTCGACTATCTGCGGGAGATCGAACGGCTCGCCAAGGCAGTCACCTCCGCAGCTGCCGGCGAGCATTGGTACGCCGGCGACGCCGAAGGTGAGGGGCCGCTCCAACGCAGTGTCAACGCTCTGGGAAGGACGCTGCGGCACTACCACTTCCCCCTGGACGGGTGCCTGGAGGAGGAGGCAGAGCGCCCACAGGTTCCCCTCGCCGCCGTGGCCCTCATCCGCCCCGAGGCCATGCCTATCGGCACCAACGAGACCTACCCGCATGCCTGTGCTCGACTGGGAGTGGAAGCACGCCCCGAAGGGTGGGCGTTGTGGGACACCTGGACGGCAACGCGAAGGTCACCATGGTCGTCTCCGCCGTGGACACCACCGAGGGCCTCCTCGCCAACTGGGCCAAGGGCAGAAACCTGCTTCCCGTCATGCCTCTGCCTTCCCAGATCGCCCAGGTCCACGCCGGTTGGACCGGCTGGGCGTCGATCTTCTCCCCCTACGGCAAGAGGAAAATCGGCCTCAACGGACAGCCGTGATCCACAGGTATTGACTATTGCTCCGCGCGGGGCTGAGGCTTACTGAGCTGCAGCGTAGCAAGAGCGCTCAGCTGTTTTCATTGACTTTGGCGTATCTTCCCACGCTCGCAGACGGTTTCAGCGCAGGTACAGGTGCTACGTCAGCTGCCGGGTACATGCCGGAGGGCGGCGGCGCACGGCAACTGGTGGCCGCGGAGCGGGGATGTTGCGTTCAATCGCGATGCCCTCTTCTCGGGACAGAGTGCTGCACGGTGCAAGGCTTGACCGCTCAGAGGGGGCCTACCCCGGTCCGCATGCCGTCTTTTTGCGGGCAGGACCATTCCTGGCGCGACCAGTTTCAACGCACAGCGTCGTCAGCGGAGCTCTCCGAGGATGCGCCGCTAACCTATATCGCTCTGACCAGCTGCATTGTCCCTGTCTTCGATGAGGCACCCGACATCGGATGGGGCCGGAACGGCCAGAATCTACCGAGCAAGTCTTCGGAGTTGGCTGTTAGTGCTCGATGTGGAAGCGGCTTTGTGAGATGACGGACTGGCGGACCCGGTTGGTGAATTCAGGGCTGCGGGCGATCCGGTCGACGCCGCCGGCCTTGTTGGCGCGCAGGGCGGATTTGAAGTTCTGGTCGAGGAGCCCGGTCATGCGTTCCATGAGGTCGGTGTCGAGATGGTCGAGGTCGATGTTGAGCAGGTCGCGCGTGGTGGGCTGCCGCAGCCGGGTGAGCGCGTAGGCGGACACGCCAGCGAGTGGGTAGAGCCAGTTCTCGACGGTTTCGCCGAGCAAGGGCCGGTCCTCGGCGTACTGGATCAGGAAGCGGCGCAGGCGCGTATGCACGTCCAGCGTGAGGCGGTAAAGGTCGAGGTCACGCTTGGGGGAGAAGATCTGGTTGTAGTGCTTGTCGTCCAGCAGCAGGGCTTCCGAGTGGCGCAACGCTGTGTGCGGCTCACGGAGCGCGAAGGCGGTGAACTCGCGTGCCAGACGGGCCATACTGACGACCTGGTCGAGGGGAAAGCCGAGGTTACGGTAATAGCCAGCCCGGCGTTCGTAGTGGTAGCCGCCACCATGGGCGAGGCTCTCCTCGATATCCTTCTGGATGGACTCCGTCGCCCGCAGCGCCCCCGCAGGCAGCTGCGTCTGACTGTTGGTGGCCCGGATGATCCTGTCACGTGTGGTGCCGGCCTCCGGCGCGACGACGATCTTGACCAGCAGGGACCTGTCGAGGTGCTTCCCGCCGGCCTGGAAATAGCTGTAGACCTCGTGGCTGGTCTGAAGTCCGTTGACGATCTGGGGGTCCTTGATAACGATCTTCTTACCCGCTATCTGAGCGGCGTCGGCGACGACGGTGACACCATTGTTGAACCACCAAAAGTCCTCACGCGTACCGGACTTCAGGGTCCCGCCGATGGCGTTGTTCACCGCGGTGGACCCGGCGTAGTCCCGTACGTTCGACTCAAACAACTCCAGCCGCAGCGCCTCGTTGTCAGAGGTAATGAATCGGTAGTACTCGTCCAAGCGGGCCAGACAGACGTAGCCCTCGCCGAGCGAAGTGCTCATTGGCGTCTCGGAGAAGACGAGTTGCGCTACCGCCTTGGCCCCGCGGGCAGTCCGTTCCCGGAGGTCAGCAGCGTTCAAATATTCAATGGTGGCCTCCGTATCGGAGGTGATCCGCGCGAGCTCCCGGCGCAGCCGGTCGCCCTTGGACTTCACGTTCGGATGCGGGCCCTCCGCGGCCTTGCTGGCATAGATCACCTTCACCCGCACCTGCGGGAACGACGAGGCGAGCTCTTCAAGGACGTGCAGGAAACGGCGCGTGCGCTCCAGCAGCTTGGCGTTGGTGTGAGGAGCAAGGTCGTCCTCATCGCGTCCCATATCGAGAAGTGCAGGCAAGTGAAAGTGCAGCTTCTCCACGACCGTCTCCTGGTAGCCAGGAGACGTCTTGGCCTGCAGAACGACGAGCTCGATCGTGCCTGCCCTCGAGGCCAGGTACTGGTGAGCATCGGCCGTGACGTAACGGCCGTCGACGAAGGACCAGATGCCGTCGATACCGCAGTCGTGCGCACCGTCCACGATGCCGTCCGTGATCTCGTCGTTGTCGAGATCCCAGTCCTGCAACGCCTTGTCAGCGGCGAAGAAAGTGAAAAAATCATCCCGCCCCTGATTCGGGGCCAGCCGGCGGTGCTGATCATCCAGGATGCGGTCGAGCAGCCGCTGGTCGTTGCTCTGCACTGATGTCACGCAACACCCCCAATACGTATGCGAACGAGACAAGATGGTCGCAGGTGCGTGCGACTAGGGGAACCCCGCGTCGACTGCCCATTGTGCGTGCACGGGGAGGACGCGGGCGGCTGGCCTGGCCACACACCTGCACTGGCCGCCGCTGGGGGCACGCTGATCATGAACCCGTCACCGAACGCTGCCTTGTCAGGGACCCCGAGGAGAGGTGGCTCGAAGCTCGACCTTGCTGGTGGATTCGGAAAGTATCCGCTGTTCTTCGAACGACGTTAGCGGCCGTGAGTATGAGCCAGCTACACCATCGAAAGCCACAGCGCGCTCCCTACTCTGCGCGCCACTATGAATGAAGCCACCCCCGCTCGCGCGGGGTCGAGGGCTGCATCTGCGGGGGGCGCGCGACGACGCTGGGAGTCACCCCCGCTCGCGCGGGGTGAATTGCTGGAACCGGGAGAGCAACCGGAAGACATCGAGCCACCCCCGCTGCGACGGGGTAAGTACTGCCGGGCTGTGAGCGTAGCAAGCACTGCAACCGCTGGCTCGGCCCCGCGAGCAGGGGTGACTCCCTACCAGTGCAGAGGTCGGAGAAGTTGCACGGGCCAGGCGTCACTCCCGCGTGCGCGGGCTCTACTCCGTCAGGTGTTCGGTGGTGCGGCCCTTTTCCGGGTCACTCCCGCTCGCACATGCTCCGCTCGATGGATCCGAAGCGGTGGGTGTGGAAGAGCGCATCACTCCCGCTCACGCGGGCTTTACCGCGGCGGCTGCGGTGCGGACGCTCTTGAGCCCGGTTCACTCCCGCGCGCGGGCTCTGCCTGCACCCCGACTCCGAGGTCTGGCTCACCGGCGGGTCACTTCTCGCGCGGGCGCTGAGCCTGTTGTTCGCGCGGAGCCTGGCCGGGCATCGGGTCACTCCCGCTCGCGCGGGCCCTACAACCCGGTGTGGCCGGCGGAGTGGCAGCGGCACGGGTCATTCCCGCTGCCGCTCGCGCGGGCTCTACGTGGCCAGGCCCGGGATCGACCGCTTCAGGTCCGGGTCACTCCCGCTCGCGCAGGCCCTACCTGATCTGGGAGGCCGACATCGGCACAGGCACCGGGTCACTCCCGCTCGCGCGGACTCTAACGGAAGCCGATCGACTCCCATAGGGCGGCGATCGAGTCATTCCCGCTTGCGCGGGCGCTACCGATACGACTCCGTGTCATGAGCACACACTAACGAGGCACTCCCGCTCGCGCGGGCTCTACGCGGACGCGGTCGTCCTGACCACGTACGCCACCGAGTCACTCCCGCTCGCGCGGGCTCTACCTCATCGTCGAAATGAACTTGGAGTACATCGCCGAGTCACGCTCGCGCGGGCGTTACACGTTCCACCAGAAGGTGGAAGAGGCGGCCGCGGAGTCACTCCCGCTCGCGCGGGCTTTACATTGCGATGATCTGGTCCGCCACGGACGGCGGCGAGTCACTCCCGCTCGCGCGGGCTTTACCCTCTTTGACCTGGTCATTCTGACAGGCTTTGCCTGTCATTTGCTCGCGACTGGCTAGGGAAATGATGCCACATCAGAGGTTGAGTCCGTACGGAGATGGACAGGCAGAGCGTGGATTCTAGTGGGCGCGAGGGTGGTTGCTCTGTTTTTGGGCGATCACACTGTCGCGGATTCCAGGGGTGGCAGCATGTAGGCATGGGAGCTGTTGAGGACGCCCGGTACGACGGTGTTGACCGTCGTCCCTGGGGGAAGTTCGATAGTGCGACGCTGACGGTGTATTCGCTGCTGTTCCACTTGATCGATGTGGGTGCGGTGGCCGGGGTGCTGTGGGACCGGTTCCTGACTCCGAGCCAACGCGAGGTCATCAGCGCCGGGCTCAACGTCTCGCAGGAGCAGGCGCGTTCGCTGGTTTCTTTCCTGGCGGCCATGCATGACATCGGAAAGCTGATCCCGTACTGGCAGTCCCTTGAGCCCTCGGCGCGCATACGGCTGGGGGAGGACCTGCTGGCGGACACGGGCCCGGTGGTGCACGTGCCGCACGCCCGCGCGTCGATGCATGCGGGGCTGCATCTGCTGGGCGAGCTGGGATTCGCCGTCGGCGGGAACGACAGTCCCGCCGTACGCGCTGCTCAGTGTCTGGGCGGGCACCACGGCCGGTTTCTGCAACTCGACGTGGACGGGGCGGCATCCGTTCACCGGGTGCAGGCCACCCTGGGCGGACCCGTGTGGCAGGACCTGCGCCGCCGCTACACCCGGCTGCTGTGGCACCTGTTCGGCCTCGACGAGGCTCCGGATCGGGTGTCGGTCGAGGCTGCGGTGCTGATCACGGGTCTGACGATGGTCGCCGACCGGGTCGCTAGTGCCGTAGCAGGGAACGTTTGCCCTGTTGTGATGTGACGCGCCGTTCGGGTGCTGTGCCGGGCGGCGTGTGGCCGTCACTCTGTTGGG
>NZ_JBIURV010000112.1:0-8982 GCF_044741025.1 Streptomyces sp. NPDC088246
CGCCGACCAGGCAACGGCCGAACGAACGAACCTGAAACCCCGTCAACCCGCCCTGACCAGCTGATCAGCACCTCCCGCACGCCGGGGGAACCTCACTCTCATAGGAATTGACCATGAAGGCTTCTTCAGACTTGGTCAATGTGTCCCACTCCTGCTTGCTCACTCAGCAATCGTCGCAGAGCCGAGGCACGCAGGCTGCTACACCGCTGACCAGGCCATCCCGACTCGGAGCTCACCCTGGTCGCCCAAACCCGGTGAACCTGCCCGGTCACAGCAGTAGCCGGCGGCATGACCGCATGGCTGAGCCGAAGCACGGTAGTTGCCGCAAAGACAGGTTTGCTGTCGCCGAGACCGGCATACGGTGTTGCGGTAGGTGAATGCTTCGCGGTCGATACCCAGCGACTCGGCCCCCCGGATGTCGCTCTCGGACTTGTGGACAGTCCGGGCGCGGGCGAGCTCGGTGGCGGGGAGGCTTTCAGGAAGGACGCTTGGCACGCTGGCTCGCCACCCATGGCAAATGGCGTTGCGGCTCCGGCCCCTCGGCGACAGCGCCCGGGAAGAAGCCCGCAAGCCCACCAACCGGGCGGGCTTGCGGGCCGGTCCGGCATGGCGCCGGGCCGAGGCGCGATGTACCCGGATGCTGATGGCCTCCGAACCATGCAGGAGAGACCATGGACGACCTCAGCCGTCAAGAAGCCCGGCAATCATCATCCATTGACGCGGACCATGACACTCCCGGTCAGCCGGGGGTCATCGGCATCGCGCTCGCGCCGTGCTGACGGCCGCACTCGCGCAGGGTTCCTGGCAATGGTTCTCCACATACATCGGAGTGACGCTTCTTGCGTTGATTTTCTCCTTCTACCGACTGCCGACGTGGATCCCTGGCCTCGGATCCACGTACATGCGGAATCTGGCCGCGTACTCGCTGGTTGTCGGCCTGTGCGTAGCGATCACACTGGCCCCCGCGCTGCAGCGCTGGGCATGGCTTTTTCCGATGCCCGGCACTCGTAGCGGGTGCCCTGACATCGGCAGGTACGAAGCCATCCGCGCGGAGGCCGCGCTGGCGAACCTGGCTGGTCGCGAGAGTGCCGCCGTGGCTCACGCGCAGGAGGTCCAGGCCCATGTTGCTGTTGCCGACTGCCTGTCAGCCACTACGACCCTGTGGCTGCCGGTGTACGGAGCCGGGGCGGCCGTACTGGTGGGTCTGGGCGCGTGGTCCCGACCGAGCTCGGGTGAGGAAAGAAGCGGCCGTGGCCAGCCGAAATCCCCCTCGTAAGCACTGAGCAGGAGTTCGAGCGCGACAGGACGGCAAGGAGTGGCTGTCAGGGCCACCTCCAGCCTCTGACCGATTGTGACAAGCAGTGCGTTTCGACTCCCCCGTCGGAAGATTTCAAGTCCAGTGAGACGGTCGTGACGCTATGAGGTTTGTGGTGCGGGTTCCCTGCGTTTGGCCGGGTCGTTGATCCAGGCCGTCTGGGGTATCTCGGGTGGTCTGGGGCGGCGGCCGAAGCGTCCGGGGTGGCGGGCGTATGCCTCGGCGAGGGTGACCGCGCGCTGGTCGCGGACCTCCTCGGCGGTCCCGAAGTGGACGGAGGCTGGGGTGTGCCAGCCGATACCCGAGTGCCGGTGCTCATGGTTGTAATACGCGATGAACGCGTCGAACCACTCGCGTGCGCGGGCCGGCGAATCGAACCGTTCGGGATAGTCCGACATGTACTTCGTGGTCTTGAACTGGGCCTCGCTGTAAGGGTTCTCGTTGGAGACCTTCGGCCTCGAGTGCGACCGCGTCACGCCCAGATCGATCAGCAGTTGGGAGACCTTCTTCGACGTCATCGAATTGCCGCGGTCCGCGTGCACGGTCTGGGGCACGATGCCGTTGCGGGCGATGGTCCCGCGGATCAGCTCCTCGGCCCGCACAGCTGATTCGGCCCGCTCGACGGTGTACCCGAAGATATACCGGCTGAAGATGTCGATGATCACGTAGGCGTGATACCAGACGCCCTTGGCCGGCCCGGCCGCCTTGGTGATGTCCCAGGTGAACACCGCGAGGGCCCGGTGGCGACCAGCTCGGACACCGCCTTGGCCAGATGGGTGGCCTGCCGTCGGCACTCACCCGACTGATCCTGCTCGCGCAGGATCCGATACATCGTCGAGACGGAGCAGTGACAGCGCCCGGCATCCAGCCCGCGGGCCCAGATCTGCGAGGGCGCCAGCTCGGCGTACTCGTCACCGTTCATCAACTCGAGTACCGCAGACCGCTCTTCGGCCGTCAGGGCCGACGGCTGCACCCGCGGGGCACGTGCTCTGCGTGGTGGCGCCGGCCGGAGCCGACGGAAATGCGTGGCACGGGAGCGGCCGGTCAGCCGACAGACGGCCGTGATACCCAGCTGAACCTCGACGCCGGTGAACGCCTCGTCCACGACAGGGTCCGCGGCAGGCTTCAGTCCGCGCTCTCGCAGATCAATTCCAAGAGCGCGGAAGCTTTTCCCATCACCTCGAGTGCGGCCTTGTTCCGTGCCAGATCCCTCTGCAACCGCTCCACCTGCTGCCGCAGCTTTTCGCTCTCCACCTCCGCGGCGGACTTCTTCGCACGGGCCGGGCTGGTCCGGCGGTCGACCAGGTTTTCCAGGGCCCCGGCACCCCGGGCGGCCCGCCACTCCTTGACATGCGAGTGGCAGAGCCGTTCCCGGCGCAGGACCGCACCCTTCTCGTTCCTGGGCGCGGCGTCATACTCGGCGACAATCCGCAGCTTGTACTCCGAGGTGAAAATGCGGCGCTTCGGCCTCAGCGCCGGCTCGGACCCGACAGGCTCTGTACTGGGCATAAGGGACGGTTCTCCCGTCGTGCCCTCTCAGGCCAACCCCGCAGAACGGGATGTCTCACCCAAGGCTGACAGAGAGGGCGTTGGCCTCGCCGAAGCGGAGCCTTTGCGATCGCGCAAACTGCGTAAACCTTGTGTCCAGCAGCGCTGAGCAGTGGGCCGGGAACTCCCGGCATCACATGCGCGCGTGGTGCTCGATGTCTTCTCTGAACTTGGTGAGAGCCTGGTCGGTGAGTGTGGGGCGGGTATCGGCAATGGCAGCGAGGTAGTCCTCGGTACTGGCCGGCACGCCTTTGCGGTCGGTGACTTCGCGTTCGAATGCGACGTGGGAGCCTTTGCGAGCGGCGAACTCGATGTCGGCGGGTGTGAACATCTCGCTGGCTGACACCAGTTGGTGGAGCTTGATGTCGTTGGCGGCGGGGCCGAGGTAGCGCTGCCAGATCGCCGCCCGGGCTTTTGGATCGGGAGGGCCGACCGGAATGACGTAGTCGAACCGGCCGGGGCGCAGGAACGCCGGATCGAGGGAGCGGACGGAGTTGGTGGCGCAGATCAGCAGTCGGTTGTCGTGGTCGCGGAAACCAGGGATCAGCTTGAGCAGTTCATTGGTGACTCCGTGGCCGGGATCGACGGCGTGACCGGACCGGACGCCGGCGATCTCCTCGACCTCGTCGATGAACAGCAGAACGGATTCCAGCTCCGCCAGATCGGCGAACGTGTCCCGCAGTGAGGCGGCCAGGCCGCCGGTGGCACCCTCCGTGAGCCGGGAGGGAAAGAGTTCCACGAACGGCCAGGCCAGCCGGGAGGCTACCGCCTTGGCGAAACTGGTCTTTCCGGTGCCCGGCGGGCCGAAGAGGATGACGGCTTTCGGCGGCGTCACTCCGTACCGGTCGGCCAACACGGGCTCGGCCAGCGGCAGCACGATCCGCCGCTCGATGGCTTCTCTCTCTCGTTTCATGCCCGCGAGGGCACCCCAGAGCCCCTGCGGTAGCACCCTTCCGCCGAGCTCCGCGAGCAGACCTGCATCACTCGCCCCGAGATGCTCGACCTTCTCGTAGAAGGTCAACCCGTCGCGAGTGCGGTAGCCGGAGTTTTCCAGCGCCGTGGTTCCGGTGGCCCCTCGGGCGAGCAACGCACCGATGCGGCGCACCCCCTGTATGCGCAGACGCCTCTCGATTTCTGCAATCAGGGCGCTCCCGAGTCCGCGGTTACGCCACATCCTTGCGAGCGCCACCAGCGTGATCCAGGCCCGCTCGCCCTGGGCCTGCGCCACTGCCATGCCCACCAGGTCCTCGCCGGCCACTGCAACAACTACGGTCCCGCCGGTCCGGGCTGAGGCCATGGCCTCAGAGACCGGGAACACGGGAGGCATATCGTCGTCCTGCCGGTCCTGTTCCCATATCTGGATTGCACGGTCCAGATCATCGTCACGGAAGTCCCGCAATCGCCACGTCGGCATCATCGCCACCTTGTCGGCAGGTCGCCACCGCCACGCCGACACCCTGGCGCGGGCTGCCCTGCTCCTCCCTCATTCTCCGCGCCGATCAGATGCCCGTCGACCGGGCGGGCGGGTGTCCACCACCCGGGGAGAGATTCCGGCGTTTGATAATCGGCAGCAGTCCCGGCAAGTCCCGGCCGCTCCATGTCGTTGGCACAACCTTCAGTCTTCAGCGGCAACGCTCAAGCCTCTATGGCACAGGACACCTGTGGGTGACCCCGCCGACGGGGGTGCGGCGGGGCCAAGGCCGGTGCGCCAGGTGCATCCCCCCTCTCGCTGCGTCTCACACAAGGCGACCTGACTTGAGGTGTCCTAGTTTGGGAAGGGCAAGAATTCGTCCACGCGAGGAGTCGTGATGACTCACGGAAGCAGCAAGGACAAGCTCACAGGCAAGGCGAAGGAAGCCATGGGCAAGTTGACTGGCAACCGACGCAAAGAAGCCGAGGGGAAGGCAGACCAGGCCAAGGGGCGGGCCAAGGAAGCCGTAGATGACGCCCAGAAGCGCATTCCCGGAAGGTCCGGCCCGAAGGATCCGCTGATCACCGACGACGAGTAGTTACAGGCCCCGGGCCCCCGTCCAAGCGGCGGGGGCCCGGTCCCATGGCGGACAATCCGCAATCGAACTCGCGTCCGGTCTGTTGCCTGATCTGCCCCGTCTCCGCATGTTTGGCAAAATGGCTCGCGGAGGGGGGGACGAACGCTGCCCGTGTGCCAACTGGAAGTATTTGGCGCCCAGGGCAGCCAGAAGGCGCTCACTGCGACGGGCCAGCGGACGTTGATCTGCGTGAACACACGTTCCGAACAGCGAATATTCCCTCCCACCCTGCGGTCGGCGAAATAGGTCTCTGATGGATTGAGGCACCGCGCAGCAACCGGCCTGGGTGGCCTGACAACGGGGGGGAGGAAATGGCAACTTCGTGAGACGCAGCCAGCGCCCACGGTGCTTTCGCCGATTGGACGGCGCAGGTCACACTGCGTCACGCAAAGATCCGCGGGAACACCAGATACCGGCAGGCGGCCCGGCCAGCCAGTTAGGGAGACAGGCCAGGGGCGACCGGGCCACCGCCGGTACCTCCATCCTCAGGCCAGACCCGCACCGCCGCATCCGGGCCGGCCAGATGCGCCCGCCGTCACCCCGGGCCACCCTGGAGTCATGGCAGCACCATCGATCACCATCCACGCCCCCACCCCGTCCGGCGCCCGGCCCGTGACCGTGCACGTCAACAGTCGTGACGAAAGACTCGGACTCGCACACAGCGATCACGACCTCATCGTGTTCCTCGCCGACGCAGGCTTGGCGGACCCGGAGCGGATCCTCGACCACGCCGCTGTGGTCCAGTGGCAAGGCGCCGAAGCACATCGGTACGAGGTCATCGCCAGCCGTTCGTCAAAGGCGCGATGACGATCGGGCCTGTTGATCTGTTGCAGCCTCTGCCCGCCGCACAAGGCATCGAGCAGTTCGTGGTGAGTGGTGCCCATACAACGTCGCGAACGTCACCAGGGTGATACAGCCAGTGATCGCCGGCCTATATCGCTCGGGAGATTCAGCAGACCGACACCTATGGCGGCCACAGCGGCCAGCCCTCCGGCCTCGGACAGCCACGGCCACAGCCACTCACGGCCGGGGACCGGCTTGGTCGGGCCGCCGCTGTTCTTGGAATCTCCGACGCTTTGCACCAGCCGACCACCCACGACCAGGGACTGAGGGGCGCCAACCACACGCTGGGTAACGACGAGTAATTCCGGTCATCACCTTTATTCGGAGCAGGAGCTGAACTAGCTGATGGAAGAGTGCACGGTGCGCGATGGGACCGGGCCAGCGCATCAGCATGACAAGGCAGACTCTTCCGCGCCCCGATGAATGGGGACCGAGGCCGCAGAGGCATCGGAAAGAGAGGCATCAGACCTGTGACGCAAACAGGTCTGATGCAGTGAGGGGTCACTACAGGGAACCCCGGAACGACGCTACCGAGGGGTTAGTCTCCCGTATTGGTGGCCCAGACCGGGCGCCTGTCGGCGTTGTAGACGACTACGTTGCCGTCGTCCTGGACGGCAAGGTACGCACCCTTGCGCCAGGTACCGGAGGCCCAGAGCGGGTGGCCGCCACGGTCGTAGAGGACGAAGTTCCCGTCTTCCTGCATGACCGCGTGGTCGCCGTTGGGGTAGGCGCCGGGGGCCTGCCACACCGGCCGGTTGTCCTTGTAGAGGACGAAGTTCCCGTCCTGCTGCACCCGCAGGATGGCTCGGCCGTTGCCCGAGGTCCAGGCGTGGTTCTTGTACAGCGTCGCCCTCGGATGGATCAGCGTGTCGGACGTGGGGCGCGCACCGGAGGCCTGGGTGTGGCGAACCGCAGCCGGCGCGGACACGGAGGCGTGAGCGGTACCCGCCAGCATTCCGCTGACCGCAAGCAGCGCGGTCGCGACGGCGAGCAACGGGAAGGTACGGAGTTTCATCAATTTCCCTTCAAGGGACCGGAGGCGTCCTGTTTTCAGGCCGCGCCATGAAACTCCCACAGATCCTTCAGAGAAAACCCGTTCTGAGAGATCTGGAATTAGTGCGGATTACTGAAATCCATATCAGCATGGATAGATGCTTGTTTCACGGAAAACCATCTCCCAGCCTCAGGGTGATTTCTACTAGGAAGTAGATGCAACTACTGTGCGAATCATCAGAACGTTCTCGTCCCGGCGGCACCGACAGGAGTTCGTCGCACGCGTGACAATAGGCGGCGCGCAGAGGCTGTCCGCTTTCCCGTCCGCTCCTCCGTCAGCTCCGTTTCATCGACGCCTGACCGTGCCGGCCCGGCCAAAGCAGCGGTGCGCGGCGCCGTACACGAAACCATGTCGTCGACCGCCAGGACACCGCCGACCTGATCTGGGCCTGGTTGGCAGGCCGTATCCCGACGGGAGACCTTCGAGGCGGACGAGCAGCCCTGCGGCTGACGCCGAGGACGGCGGTGAAAGGAAGAGGCCCCGGCCCAGGGACCGGTCCGTCCACGCCGCACGGTCCGTCAGCGTGTCCAGGAGCCGGACGTAGGCGTCGAGCAGCGCCTGTATCCAGCCATCGGAGAAGGCTCCGTCGACGCGGCCCCAGGCCAGTCGCAGTCGGCCACCTTCGTCCCACACGATGTGGTCGAGCAGCACCTGCGGTGTCTGTGAGATCCCGAAGGCCTCCTCACCGATCCATGCTGTCGGAGGCTCGCCGTCCCCCAGCGAGGCCCACACCGTTGGTAAAGACCACGGGGTGACTGAGTGCGGCGGCCGGAACCGTGCCTGTCCCCCCGCAGGTCTCGCAGTACCTCGACGCCGGATATGGAACGGTGGTCCAGGTATCCCCAGAAGCGGTGGTTGGCCTCGGCGGCGTACGCGGCATAGCCCTCCCAGTCGCCCGGCAGGCAGAGCGGGGTCCCGACCAGAGCGGTGGAGACGAAGCCCCTGACGGCGCCGACGCCCTCGTCCGGGGTGTCCGGGCGGTCGAACAGAGTGGTGTTCAAACATATCCGATGCCCCGCATCCCACCGGGCGAACACCAGGGCGAAGGCCGCGAGGGGGGCGGTGGGAGTGACTCCGTGTTCGACACTGCAGGTTCGCAGCGCGGCCCAGGCGTCGGTATCGAGGCCGGATTCGCACCGCACGAAGCGCGGTGGGGTGGTGGCGGCCGGCACGCGCAGCAGAGGGAGGCGCGGGGCGGGCGGCAGAACAACGGCACGTTCGGACCAGTACGCGCGGTCCCGTTCCCGCCGGGTTGACCACTCCGGGGAGTGTGCTCGGGCCCGTTGGATGTCGGGGAACTGCTCTGAAACACGCGGCAGTTCGTGCACCGGGTCGGCGACGAGGTCGCCCCACTGACGCATCAGCAGCATCCAGCCGGTCATGGCCGTGAGGCATACGCCCACGCCGACGTGAAGTCGTATCGTTCCGTCCGGCAGCAGGGCGGCATTCAGGTCGAACAGCGGCCAGGAACCTGTGGGCCGACATCGATGCGAACACTCGTGCCACAGGGCAGCCGACATCTCTTCGCCCCCGTCAGTGGTCGTCCCAGTGCCCGTCATGGCCGGCGTGCCGGTGACCGTTGTGCACGTAGTCCACGTGATCTCCATGCGGCACCGCAACATGACCGCACCCGTCGCCATGCTGGTGCGCGTGGTCGCCGTGAACGGTGTGCCCGCTCGGCTCGCACTCGTCCACATGCTCGTCGTGAACGCGGTGGAAATGACCGTCGTGCGCATAGTCCACGTGGTCCTCATGCGGGACGGCGACGTGGCCGCAGCCCTCACTGTGCTGATGCGTGTGGTCGGGATGGGGGGCATGTGCAGCGGTCATGACGTTCTCCGGTCGTGCCTCGGAAGCCGCCTGCGCGCATTCGGATTGCGCCACTGGCTCGATCTTCCCCTCCAACGAGCACCGGTACAGCCTCGTCACCCTGGCGCGGCCGTTCGGGTGCGAAACGCATCCAAATGGGGAGTGACCCTCCCGGGCCAGGGCCCCTCCGCGCGTCCAGCCCGTGCTCCCCCGGTACGCCTCAGCCCCCGAGGGAAGCCCGGCGACCGCACGAGCGGCGGGGGGGGCCCCCCCCCCGGGGGGGGGGGGGGGGGGCGCCCCCCCCCCCGCCCCCCCCCGCCCCCGGGGGGGGGGGGGGGGAGCGGGGGGGCCCCCCGGCCCGGCGG
>NZ_JBIURV010000113.1:0-8847 GCF_044741025.1 Streptomyces sp. NPDC088246
CGGACCTCTTCCATCTCCTCAGGAGTCACAACTGAAAGAAGATCACAATCTATCCAACGAGGATCACTTGGGGTACCTAACAAAGTCCTACTAGCTGGCGTACGGTCAGCTGCTCGCGCAGCAGAAGGAAACCGACGGCCGCCGCCACGGCGGGGCTCAGTGCGAGAAGCACCCCGAAGGCGCGGGCATCGATACGCCGCAGCACCGTCATGTCCAGCACGTACGGAATCAGCGAGGACAGAAGAGCCACGAGGAGACCGATGAGGAGAACCGCCGGGTGGGTCGCCACCGCAACGCCGCCCGTGACAGCGGAGACTGGGGTCAAGACGCAAGCACCGCAGGCCAGCGCCAGCGACAGGCCCGTCCAGTCAGGAAACAGCCGTCCGACCCGCCGGCTCAGGGCCACATACCCGGCCCGGCACAGCGCGGCTGCGCCTCCCAGCACCAGCCCGGCAACGGACAGCGAGGCACCCGGGCCCGTCAGCAGCAGTACGCCCGCCAGTGCCAGCAACGCCACCACGAGATGCTCCAGCCGACGGGACAGAGCGATCGACAAGGCGAGCGGGCCGAGCAGTTCCACGGTCGCGGCCACGCCGATCGGCAGGCGGCTGATGGCCTGGAAGTACGCCACATTCATGGCCGCGAAGACCAAGCCGAGCGGGATCACTGCACGCCACTGCACCGCCGTGACCGTGCGCAGTGACGGCCGGACAAGCAGCCAAAGGATCGCGGCGGAGAAGAACAGCCGCATACCGGCCAGAGCCGAGGGACCGACGGATGCGTACGCCTCCTTGGCGACGGCCGACCCCGCCTGAAGACTGGCGATCTGGACCAGCATCAACGCCGGCGCCGTCGCGGTCCCCTGCCTCGACAAGCGGACAGCCTGCACCATCGTGCCTCCGAGTTCTCGTCGTATCCGGTGTCATCCGGCAGGCCACCCAAGGCCATACGGCGCTTCGGCCTGTCGCCCCGGTACAACCCGGTCACACGATGATGTAATTGTCTTATGCAGTTCAACCATTACGGCGGTGAGGCCGCCCGACTTGCCGCTGACCTGGTCAACCTGACCGAGGCACCCCATTCCGCAGACCTGGAACAGCTCCTGGCCGTGCACGGCGTGGTGAACCGCACGCTCACCACCGCGCAGGTCGAGACCATCTGGACATGGAGCCGGCGCCTGGCCGCGTGTTTCGGGCGACAGAACCTCGACGAGCGGTGCGATGCGGTGAATGCGCTCCTCGCCGACGCTTCGAGCAGCCCCCGTATCTCTCTGCACGACGGACAGCCCCACCTGCACTACAGCGCTACCGGCGCGGACCCGGCCGCGCACATCCGCGCCATCACCGCCGCCGGGCTCGCCTACGTCATCTGCTCCGCCGACGCCGAGCGGCTGGGACGCTGTGCACGACGCGACTGCTCTTTGGCTTTCGTTGACACCTCCCGCAACGGCAGACGCGCCTACTGCTCAGTGCGCTGCGCCAACAACGACGCCGTGGCCCGCCACCGCGAGCGACGCCATGGAAGCGCAACACTGACAACCAGACCAACAACACCACGCGCATAAAGGAAGTGCAGTTGGTGGCGCAGACATGGCGAGACGCCCATCCGCGACGAGGTGAGGGCTTCGCGGACGGTGGTGAGCATTGTGGCGTCGTCGAGCTTGGAGCGGCCGATCTGGAGGCTGGAGGCGCCCAGGCCGTTGCCGTGACCGACCTCCACGACTGGCACTCCGGCGACGTTCGCGGCGGTGGCGTAGGCACGGAGCTGGTCGGCGTCGAGCTGGTGGCCGACAGCGTGGTGGCCGTCGCGCAGGGTCGGGTCGTGCAGGAGGATCCGGGGCCGATCGTGCGGGTGTGTGTTCACGGGTGGGGTTCCCTTCATCGGGAGGCGGCGGCCGACTGCCCGGCGAGCAGGACGGCGGCGGCGTTGATGATGTCGACGCTTCCGGCGTGGCGGGGCAGGCGGCCGCCGGAGGCGGTCACCTCTACCGCGACCGAGATCCGGCCCGGGTCCACGGCGAGCGAGGTCACCTTGAACCCGGGCGTGTAGGCGCGCACGGCCTGGGCGGCGACCGCGATGCTCGCGCGGACCGGTGCGGGGCGGATGCCGTCCGCGTGGACGGTCATGGCCACCCGGAACGGCGGGGCGGGCCGGGCGGGGCTGAGGTTGACCATCACCTTCACGTCCCGGGTGCCGGTGAAGGTCCGGATCGCGGCGGACGTGGTGGCGATGTACTGGTCGAGGTTCAGGCGGGTGGCCCGGCTGGCGCTCGCGCTCGCCCCGGTGGAGACCACTCGACGTAGATGGGGGTGCAATGCTTAGAGATTACGTACAGGACCGGAATGGCCGCCTGCCCGCCACAGCTGACGAGGTTCACGTGCCGGTAGGCCGCCGACCGGTGGCTGTTGACCCCCGGGACGATGACCGTGCCAAGGCCCGTGGGGGTCAGGTCGATCAGCGTGGTGCCGGTCGGGCGCAGCGCCGCCCAGTGCTCGGCGTGACTGTCGGCGTTGGTGGCGTCGAAGACCACATCGAAGGGCCCGGCATCCACCACGGCGCGGATCCCGCCGGCCGTGGTCGGGTGGCCCATCTCGGCCGCCCGGACCAGCCCCAGGCTGTCCCGGTCGCGCCCTGCCACCAGGGCCATTTCCAGCTTCTGCGACTGGTGGATCTTGTCGGCGAGGTCGATCCCGATCAGGCCCGCGCCGAGTACCGCGACACGCAGACGCTGTTCATCAGCAGCCATCGGCCGCTCCTTCATTCAAGGGAAGGGGTGGTGCATGAGGGGTGCGGGGTTCAGCAGGGTGCTGCGGATCAGCGCACGCGCAGCTCGACCGGCGGAAGATGCGGCGAGCGGGCGCGCACCGTGCTCCGGGCCTCCAGCGGGAGGCTGGCGTGCACGGCCCCGGCCAGGACCAGCTGCCCGGCGCGCAGTTCGTCGCCGGCGCGGTGCAGCCGTCCGGCGAGCCAGGTCAGGGCACGGAGCGGGTCGCCGAGGACGGCGCGGCCCTCTCCGGTGGCCACCGCGGTGCCTTCCTTCAGCCCTTTATCTGCGCCTGGGCGCGGAGCATGAGGACATCGAGGCCCGGGGCATCGTGGTGACCCTGGCCCTAGGCGGCGCGCTGGTGACCGGCCTCGTCCGGCGCGGCCCGGGGGCGGGTGTGGGTCAGGTGCCGGACGGGGTGTCAGGTCTGGTTCCGGACAGCGCGTCCGTGTAGATGCCCGTCATCGCGGTCACAGCCCGTCGGCGGTTCAGGGCCGGGTCCAGGCGGTGCTGGATGTTGATTCCCAGGGTGCCGCCGAGCAGTGCCGCCGCGACGGCCTCCGGGTCGGTGACGTGCGCACCGGTCGCGCGCAGGTGGTCGGCGTACAGGCCGCGGATCTTGGCGTACTCCTCGGCGTACGTCGTGCGCAGGGCCGACTCGCGGCTCACCGCCTCGATCAGGAGTGCCGAGAAGATGTGCGCCTCGGGCCGGGACATCAGGGCGAAGTTCGCCTCGATCAGCGCCTCGATTCCAGCGTCCGGCCCGGCGGCGGCCAGGCGTTCGCGCATGAAGTCCGTGCCCCATCGGAACGCTTCCTCGATCACCGCCTTCAGCAGCCCGTCCTTCGAGCCGAAGTGCCAGGCCACGGAGCCCCGGCTGATGCCGGAGCGCTCCGCCACGGCCTGGACGGACGCCGCGGCGGACCCGCCCTCGGCGGCGAGTTCCCACGCGGCGGCCACCAGCCGGCGCTGGGTCTCGGCGGAGATCTCCTGCTTGCGGGTCGCACCCACGCGGTGTCCTTCCCAACGTTGCGGCGGCCTGACACGGCCGATTCTGCCACGCCGGCCGGGCGGCGCCGGGCGGCGAACTCTTGCCTATGCTATCGGTCCAGTTCTATGCTGAGCGTCCAATAACTAAGGAAGGTTCGTCATGGAACTGATCGACCTCACCAGGACGCTGGACCCCGCCGACCGCGAGCGGCTCCCCGAGCAGCTGCGCCCGCTCGCCCCGGTGATCGCGCCAGCCGTGGCCTACGCGCACCCGACGGGCGAGGGCCGAGAGCAGTTCGCCGCCGCCATGCACTGCAGCGTCGAGGACCTGCCCGACGGCGAGGGCTGGGGCGCGGAACTGCTCACCGACTTCAACTCCCACCTCGGCACCCACGTCGACGCCCCGCTGCACTACGGCTCGACCTGCGAGGGCAGGCCCGCCCGCACCATCACCGACATCGCCCTGGACGAGCTGTGGTGCGAGGCGCTCGTGCTGGACCTGCGCGACCGATGCGAACCGGACGCCCCGATCACAGTCGAGGCGCTGGAGTCCGCCCTCGCCGACAACGGCGCCCCGGTCCCGGCCGGCGGAGCGGTCCTGCTGCGCACCGGCCAGGAGGGGTACGGGCTGTCCGACCCCGCGTTCTTCCGCTACCCGGGCATGAGCCGCGAGTCGACGTTGTTCCTGGCCGACCTCGGGGCCAAGGTCCTGGGCACCGACGCCGCGGGCTGGGACCTGAGCTTCTCCGTGATGGCGGGCAAGTTCCGCGACAGCGGCGACAACTCCGTGCTGTGGGACGGCCACCGGGCCGGCCGCGAGCGGGAGGTCTTCATCGTCCAGCAGCTGACGAACCTTGCCGCGCTGCCCCCGTCGGGGTTCCGGGTGGCGTTCTTCCCGATCAAGATCGCCCGCGCGAGCGCCGCCCCGGCCCGCGTCGTGGCCTTCGCCTGACACCCGATCCCCGCAGACCGACCCCTGCACCCTGTTGAGGAGAGGAACCGACCGTGAAACTCGCAACCGTGGAGCACGACCGCGTCGAGCGGACCGCGCTCGTACTCGATCAGGGCGAGCGCCTGTTGCTGCTCGACCGCGCCCACCGCCTGGTGACCGGCGAGCACGCCCCCGCGCTGACCACCATGCAGACAATCATCGACGGCGGCGAACCCGTGCGGCAGACCCTGCAGCGGCTTGCCGAACAGGCCCCGTCCGAAGCGGTCGTCGCCGCGTCCGAGGTGCGCTGGCTGTCCCCGCTGCCCAGGCCCGTACAAATCCGGGACTTCGGCAGTTTCATGGATCACTTCCGCAATGCCCGCTCCCGGATCCAGGGCATCCCGGCCGACCAGGTCGAACTACCCGCCATCATGCTCGAACGCCCGCTGTACTACGTGACCAACCGGCTCTCCGTGACCGGCCACGACAGCGACATCCACTGGCCCGCATACTCCTCGGTGCGGGACTACGAGCTGGAGTTCGCCTGCGTGCTGGGCCGCGGCGGCACGGACATCCCCACGGCGGACGCTCCGTCGTACATCTTCGGCTACACAATCTTCAACGACTTCAGCGCCCGCGACACCCAGCTGGAGGAGATCGCCACCGGGCTGGGCCTGAGCAAGAGCAAGGACTTCACCGACTCGAACGTCCTGGGCCCGTGGATCGTCACCGCCGACGAGCTCGGCGACCCGTACCTGCTCACGATGACCGCCCGCATCAACGGTGAGGAGGCCAGCCGGGGCACGTCCGCCGACATGCACCACACCTTCGCCGACATGATCGCCTTCGCCTCCCAGTCGACCCGGCTGCACGCCGGAGAGATCCTGTGCTCGGGCACCGTGCCCACCGGCTGCGGACTGGAGCACGGCCGCTTCCTGGAACCCGGCGACACCGTGGAACTCGAAGTCTCCGGCCTGGGCGTGCTGCGCAACCGGGTCGTGTCATGAACCGCGAAGCACTCATCCTCGGCGTCGGAGCCACCCCCTTCGGCCGCCACCTCGACCGCAGTGCCGGCGACCTCGCCGGCCAGGCCGCGCACGAGGCGCTGCGCGACGCCGGGCTCGCCCCGGCCGACGTCGGCGCCGTTTTCCACGCCACGGTCAGCCAGAAGGCGATCGACGGCCAGCACATGATCCCCGGCCAGGTCGCCCTGCGCCCGCACGGGTTCGCCGGGGTACCCGTGGTGAATGTGGAGAACGCCTGCGCGGGCGGTGCCACAGCCCTGTGGCTGGCGATCGCCCACGTGCGGGCGGGCCTGTCGGACGTCGCCCTGGCCGTCGGCGTGGACAAGCTCGTCTGCGCCGATCCCGCCCAGGGGCTGGCGGTGTTCGACGGGGCCATGGACGTCGCCCACCGCGAGGAGACCCTGGCCGCGCTCGCCGCCCTGACCGACCCCCTGCCGCCCGAATTGTCCGTGGACGGCGACCGGTCGGTGTTCATGGAGATCTACGCCTCCCTGGCCCGCGCCCACATGCAGCGCTTCGGCACCACCGAAGCCCACCTGGCCGCGGTCTCGGCGAAGAACCACGCCCACTCCGTCCACAACCCCCGAGCCCACTTCCGCCGAGCGTTCACCGCGGAGGAGATCCTGGCGGCGCGGCGGGTGGCGTGGCCGCTGACGGTGCCGATGTGCTCACCAGTCAGCGACGGGGCCGCCGCCGCCGTCGTGACGCGGGCCGACTCCACCCGTGACGAGTCGGCCGTGGCGGTACTGAGCAGTGCCCTGTTGTCGGGCACCGACCGGGCGACGAACGATGCCGCACGGCACATCGGCCGCCGGGCCGCGCTCGCCGCCTATGAGAAGGCCGGCATCGGTCCGCAGGACGTCGACGTGGCGGAGGTCCACGACGCCACCGCCTTCGGAGAGATCCAGCAGGCGGAGAACCTGGGATTCTGCCCGATCGGCGACGGCGGCCCGTGGTCGGCCTCGGGTGCAAGCGCACTCGACGGCGCCCTTCCGGTGAACCCGTCGGGAGGACTCCAATCGCGCGGCCACCCGGTTTCCGCCACCGGACTGGCGCAGGTCTTCGAACTGGTCACGCAGCTGCGCGGCCGGGCGGGCGGGCGCCAGGTCCCCGACGCGCGCATCGCCATCGCCGAGAACGGCGGCGGCCTCTACGGAATCGAGGAGGCGGTGGCCGCCGTGACCATCCTGGGGAGGACCCGATGAGACCCGGCTACGCGGACCTGATCCTGTCGGCGCTGCGCAGGCGGCCCGAGCGCACCGCCTTCCGGTTCACCGGCGACGACGGGACGAAGCACACCTGGACCTACGGTGAGACCGCGGAACGGATCGAACGCACCGCAGCCGCGTTCGGACGACTGGGCCTGGCCCCCGGCGACGGGCTCGCCCTGCTGTGCGGCCCGAACCCGCAAGCGTTCACCGTCATGGCCGCCGCCTGCCTGGCCGGACTGCGCTACACCGCCCTGCACCCGCTGGCCACCGCAGACACCGACCGGACCATCCTGCGCGACAGCGCCTCCGACTACCTGATCGTGGACGACACACGCTTCGCCTCCCGCGCCCGCCCCGACGGCACCAAGACGATCACCCTCGCCGAACTCGACCGCCTCGCCGCCGACACACCCCCCGGCCCCGACGACCCGCGCGGCCCCGCCCTCTACCTCTTCTATACCGGCGGCACCACCGGCGAACCCAAGGGCGTGATGCTGCGCGACCGCTCACTGCTCGCCAACGCCTGGGCCTGCTCCACCTGGGCCTGGCCGCCGGACACCCACTTCCTGATCACCACCCCCATGTCGCACGCCGCCGGCCTTCTCGTCGCACCCGGCCTGCTGCACGGCGCCAGCTTCGAACTGCACCCCTCCTTCGACCCGGATCGCGTCATCGACGCGATCGAGCACCACGGCGTGAGCGCCACGTTCGTCGTCCCCACGATGCTCTACGCGCTGCTCGACCACCCCCGGCTCCCCGCAGCCGACCTGTCGGGGCTGAACTGGGTCCTGTATGGTGCCGCACCCGCCGACCCCGCCCGGCTCGCCCAGGCCTACCGGCTCTTCGGCCCCGTGCTCAGCCAGCACTACGGCCAGGCCGAGGCCCCCAACGCGCTGACCGTCCTGGACCCGGCCGAACACCGCGACGACCCGACCGTCCTGGGCAGCTGCGGCCGGCCGATGCCCGGCGTGGAGATCACCCTGCGCGACCCGCACGGCCGGGAAGTACCGGCCGGCGAGCCAGGCGAACTGTGCGTACGAGGACCGCTCGTGATGGACGGCTACTGGAACAAGCCCGAGCAGACCGCAGCCGCTCTCGAAGGAGGCTGGCTCCACACCGGGGACGTCGCCCGCAGGGACGACAGCGGCCTGATCACGATCATCGACCGGATCAAGGACACCATCATCACCGGCGGGTTCAACATCTACCCTCGCGAGGTCGAGGACACCCTCGCCACCCACCCAGCCGTCGCCGTCGCCGCCGTCTACGGCACACCCGACCCGCACTGGGGCGAAGCCGTCACCGCCACCGTGGTCCTGCACGCCGGACAGCACGCCACCCCCGCCGAGCTGATGGACCACGTCCGCGCCCGCAAGGGCACACTCTGGGTCCCGAAGCAGTTCCACCTCGTCGACGCGCTACCCCTCACCGCCCTGGGCAAGATCGACAAGAAGAAACTCCGCAACCAGTCCTGACCAGAAGGGAGTTCCGGCCCGCATCCCCGAGGGCGATCAGGTGGCTGAAGTCCCCGGCCTCACCTACATGATCCGAACTCTCGGCGACCTGGTGAGTGGAAATGACAAGCTGCTGCGCGCCGCCCGCGACATGCTGCCCAACCCCGAGAACAGCATCGAGGCCATCGCGTCTCTGCTCGGCGCCTCGGTCGGCACTCCCTACAACCACTATCGCCTGCCCACCCGCCTCGCTGTACCCGTCATGCTGGCCGCCTCCGAACGTCACCAGCTCAAGAAGATGGCATACGGCCAAGATCCCGCACCACGCTCGGCAGCGGGCCACGATCGTGCTGCTCGCGGCCCCAAGGGTGCTCGAAGGCACTGTCACGTTGACTGACCGGGTGGGATGATCTTCTGGTTGGTCATGCTGGGAGGGGTCGTCCGTGGACAGCGCATCGCCGTCGTACAAGGG
>NZ_JBIURV010000114.1:0-8591 GCF_044741025.1 Streptomyces sp. NPDC088246
CGCCGACCAGGCAACGGCCGAACGAACGAACCTGAAACCCCGTCAACCCGCCCTGACCAGCTGATCAGCACCTCCCGCACGCCGGGGGAACCTCAAACCGTCACGTTGCCGAGAAGACCTCAGCGGAACGGCTTCCCGCGTCTGCATCGCGGATTCGAGCGAAGGGCCGTGCGCTTCCTTGCGTTCGCCGGCATCGTCGGCGCTCTGAGCTGATACTGCCGCATCGCCGACCGAGAGCCCCATGAGGGGTGGCCTGACGAAGCCTTGGTTCAATCAGCGGTGGACTCTTCGCTTCACCTCTTCGCCCAGGCCGCTGCGGAATCGGTTCGGAACACAGGTGGGGCGGCGAAGGCCGTCACCAACAGTGCGGCCGCGCTCGACGCCATCCACGCCGAATGGGACCAGCTGTCCGGCATTCCCAACACCTCGTGGGGCGTCGACCCGAGCAGTAACCAGGTGACCGTCGATATCTACGAGGTGCGCCCACCGCCGATTGGGTGCCCCGATCGAAAAAGTCGGCGCTGCCCACGGAGAAGCGGTGCGGTGATCCGCGTCGGCGGTCGATTGCCCTCCCATGCGTGGCAACTGCCTAGTGCAGCCTCCAGGTGAACTTGCCGCCGCCCACCCACCGGACCTCGCCCGGGTCGTCGAGGTCGTGGACCCTGATGCCTGCGGCCCAGGCGGCGTGGAGCACGTCCGTCATCGATGTCGCCGCGCTGACGACCTCCCCGTCGATCTCCACAAGGCGGAAGGGCGGATCACCTGGCTGGACTCTCAGCACGGTGATCCGAGGCGTCAAGATACGAGGGCTCGCACTTTCGGTCATGCGCAGATCCGTTCCACGCCACGGTCGGCAGTATGCCCGGCGGCAGGATAGGTAGCGCAACTCCACATGACATCACCCCGGCGGCCGAGCGAAGGCGGATCCGCCGACAGCAGTCCGCAACCGGGCCCAACCGTGCGCGTCAAGACCCGCTGACTGTTCGCCCGCCACCTGCCCCGGAAGCCAGAGCTTGCCCGCCAGGACGTTGCCGAGGAACGAATCGGTCGGCTTGCGCACTTCCATCCGCAGGGGCGTCACCCGCCCGCCCTGCGAGTGTTCGGCGTCCCTGTCGGCCGCAGCACGGTATTGCAGCTGGTCAACGCGATGCCAGGACTTCAGCCGCCGGCTCGCGGGTCTGCGGCCATCGACGAGTACGCAATGCCCAAGGGCCGTGTCCACGGGACCGTACGTGAAGACCGGTCGACCAGTCGGCCTGCTGCGCGACCGCGAGGCGGCCATCGTCCTAGGCCAGCTGACCAAGCGCCCCGGGATCGAGTTCGTCTGCCGCGCCCGTGCCCAGTAACAGGGCGACGTGGGAGCGCCCAACCGGGCACGGGGTATCCGATCCCGGAGAGCACCGGCACAGAGCGCGTAACGCAGCTCCGCGAGCTCCGCGGGGTTCGGTCCGTCGGTCTCCGTGCCTCCTTGGACAGGGGTCCTGCAACAAGTGATTGCCGGAAATCATGGGCGTTCTGCTGGGATGCCGTCAGGACACACGGCGGCGAGCACTTCGGCGCGTCACGGAGAAGCCGGACCACCGTCAGGGGAAACTTTCGCCATGACCAACGCGATGAAAGCAGTCCTTGAAGGCGGCCCCGACGATCTTCCTGAGCGGATCGTTTCCATCATTACGCCTGGAGTCGACCTCAAAATCCCGTTCCGTGGTGGATACGAGCACTTCAAGGCGACGACACGTCACCAGGAAACCGACGAGGGCCAATTGCCTGTCTACGAATGGTGGGAGCGCACGGAAGTACCAGGGTGAGGGGTGTCCGGAAACTGCCCTGGCGTTCCGTTCTGCCGCGGCATGAGTGATCTCACTGAAGGCTGCCTGGCCGAGCCGGGATGCCATCGCCTGTCCCGGCCTTTCACGGGCAGACCGGCTCCCACAATCGGCGAGTCGACACGCCGCGGAGCGCGCGCTTGCCGTGTCACCGGCAATGTCGTAGCTCACGTACTCGGAGCCGCAGAAGCAGTACGCGCTGCCATCGCGCCACACCACAGCCGCGTCGACATGCGCGGTGAGCCTCCCCGTCACCAGTCACCTCGAATGCCGTGGAGACCGGGTGGAACTCGAAGCCCTGCTCGTGGGCCGAGCCCCCGCGCACTCAAACCGCCGTCTGCTCCTCCCCAGTTCGCTGGCCTCCAGCATGTCATCACGCGACACGCACAGGCTGCCGCGCTCTCGGCAGGGCGTGCCTCCACGCAGCACCGGATTCCTGCACACCCGTCCCGCCGGCTTCCCACGGACTGTTCGACACGCGTTCGGGGGACGTCACTCTCTCATCGCCGTCCCATGGTGCTGCTCCCGGAAGGAGCACCGGACATGCGAGAGCCCCCGCCGACAGGGACAGCAGGGGCTGAAATCAGAGTGCCAGGAGCCCCCCGACAGCGCGCTCGGTTTGCCTGATGTGTCGCCGCACGCGTCGGCGTATGGGTCCGGCGGTCCGTACGGCTGGCGCGAGCGAGCGCCCGAAAGGCCAGCCCGACGGGACTGGTCGGCGGATGCGAGTCAACTAGGTGCTGGGATGCGGGCTGCCGGCAACCGGCAGCCGTCATGCGAAAGGAGCTTGCCCATGGAGCTGACCAGGCAAAACACCCAGGATCGCGAAAAGAAAGTTTTGCGCCTGCAATCGCGCCTGGGGTGCAACCCCGGGTGCACCCCTCCAGACAACGGTGCAGACACCCTTCGGCACAACCCTCACGTGGGCGCCCCGCGGCACGCGCCCAGCAGTCACGGGCTACAGCGGCTGGGGACATCCGCCAGGTGCCGGAGCTCAGCGGCAGAGAGCTCGGCTTCCCGCCGGACCGGCCGGTCGACGTCGAATCCGCAGCCACGGGCGAGTTCGGTCAGGTGCCGGGAAGGTACCCGGTCGGCCCGCTTGGCACGGGTGACTGTGCGTGCCTCGACTCGTCATCGCACACCTCACCCCGATGGCGGAAGCGCTCACCCACACACCCCTGCCGCAGTCGGCAGGAGTGCCGGCACGCTCGCCTGCCTGCACTAACCCGGGGCGCGCAGCGAACCTCCCACCGCGAAGCTGTGGGCATACGCGTTCTCGCCGTCCCCTCGGCGAAAGACAAAGAAGGTTTTCCCGTGCGTCTGTACCGAATGGCACTGTGGGTAGCGGCCCCTGTGGCAGTTCCACTCATGGCGGCACCGCCCGGAGTGACGACGGCCCGTGCCGTCGGCGCTACGACACCGGAAGGCCCCCTTGCCGTATGGCGGGCCGAAGCAGTTCCGGAGTCGGCTGTCGATTCCGCGCTGCCGTTCCCGGCCCTCGGAGCGAGGTCAGTGCCATTCCCCCGTGCGGCGCCTCGGCCCGCCATCGTGTTGCGTACTCAGTGGCGGGCCGACGAGACCAAGCGCGACCCACATGCCCACTACGCGCAAGGGGTGACAGCGGTGTTCATCCATCACACCGACACCCCCAACGGCTACGACTGCGCCAGCGTCCCGCGTACACTGCGCAATCTGTACACGGGCCAGATCCGTGACCAGGGATGGGGAGACCTCGGCTACAACTTCCTCGTCGACAAATGCGGCACCATATACGAAGGCCGCGCCGGCGGTACCGACCGCCCCGTCGTCGGCTCCCATACCCTCGGGTTCAACCAGGGCACCACGGGGATTGCGGCGATCGGCACCTTCGGACGAGGCACTCCCGTGCCGGCAGCCATGGAGCACGCGATCGCAGCCCTCGCCGCCTGGAAGCTCGGCTTGAACGGCATCGAACCCACCAGCAAGGTACGGCTCACGTCCACGAACGACAAGAGCCGCTACACCAAGGGAACTTCCGCCGAATTTGACGCCATCTCCGGCCATCGCGACGGCTATGCGACCAACTGCCCCGGAGAAGCACTGTTCGCGCGGCTCCCCGCAATCCGAAAGATTGCTGCCGGCCTCCAGGGCAGGTCCCCACGAGCACCCTCTGGGGTCGCCCTGCCCGCGGGCTTGCGGAGCCTCCAACAAACCAGTCATTGACGCCCCATCAGGACTGGGTACACCCGGGGCGCAGTCCCCTGACATCGCAGACAACTCGGCCGGGACGAACGAGCCCGGGGCGGCAGCGGCCGGCCATCGCACGGGCACTGGTGGTCGATCCGAAGACGTCGGTCCTCGACGAGGCAGTGGCCGCGCTGGACGTCTCGATCCAAGCGCAGATCCTCCAGCTCCTGGGCGTGATCCGCCGGGACACCGGGGGTGGCCCTGGTCTTCGTCAGCCACGACCTGGCGGTCGTCAACCACATCACGGACGAGGTCTTGGTGATGCGCCGCGGAACGGTGGTGGAGCAAGGACCGACGGCCGGGGTACTGGCCGGTCCGCAAGACCCGTACACCCGGCTGCTGCTGGCCTCGGTGCCACGAGCCGGCTGGGATCCGGCGGATGCGGTCACGGCCCGGGCCGTCATGGCCTGAGCCACTGAACCAGCTCAGCGGATGACGCAGGACTCGTCACTCCCCTCCCCGTCGAATGGGAAGCACCATCTTCACCCGACGCCCGGTACGTCATTCCTTCCCCTCCATTGATCCCGACCGTCCGTCGCGGGCACGGGCACGGGCACGGGCACGACGAACGGATCACGCCGATTGCGAGAGTCCGCAGGTGGGCGGCAGAGATGCGGACACGAGAGGGGGAGGCGACATGCGGCAAGCCGCCCACAACGCGGCTCGTCCAGCGTCACAGCGCTCGCCTCAGTGAGCAGCCCGGCATTCGTCGACCCGGCGCCGGCCAGGTCCTGCCTGACGGCGCGCTCATCCACATCGGTGAACAGCAGAGTGCCTCTTGGGGTTCGCGCACCACCTGTCCACGACTCCCAAGAGGGCACTGCGTTCATGGATGCCTGCCCTCCCGCCGTCGCCCGCCGAGGGGCTTCGGTACCCGCCGCCGCAAAACCGTCTGTTCAGCCACCAAGCCGTAACCCTCCTGCTCAGTACGATCCCCCGAAGCGTCGTATCAACCGGCCCTCACCGCGACATGCAGGGACCGCATGAAAGAGGCGACGAAACTCCGAGCCGAGAACTCCGCTGCCCTTCGCCCGGTCCGCGCAGGAAGCAGATCGAGTCAGACTCCGAAGAGCTCCGCAGCCAAGTCGTCCAGTGTCGCGATGTCTTGCAGCGGGAGAAGCGCCGCTACCGGCTCAAAGACGTCCATAGTGTGATGCTGGGCGACGCCGCGCGCCTGGCGATGCAGGGCGAGACCCATCGCTTGGCGCGCAAAGTCCTTTTCCACCGGCCATTCGCTGGCGTCCAGGAAGGCCTGCAGCAACGTCTTGTCGCAGCGGAAGACATCGCGGTGCACCTGACAGAGTTCATAGTGCCGGTCGGTCACCATGGTGTCGCCCCAGTCGATGATTCCGGTGAATCGGCCTTCGTCAAGGAACGTGTGACGCGCCGTCAAGTCACCGTGCACGACGACGCGGTCGAAAGGCTGGATTCCATTGAGATAGACCTCGACCTGCGCAACCAGATGGGCCGGCAGCGAACTCTGCGCGCAGGCCGCTGTCACGTCGAGCACGGGCAGGTGGAGGTCGCTGACGACGCCTGAAGGGCTGAGACCGTGCACCCGCCGGACCTGACGTCCCAGTTCCCCAGCGATCCCAAGCCGTTGTTCCGCCGTCACCTCAGTGGTTCTCTCCAGAGAGGTCCCGGGCATCCGCGTGGTGATCAAATACGGCCACGAGGCGGCGGGATCACCGAACAGCCGGCCTTCGCCGAGCAGCCTGGGTGCGGCGATGGCGGAGTCGGTGGCCAGCAGATTCTGCGCCGCGCGCTCAGCAGCGTGGGCCCCGCGCCACGAGGGCAGGTGACCGAACAGCTTCACCACGACATCGCCGTAGACGTAAGTGGGAAACGTGCCGCCGGTGCCGGCCACCGTCTCCTGGCCCGGGACGGTCAGACCGTGGCGTTTCGAGATCTCGGCGATGTACGGCTGCCAGAAGCCGAGGTCCTCAAGACGCAGGACGTAGTCACGTGTCGACGCGAAGCGCGGGGGCGTAGTCATCGGACGAGTATTGCGCGCGCAGAAGGGCCTGACAGAGGCGTTGGATGTGTCGGTGGGTGATAAGGCAGGGTGGCTGGGCAGCGGAAGGTTTCGTGGAGCTCGTCGCGTCGTTCCCATCGGATACGTAGTCGGCGGAAGTCAGGGCGGTTGTTCGACGACCCAGCGGTGGACGCCGAGTCCGGAGCCGTGTGGGATGCCTCGGCAGGCGATCACGGGCTTGAGGCCCTGTGCCCGGACCAGGCGCCGGTACTTGGCATGGCCATAACCGCGGTCCCCGAGCGCTGCGTCGGGCCGTCTTCGTGGGCGCTCGACGAGGCCACGGATCGGGGGGACCTTCGCGAGCAAGGGCATCAGCTGGGCGAGTCGTTGCGGTTTCCGCCGGTCAGCGACACCGTGAGCGTCGAGGAAGGTGCCAATCCGCTCAGGGGTCCGGTCCATGACCGGTGAACGCTTCTCGCCGGTCGACAGTGGCACGGCACTTGCCGCTTGGATGACCGGAGTCGGCCTCATGGAGTCCGGCGAGACCGTCGCCCAGGCCCGCTTTCAGGCACGGCCTCTGGAGCTCAGTATCACCGTCTCCACGCACCCTGTACGGGGCGACTATCGACACGAGCGTGAGCATGAGCATCGGGACTCCTGCCGACACTGGCCTCTGCCGGGATATGCGCTCCCCCAGCGGCTCAGGGCCATCAGCGCGGGATGCAGCTGCCGTCCGTGCTCCGTAAGCTGGTGGACGGCGTCGGGGCGGCCGAACTTCACGTCCGCCCGCTACACACAGCAAATCCGCGCAGCGATCGCGGTGGGCCATCGACAGCCGACCTTGACGTCCGGCGTCACGCCGGGCGCCGGACCAGCTGCTCAGCGACGCTACTGATGCCCCCTGACACGGAGCCATTCATGACCACACCGCGGGACCTGTTGATCGCCGCCATGGACATGGCGGCCAGTCGGACTCTGGAGCGAGGCGATCTGTCGCTCGCGCTCGCGGGAGCCGAGGTGATCGACCTCCTGAGCGCCCAGGCCGTCAGACTGGACGGCGACCAGATCGTGCCGAGCCACCCGCCGGCAATGGCTGATCGCCTGTTGGATGAGGCCGCGTCGTCGCTCGTCCGACAAGCGTCGTACGAGTCGCTCGAAGACTGGCTGTGGCGCAGAGGCCGCGGCCTGTCCACGGCCTATCTGGATGCCCTTGAGGCGGAAGGACAGCTCACTCGGCAACGCCGCCCGCGCTGGATGCCCTCCCGAGCCGGTCGGATGGTGTTGGTCGATTCACCCGCTCGCCGCGAGGCGGCTGACCGCTGGACATCGAATGAGCCCGTACTCGCCGCCCTTGCAGCGGCCGTCGGAATCCGTGACAAGCCAATTGGCGACTCCCCAAGCGTGGTCGACGACGCGGTGACGACGGTGCTCGCCGCCGTTGATGACGCGTTGAGGGATCTGGGGTTCCAACGGCAACGGCGAGCCCTCGACGAGGCGGCCTTCGACAACATCTGGCGAGGCGAATAACGAAGGCATGAGCGATGCCGCAGACTGCGTGGGGACGGCGCCCGGACATATCGCGTCGGTCGGCGGCACCACCGGCCGGTCCAGCTCATCCGGCACCAGCAGCTGCTTGCCCTCCATGTGCTCGTCGTACTGAAGCACGAGGAGCCGTCTGCAAATTCGGAATCCGGCTGGCCCAGGGGCTGAGTGCTCCGTCCCTGTGTGATCGTGCCGACCAACCTGGCCACATTCTGAGACCGGGGCGTGGATGGGACGGAGTTCCAGCGAAGCCGCGGACGAACTGGCGATTCCCAGCAGAGTCGACGGAGCCGTGACCCACCGTGTTTTCGGGGCCGGCACTCACTCGCTGCTGATCCGCAGGAGACGGCGAGGTCGCCTCCAGGCAGGACACGACTGCCGACAGGACTTTTGTCCCCAATGGGGGAAGGGCCGCTGCAACGCCCTACGACTCCGGCTTCAGGAGTACGGACGGGTCGGCATGGACTGACTCGTGCGAGGGGCTGGCGGGCGCCTCCAGCTCGACTTCCCAGTCCGAATCGAGGAGCCAGCAGGAGGCAGAAGTCCACACCGAGTCCGCGCTACGACACCGCCTGGCGAAGCCCTGCCCGAGGTGATACGTGCTGGCTCCGGTAGACCGAGAACTCACACTGCCGACGGGCCAGCCGTTTGAGCGTCGGTGCCCGCTTCCGAGTGTTGGCCGCCGGGGCACGGACACCGGGAGGCAACAAGGCACCGTGCGGTGCACATTCGACCGCGGGATGGGAAGGGGCGATCGGGGGCCTCAACATACGGCTTGCGCGGGTTCCTGGGCGGCCGGTACGTGGGCGGCGTCTGCCGCGCCGGTGCCACGTCGCGCCGTCCGGGTCGCAGGGGCCTGCCGGAAGGGGATGGCCGTGCACGGTGCGCGGCTGTACCGGCTGGGCTGGCAGCGCCTCGCCGTCCGGCTCTAGTGCCGTAGCAGGGAACGTTTGCCCTGTTGTGATGTGACGCGCCGTTCGGGTGCTGTGCCGGGCGGCGTGTGGCCGTCACTCTGTTGGGGT
>NZ_JBIURV010000115.1:0-8483 GCF_044741025.1 Streptomyces sp. NPDC088246
TGGTGGCCGGGGGGGGGGGGGGGGGGGTCTGGGGGGGGGCCCGCCCCCCCCCCCCCGCCCGCGGGGGGGGGGGGGGGGGGGGGGGGGGGGGGGGCCCGGCCCCCCCCCCCCCCCCCCGCGACGATCGACGGCAGGTGATACGGCTTCTACGCCTTGGTGCTGCCTGACGCCGGGGACAGTGGCGCGTCCTGCCCGGGGCCGGAGGGGCTCCGGCTCCAGGGGGTGGCCCCGTCGGCGTCGGGGGTCAGCGGGGTGAACCGGGCCGGGAGCGCGGTGAGCGTCCGGTAGACAGCCCCGGGGCGGTAGGTCAGCTCGTCGGCGGGAACGTTCAGTTCGATGTCCGGCAGGTAGGTCAGGAGCCTCTCGATGGCGGCGGTGGCGATCAGCGTGGCGACGTCACGGGCGGGGCACGCATGGGGCCCCGCAGCGAAGGCCAGGTGCGCCTTGTTCCCGGAGCGATAGCCGTCCACCGGCACGCCCGAGTGGGGGCAGGTGTTGGCGGCGGCGTACGACACCATGACGGGCGAGCCTGCGGGGAGGCGAGCGCCGTGGAAGGTCACGTCCTTCTTGGGGAAGTGGACGCTGTAGTTGGCCAGCGGCGCGTCGTGCCACAGCGCGTCATCGATGGCGTGCTGGATGGGCAGGCTCCCGGTGGTCAGGGTGCCGAAATAGCGGTCGTCGCTGAGCATGCGGACGAGCGTGTTGGCGATGAGGTTGCACAGTGGCTCGTTCCCGGCCCCGAGGGTGATGAGGATCTGGTGGACGGCCTCTTCCTGGCTCAGCCCATTGGGATGATCGATGAACCAGGAGGTCAAATCGTGGCCGCGCTTCGCCGCCTTGGTCCCGTAGAGGGTTTCGAGGTAGGCGCCGAACGACTGCCCGCCCGCTGCCTGTGTCTCCGGATCGCTGTCCATCATCGCCCCGAGCGCCCACACAAGCCGCGGGCCCTCCTCGTCCGGCATACCGAACAGCGCATTGAAGAGCATCAGGGGCAGCCGCTGCGCGTACTGGCGGACGAGGTCGACCGTCCCGGTATCAGCGAATTCCTGGAGCAGCGTGTCGGCGTAGCGGAATGTCAGGACGCGTACGTCATGGGGATCCAGGAGACCGAAGCTGTCCGTGATCACCCGTCGCAGGTGCGCGTGTTCCTCGCCGTCGGCGTAGAACAGACTCGGCCGCCACTCCACCAGGGGCCGGATCGGGCTGTCCTCCGGTACCTGCGGCAGCCAGCTCCGGGTGTCCTTGGTCCACGTATCGGTGTCCTGGAGGAGGTCGAGGGCGGCCCGGTAGTCGGTGACCAGGTGGACCACGACACCGGGGGCCACCTCGGCTACGCCGACCGGCCCCTGCCGGCGCAGCAGTTCATAGCTGCGCTGCGGGTTCGCGGCGTGTTCGGCCCCATGCAGGGACACGGGTGCTTCGGCTGGTGTGAGCGTCACGAGGCTTCGACTCCGGCAACGGATATGGAATGGGCGGTCAGTTGGATGAGGGCGTTAAGGCCGCTGTTCTTCTCCCGTGCGTCACAGGTGACCAGCGGTGTCTCCGGGGCGAGGTCGAGCTTCGAACGGATGAGCTCCAAGTCGTATGCGGGTGAGTCGGGGAAGACATTGACAGCGACGGCGTACGGCAAACCGCGTTCCTCGATGAGTTCCATCACCTCCCAGGAGTCTTTGAGCCGCCGGGTGTCGACCAGGACGAGGGCACCGAGTGCTCCGTACGCGATGCCTTCCCACAGAGGAAGGAAGCGGCGCTGCCCGGGAGTTCCGTACAGGTACAGAACGATCTTGTCGCCCGGCAGGGTCAGACGGCCGAAGTCGATGGCGACCGTGGTGGTGGTTTTGTCACGCAGGACATCGTGGCTGAGGTCATCGGTAGCGACCGCCGCTTTCGTCATGACCTCGTCGGTGTGCAGAGTCGGAATCTGCGACAGCGACTTGACTACGGTCGTCTTGCCGATACCGAGCGGGCCGGCAACGAGGATCTTGATCCTTCGGTGTTCTCCCTCAGGCAGGTAGACGGGAGGCGAGCTAGGCGGCAAGGAGAGCGTGGAGTCCACTCAGAACCTCTTCCAGGACTTCTTTCGACGGTCGGCCATCGTTCGACGCGCGCAGAGCGTCCGGAATCGGGACGCTGGCTTTTAACTGACCGTCACTGACAAGTTGTTCGGCGAGCACCAGAGTCACGCTGACCGGGAGGCCGAGATAGCCGGCCAGTTCGACGACGCTGAGAGATCCGCCGGTAAGCAGCTCGACCACGCGCTGGTGCACCGCCGTGTGGTACCTGGCGAGGGGCAGACCACTGGCACGCAGAGCGGCCAGCGAATCGAGGGTGCCAGGGAGGCCGGCTCCGGGGCTGGTTCCGGTCGCGAGGTAGGCCGGCAGCAGCCGTCGCTGTTCCTGGCCGCGGCTCATGACGCCCCGTCGCTGGTACGAGCGGGAACGGACATGATCTGTTCCCCGAGTTTCATGGCCTGGCGGGCCATGGTGGCCGCGACCACGCCCATGGGCATATCCTCATCGCCTGCCGCCGCGATCAGGGTGTTGGTTCCTTCGCCGACCGGCATGACCATGTAGGTGCCCCGGTCGTTGTGTGAGGTGACGGTCGTGAGTGGAGTGCTCGGAGGGGCTCCCAGAACGGCGTTGGTGGCGGCGCGGGAGGCGGAGTGCAGCGCGGCAGTCATCGCACCGATGCCGTCCGCCTCGTCCTTGGTGAGGTTCTCGGAGGTGGCCTGGACCATCCCGTCGAGAGTCATGGTCAGGGCGTGCCGGACACCACGGATTTCGGTGATGGGCTTCAGGACCCAGGCGGACGGGCCGGTCTCTTCGCGGGCTTCAGACATGGTCACAGTGTTTACTCCGAATCGGTGACGGACCGGCCGTTGGTGAGGCCGCTTTGGAAATCGCTCCAGATGGCACCGGTGTTCTCCGGGTCCAAGGGGCGGGGCGCCACGGCGGCGGCGTCATCAGGGGTGGCTGTCGCTGAGAAACGGCGGCGGCGCTGCGGCAGCTCCGCTGCGGCGGTCGGCGCGGGCGAGTGCGCGGGCGCGGGCGAGTGCGCGGGCGAGTCGGCAGTGGAGGGCCGCTTGTGGGCCTGGGGCGCCACGGCGGGTTGGGGAGCCATGACCGACGGAGGTGTGGCGTTTTCGTCGATCGAGGTCAGCAAGTTCTCGGGAACTGACACCACAGCGCGCACCCCGCCATAGGGAGAGGAAGTGTCGATGGAGACGTGGAGGCCGTAGTCGGCGACGAGACGGCCGATGGCGGCGAAGCCCATGGACGGCGGGTCACCGAGCTCGAGGAGCATCACCTCTTGCTGTTCACCCGATATCAGACCTCGGCCGCGGGCGAGCGCCTCTGAGGTCATGCCCTTGCCGGCGTCGTCGATCGTGATGCACACACTGCCGTTGCCGGTCTGGAACAAGCTGACGTCCACCATGAGGTCATCACGGGAATGCTCCAGCGCGTTGGCCATCAGCTCGGCGCAGACCACGGCAACAGGCTCGGCCGCGCGCCCGACCACGCCGATGTTGGAAAGGCCCAGCCGAGAAACGATGTTGATGCGGTCGAAGCCGCGCAGTCGGGAGGAGGCGCCACTGACGACCTCGCTCACGTAGGTGTCCTTGCGGACGTGCCCCGGCCAGCCTCCGCACACGATGGCGGATTTCTGGGTGAGGCGCAGGTTCTGCTCATTGAGGTGGTCGGACTCAAGCAGGCTCTGCGTCAGACGGGGCGGCGCGCTGAACTCGTGCTGCAGACCAACGATATTCGTCTGCAACCGGTAGGAGAGGGCCTGGGACTCCTGAGTCGCACCGCGCAGGGCAGCCCGAGCAGCGGCGTCGATGCGGCGCCTTTCCTTGAGGACGATGTCAGAAACAGCGTCGGTCAGGGCGTCGAGGAGCTGTGCAGCCTCGGACCCCGCGAGGTTCTTGTGCAGCAGTCCGGGGACGGGGTAATGAGAGCTGATCAGGTGCAGTGCGAGAGCGGGAAGCCGCTCGGAGACGAGGTGACGCACTTCGTCGAGAAGCTCCGCCTCGCGGGTATTGACCTCCTTCATGCGGGACTCTGCGGTCTGCCTGTTCTGCACCTCGGTTCGGGCGCGGCCCTCGGCCGCCTGCGTACGGGAATTGGCGGCCTGCGCCTCCGCGGACAAGTCTCTGCCCCGTCGTACGTGTTTGCGGCGCGAGCGTGCCAGGAGCAGCGCCCAGACTGCTAGAAGGAGGGACAAGACGCCGAGGGCAAGGGCGATTTTTGAGGACAAGGTCACGGAGGGTGGTCCTAGGGGTCGGGGTCGTGTCTTCGAAGAACGGTGCAGCGGTTCACTTCCCCGTAGGGGTGGTGAGTGCGGCCTCCGGAGAACTGACGGACAGGAGTAACAATGTGGCAATTCGTGAATAATGTGTGGACCGTTCATGCAGGGCGAAGAAGTGGCACCGCAGACAAACGACTGCGAGGCCGAGACGGGGCCCGGTGAACGGCCCGCGCCGGCCAAGGCTCCAGCGGCGCGATCCCCACGGTCGGCATCGGCCGTCCGGCCAGCCCTCGCGCAACTCCCGGCCCCGGAAACGGACGCAGGGCGGAGCCCGCTGAACGCACATGAACAGGTTCATTCCGAGCTCCGTTGAGGACTGCGAACGCCGGCTACATCGGGTGCTTCCCGCCATCGCACGCAGTCGACTCGCGGCCTGCCACTTCCTAAAGCAAGGTCAGTTTAACGGAGTTGATCTGTACACGCAGCGTTGGTAGGCCTGCGCAGTTACAAGCCGGACGATCTTTGCTTGCTGGGCTCTCGACTCCGATCGCACGGCGTGGACAATGGCACTGTCCGGTAGCTCGCCGAGCGCACATTCCGGTGGCCTCGGTACGCAGCGCGGCAGCCAGGTGCCCGAAGGCCAGGGTGAGCGGCGCGAGTTCGGTAAGGAGCCCGGCGCCCGCGCTGTAGGTGCGCAGCAATTCGAGGCGGTCGCGCTCGCCGGCGGACGGGCTCTCCAGCCAGGCGTCGAGGACGAAACCGTGGGCGGCGGGGCTCGGGACGAAGGGCGGCGGGCCACACAGCGACGTGCTGCGGCAGCCGTCGAGGACGAAAGCCAGTCTCCGCAATGGTCACTCCTACACGCACGAGGCGCCCGGTCGCCCCGGCTTCTGCCCGATGTCCGGTGAACTCGTGCTCGATGCTTCCGCGCTGGAGGGCCGCTACGAGTGCGCTTGCGGAACCTGGGCCCGGGGCAACCGGAAAGGTCTCCTGTATGAGTACCGCATGCCGGACGACGAGGTGTGCCCACTGTCCGGAGAACCGATAGAGGTTGCCGCGGACCAGTCACCACGACCGGCTGCACATGGCCACTTCCGCATGGTGCCGCCTGCGTCGAGCGGTGGAGGGGAAAAGCAAGTTGGGAGCGGCGGCAGCTCCAGCGTCTACACCATTTTGACCGGGCTGCCCGGCCATGTCCGTCGGCGGACGCGGTCAGTTGCCGCCGGCGCACCCTGCTGCAGCTCGACGCCGCCGCCTCAAGGAGGTAGCGGCGGCTACCAGGGGCGGACGAGGACGAGGCCGACCTTGCCTGGCCGTACCGCGAGATCTACGGCGTCGGCCAGCTCGCCAAGGCCGTACGTAGCGGCCACCTCGAACTGGTCCTTGAGCCCCAGCGCGATCTGCTTCGCGGTCGCGACGTCGGATGCCCGCCTCTCGGCGGATGCCTCGGACAACCACCGGCCGATGCTCTTGCCCCGCATTGTCAGCGACTTGTCCAGCAGCGTCGACGCATGCACCGAGATCGGCTCCTCGGCAATCAGCCCGTAACTGACCAGCTTCCCGCCCGGCGCCAACAGGCTCAGAAGGCTCTCCGCCAGCTTCCCGCCGATCGGGTCGAAGGCCACACTCACCGGACGGCCGTCGGCTGCCTTGCGGACCTCGTCGGCCCAACCCGGATGCTCTGTCGACACGACCGGCACGTCCGGGAACCGTGTGCGCAGCTCGGCGGCACCGCGCTCGCTGCGGACGACGTTGACGAGCGCCAGGTTGTGGAACTGCGACACGCCCGTCACCAGCCGCCCGACCGACGAGCCCGCGGCGGTCTGTACCAGACAACCGTCGTAACCGAAGGCCAGGTGCTCCTCCGCCTCACGGCGCAGCATCACCGTGGTGAGCGGATTCGCCAGCATCTGCGCGGCGACCCCGTCCGACAGCTCGTCCGGTACGGCGACGACCACCTCGGCGTCCGCCACGATCCACTGGGACCACGCCCCCGGTTGGGGGAAGACCGTTACTCGGCCGCCGACCTCGACACCCGGCGCCGCGCGCGTTCCCGGGCCGATGGCCTCCACCACGCCGGTGGCCTCCAGGCCGGCCGGAACCGGCTGTGCAGCCTTCCCTGGGTAGGCCTCGATGGTCTGGAGATCACCAGGGTGCACCGTGAAGGCCGTGGTGCGGATGAGGACCTGGCCGTGCTCGGGCGCTGTCGGCTCCGGCTCCTCGATGATGGTCAGGACGTCGGCGGGCAACCCGCCACGGGTGTAGACGACACGACGGTTCATGATTCTCCTCCTGTGCGTTGGTGTGCGCGGAGCTTGGCCGGGGTGTCAGCCGGGAACCTGCAGCAGCAGGGGCTTTCCGCTCGCGCACCGTCCAGCTGCATCAGCCGCCCGCCCTCATACGGACGGCCAAGGTTCAGGGCGGCGCCCCGCCCCGACTGGTCCCCGGTCACCGGCGCTGGCCCGCCGGGACGAGACGCGCACCCTTGGGGCGCCGATGACGCCGCGGGTGAAGGGTGGTTCATCCGCCGCGGAGCCCCGGCATGCCGGAGGACGGCAAGTGGCCTTCTGTGCGGGCGAGGAAGCCGACGCGAAGGCGGCCGTGGCCAGCTTGCTGGACCGATTCGGAGTGGCCGTTGGCGCACGCCTGGTAGCCGACGGGGCGGCCGGACGTGGAGCAGGGTGGAAGATGCCACGGTCCGAACGGTAGGGGGCGCGGGGATCGAGCTCCGGGATCTCGGGGGCCTCCGCGCGTCCGTCCGCGGCCTTGGAGCACCCGGACATGCGCGCTCCGGTCATCAGCAAGGCCCGGGTCACGGTCGATGCGGTCGAACGCCGCCGACAGGTCCGCGTCCAGGGCGGCCCCAGGTGCGGGGGCCGATGAGAACGTCGGCTTCCAGCCTCCCGGGGGTATGGAAGGAGCGTACGGCGGCGTTGGTGGCCGGACCGAACACGCCGTCCGCTTCTGCGATGTGGGTCTTGCCGATACTGCCGACGCGCTCGGCTCGCTGCGCGGCCTCGTAGAAGACCTCGTCGTAGTGCTGTGAGACATTGGCCAGGTAGCTGGCACGGGCGGGGATGAGAGCGTCCCACACCCGGCCGCAGACGGCAGTGAATTCCTCCTGGGCCGGCGTATCCATCGTCTTCTTCACGTCCGCATCATGCCGGTGTGGCCGGTGTGGCCGGTCGGCGGGTGCGGGGGCGGTGGTGTTCTTCGGCGAGGCGTTCCAGGGCCGCGACGGCACGGAGTACGGCCAGGGGTTCGTCGGCGATCTACGTCCTCTGTCACCCGACCGGTCAGGCAACGGAGTCTTTCAGGGAAGCGGATGAGGTGTCCCTGTGGGGGCGCGCAGGTGCCAGACGCGCGCCGGGGGGAGGTTGCCCCATACGGTGCGGCAGCCGGCGGCGTGGGTCTGTTGGAAGGTGTCGAGTACGTGGGTGACTCCGCTGTGCCGAGCCAGGCTCCGGGAGGTGCCCAGCAGTGCGCGGAGGCGGGCAGTGCCGCAGTAGCCGAAGTACGTCAGGTGGCCGCCGGGCTTGAGTGCGGTCAGGTAGCCGGCGAGCAGATCGGACACCTCGCGGGCATGGAAGTTGGCGAACGGCAGCCCGGAGACGATCATGTCGTAGCGCGCCTGGGGGGCGAGCTCTGCCACCGGTCCTGCGATCAGTGCGATGCGTTCCCGGTGGACCGCCAGCCGGGGGTCGGCGCGCAGGTCCGCGGCGAGCAGGCGAGCGAAGCGGGGGTTGGCCTCGACGAGGTCCAGAGTGTCCTCGGGGCCGAGCAGGTCCGCCAGTACTCGGGAGACCGCGCCGGTTCCGGCACCGACCTCCAGTACGGCGCGCGGCTGCCCGGTGCGGTGCGCCAGCGGCGCGGCGAGCGCCGCGGCGAGGTGACGGCCGCTTGGGGTTACTGCCCCGGTCGTACGGAAGGTCCGGAACGTCTCGGCGAAGAACAGCCGGCGGTCGGCGAGGCGTCGTGCCGGGGTCCGCCGGGCGGGGGATGTGTGTGTCGGGGAGAAGACCATGACATGGACGCTAGGCAGCCGCGGGCGCATCGGAATCTTCCGATGTGTGACGACGACCCCCGACGAAAGCAGGGGGTCCCGATGGCCGTTCGCCGGGGTCCATAAGGCAGGAGCGTCCCTAGTAGGGCTTTGTTAGGTCCTGTGGTGGGGTTCGGGGGTTGGTGCGGGTTGGCCGCATATCGAGCAGGCGCCGGTCCAGGTGGCCAGGAGG
>NZ_JBIURV010000116.1:0-8406 GCF_044741025.1 Streptomyces sp. NPDC088246
GTCAGCAGGCTGACCGCGAGCCCGAGCCAAATCGGGCAATACCTCCGCCCGAAACCGCCCGCGGCAGCATGAAACGGTACCGAACACCCTCTCAGTACACACAGCTTCCGTAACAGTCACGATGCTCTCCCCCGTGAGAATCAATTACTCTCTGTGAGCACCGTAACCCGGGAGGGCATCGCCCGCCCGGCCTGTGGATAACTCCCACGGCCGGGTCAGGTCCGCTTGTTACCTTCGCTTCCCGCCTGCCGCGCGGCAACACCGAGATGCTCTCCTACTCTGTTGACGAGCAGCGTCATCTCGTACGCGACCTGACCGACGTCGGCCTCGGCCGCGCTCAGCACGCACAGGCAGCTGCCAGCCCCTGCGGCCGTCACAAAGAGCAATGCCTCGTCGAATTCCACCATGGTCTGCCGTGCCTTCCCTGCGCGGAAGTGGCGTCCCGATCCGCGGGCGAGGCTGTGCAGCCCGGACGAGACCGCTGCGAGATGCTCCGCGTCCTCACGCGCCAGGCCTGTGCTCGCCCCGGTCACCAGTCCGTCGTTCGACAGCACCAACGCGTGCCGTATGTGCTCGACCCTGCTCGTGAGATCGTCAAGGAGCCAGTCGAGTTCCCTGTCCAGCGCCATTTGCCCGCTCCTCCCCGCTCATACGTTCCCCGTGCCCCACGTTTCGCGTAAGCCTCGCGCACTGGTCACGTACGGGCAAGCACTCCTCCGTCATGTGGCTGGGTCCTGGCCCCTTGGCGCGCAACAGATGTGCGCCGGGAGGGTCAGCTCACCGAGTCGAGGAGCCGGGCGGTGTGCATCCGGCCCGCGTATTCGACCATGCGGATCAGGACTTCCTTGCCGGAGTCCCGGTCACGCGCATCACACAGCACGACGGGCGTGCCGAGGTCGAGATCGAGGGCACGGGACACTTCGCGTTCGCCGTAGGCGCGGGCGCCCGCGAAGCAGTTGACCGCTACGACGAAGGGGATGCCGCGGTGCTCGAAGTAGTCGACGGCCGGGAAACAGTCCTCCAGGCGCCGGGTGTCGGCGAGGACGACGGCCCCGAGCGCCCCTTGGGAGAGCTCGTCCCACAGGAACCAGAAACGGTCCTGTCCCGGCGTGCCGAACAGATAGAGGGAGAGACCGGACCGGATGGTGATGCGTCCGAAATCCATGGCGACGGTCGTCGTGGTCTTCTGATCGACCCCGCCGGTGTCGTCGACCGACTGTCCGGCCTCGCTGAGGAGTTCCTCCGTCCGCAGCGGCCGGATCTCGCTGACCGCGCCGACCAGCGTCGTCTTCCCGACCCCGAAGCCTCCGGCGACCAATATCTTCAGTGCGAGGGCGTCGGTCTCCGCGGCCTCCCCGGCCGTCTCCCCGTGGGTGTTGTCAGCGTGCTCGGAAGACATCGATCACTTCTCTCACCAGTGAGTCCCAAGACGCTGAATACGCAGGTCAGAGCTGTCTTGAAGGGCTCGGGTTCCGTGGACCGTCAGCATGAGTACGGCGACAGCATGGCAAACGAAGACCTGTCCCGTGGGACGGGATCGCTTTTTTAGCGATGTGACCGTTCGCGCTCACCGACCGCCCGGATGAGTCCACAATCCGATGCGTCTGACGGAGTGCGCCTGCCGTTCCCGGTCGTGAGCTCACAGGCCGCATACAAACGCATGGGCCCTCGGATGGCGGCAGTCCGGCGCCTACACTGGGTGTTTCGGGTGCGAGGAATGGCCCACGCGGACAGGGAGAGCAAGAGTGTCGACAGCTGCCGACGGCGGTTTCGAGGATCCGCCCGCGGAGGTACTGGTGGAGGCGGCTGCCGCCTTCGGCCTGCTGGCGACGCCTGCGCGCCTGCACATCGTGTGGGCCCTCTCCCAGGGCGAAAGCGATGTGACCGGCCTCGCGGACCGGGTGGGCGGCACCCTTCCTTCGGTGAGCCAGCATCTGACGAAGCTGAAACTGGCCGGTCTCGTACGGTCACGCCGCGAAGGTCGCCGGCAGGTGTACCTGGTCGACGACCCCGACGTGGTGACGGTCGTCCGGCTCATGGTCGGCCAGCTCGCCGAACGCGCCGGACACGCGCCCGCGCACCCCGTACGCCTCCGTGAACTCGGTGCCTGAGAGCAGTGCCGCCGCAGGTCCCGGCAGCACCGATCCCGACCAGTCGTCCGCCGTGACCGTGCCGATAGCGGGCGCAACGGTCGGCCGGAGCGCCGCCCGCTTCGCCGGCTGCCGCACCGAGCTCCTTACAGGTTCTCCGCTAGCTGGACAGCGGGCCGCGCGGGCTGCTGGAGGGACAGGCGGAGGAACGTCTGGCACGGTTCGGCGAGAACACCCTCCAGGCCTGGCGTCCGGTCTCCTGGCCCCGCCGTTTCATACGCAGCCTGCGGGATCCGTTCACCTCGGTGCTCCTGTGTCTGGGTCTGGGTCTGGTCTCGGCAGCGGTGGCCTCGTGGGGCACGGCTGCCGTGACGCTGGCGCTCGTGGTCGTCAGCTGTCGTTGCGCTCCGCGGACGAGCATCGCGCCGACCGTTCGACAGCCGCGCTGCGGGAGCTGGTGGCGACCACCGCGACCGTTCTGCGCCGCACCGGCCCGGACACCGCGCCACAGGCGCGCGAGATGCCGGTCGGGGAGCTGGTGCCGGGCGATGTGATCAGGCTCGGTCCGGGAGATCTCGTGCCTGCCGATGTGCGGCTCCTGCGGGCGAGCGGCCTGACCGTGCATCAGTCGGCCCTCACCGGCGAGTCGGTGCCGGTCGCCAAACAGCCCGTCGATGCTCCGGGCAGGCACCGCACCGACGCCGGGTCCGGTGGCGAGGCCGGGCTGTTCACGCGGCCCGAACTCTGTTTCCAGGGCAGCAGCGTGGCGTCCGGCAGTGGTACGGCGGTGGTGACGGCCACGGGTGCGAACACCCAGTTCGCCGCCGCCTACGACGGTTCGGCGCGCCGCCGGGGCACGAGCGCCTTCGACCGTTCGGTGCAGGGGATTTCCTGGACGCTGATCCGGTTCATGCTGCTCACCCCACCCCTGGTGCTGATGGCCAACGCGGCACTGCGCGGCCGCCGTCTGGAAACGCTGCCGTTCGCCGCCGCGGTGGCGGTCGGGCTGACTCCGGAGATGCTGCCGGTGATCGTCACGACAGCGCCGGCCAGGGGCGCTTCGCTGCTCGCCCGGAACCACGGAGTGATCGTCAAACGGCTGCCCGCTCTTCACGATGTCGGTGCGATCGACGTGCTGTGTCTGGACAAGACCGGAACCCTCACCCAGGACCGGCCGGTCGTCGAACGTTCGCTGAACGGGGCGGGCCGGCCCGATCCCGAAGTGCTGCACTGGGCCGCGGTGAACGCACTTTGGACGCTGCAGCTCGCTGAACTCCCCGCCCCCGACGCGCTGGACGAGGCGGTCATGGTCGCCACCGAGAAGCAGGAGGGGGCGCAGTCCGCGTACGACGGGGTGGCCGCGTTGCCGTTCGATCCGGTGCGGCGCCTCGCCACCGCGGTCGTCCGCAGCCCCGGCAGGCTCGGCACCCACACCCTCGTCACGAAGGGGGCAGTGGAGGCAGTACTCGACCGCTGTGCCCTGGACGATGCCGAACGGAACCGGCTGAGGGGCCTGGCCACGCGCGAGGCCGCGGACGGTCTGCGGCTGCTCGCAATGGCCCGGAGCGAGCGGCCCGCCCGGCTCGGCACATACACGACGGCCGACGAACGGGGGCTGGCCTTCATCGGGTTCGTCGCTCTGCGGGACGCGCTCACGCCGAGCGCCGCACAAGCGCTGGATGTGCTTGAACACCGAGGCGTTGCCGTGAAGGCGCTCACCGGCGACGATCCGGGAACCGTCGCCCGCGCCTGCCGGGATCTGGGCCTCGATCCGGGCGATGTCGTTTCCGCGGAACGGATCGACGCGCTGACGGACGGGGAGCTCGCGGAGGCCGCGGACCGGGCCACCGTCTTCGCCCGCTGCATGCCCGAGCGCAAGGCCCGGATCGTCTCCGCAGTGCGTGCCGTCGGGCACACCACCGGCTTCCTCGGCGACGGCGTCAACGATCTGCCCGCGATGCACGCGGCCGATGTCGGCATCTGCCCAAGGAACGCGGTCGACGTGGCGCGGGAGACCGCCGATGTGGTGCTCGCCGAGAAGGACCTCGCGGGCATCGATCAGGCGTTCACGGCGGGCCGGCAATGCAGCGGCAACATCGCCATGTACCTGCGCATCACGCTCTCGTCGAACCTCGGGAATGTCATCGCGATGCTCGCCGCGGGGCTGATGCTGCCGTTCCTGCCGATGCTTCCGGCACAGGGCCTGGTGCAGAACCTGTGTTTCGACGTGGCGCAGCTCGCCTTCGCGTTCGACCGGCCCGCACCTGCCGTGCTGCGGCGGCCCACGGTGCTGCGTCCGCGCGATTTCCTCCGCTTCATCACGGGCTTCGGTCTGCTGAATGCCACTGCGGACCTGGCGACGTTCGCAGTGCTGGCCTACGCATTGCACGGTTCGGCGACATCGGGCGGGCAGGAGGCGTTCCACTCCGGCTGGTTCACCGAGAACCTGCTCACCCAGGCTCTGGTGATGCTGCTGCCCCGTGCGGGCCGCCGCGCAGCCGAGGGCCACAGCGGCGGTCCGCTGCGGGCCGCAGCGTCCGGTCTTGCGGTGGTCGGCCTGCTGCTGCCGATCACTCCGCTCGGTCCGCTGCTGGGCATGAGTGCGCTGCCACCACTCTATTTCCTTTTGCTCGCAACGGTGCTGGCCCTGTACACATGCGGACTGTGGGCGGCCCGTACCTGCTACGAACGGAAGTGGAGATTCTCATGACCCCCTCGCGCATCGACCGCCTGGAGTCCGGCACGAGTACGGGCGTCGGCGGCGGGCAGGCGGTGCGTGCTCGCCGCGCCACGCTCGACGATGTGGCCGCGTTGGTACGGCTGCGGGGGCTGATGCTGGCCGACATGGGGATGGAGACGGGCGGTGCCGATGCCCCGTGGCGGGAGGCCTCCGCGCAGTGGTTCACCGAGCGGCTGCGTCGGCCCGGCACGTTCGCCGCGTTCCTGGTCGACGACCCCGAGCTCGGCACCGTCTCCAGCGCCGTCGGGACATGCGATGCGCATGCCCCCAGCCCGGCGAATCCGAGCGGACTGCACGGGCACGTCTCCAATGTCAGCACCGATCCCCGCCGTCGCCGCCGTGGGCATGCTCGTGTCTGCCTCGACGCCCTCCTCGCCTGGTTCCGCGAAGAGGCCCACGTCACGGTGGTCAATCTGAACGCCACAGGGGACGGCGCCGCTCTGTACGAGTCCTACGGCTTCGTGGCTCCCCGACACCCGGCACTGCAGCTGCGAACGGTCCCGGCGCGGCTCTGAGCGCTGCCTCCCCACCGCCGCGGGAGGGTCAGCCGTACGAGAGGTCCGCGCACGGGTCGTCGTCGGCCGACCGCGCCCCGGCGGCGACGGTGGGCGGCACGGCGGAGGGTGCCGGGGTCTCGGGTGCGAACGATGGGTTCCGCGCGTAGGAACTGCCGAGGATCACCTGGATTCCGGCGGTGTCGGACGCGGTCGTCCGGGCTCCGACGAAGAGCCGTGCGGTGGTCTCTGCCTCGTTCCGCAGGCCCGGCCCGTACTCGATGACGGTCGAGGCGTAGTCCTGGCTGCTCGCATTGGCCGTGGTGGTGACGGTGAAGCCTCGGGCGCGCAGAAGTTCGGTGGCCCGGGCCGCGATTCCCCTGACCGTGGTGCCGTTGTAGACGGCGATGCTGATGCCCGTGCCGGAGACCGGGGTGACGGCCACGGGCGACGCCGGGCTGCTCGCTGTCTCTCTGCCCTCGGCCGATCCCTTGCCGCCGGCATCCTGGCCGTCGACCGTACGGTCGGCCTTCAGCGCTGCCCAGAGCGCGTCGGCGTCCGGTTCGACTATCGCGACGCGCGAGCCCTCGTAACGCCAGGGGACAGTGACGAACTTGGTGTTGTGCAGGTCGATGTTCTTCATCGACATGGCGAACGACAGAAGCCGGTCGGCCGACCCGAGCCCGGGGTCGACGGTCATCGCATCGGTGGCCGCGTCGGCGAGGGGTAGCAATGTGGTGGGGTTCAGCCCCCGAGACTTGACCTTCTTGATGAGGGAGGCCACGAATGCCTGCTGGCGCTTGATCCGCCCTATGTCCGAGCCGTCACCGATGCCGTGCCGGAGCCGGACGTAGTCGAGTGCCCGCTGTCCGGAGACTGTCTGCGGACCCTTCGCGAAGATCCGGGCGCCCCGTGTGGGCCGCTTCGGGCTGAGGTCTCGCTGGTAGATGTCCTGGGGCAGACACACCGGAACGCCCCCGACGGCCGATGTCAGTGCGGAGAATCCGGCGAAATCGATGACGACGGTGTGGTCGACGCGCAGGCCGGTGAGCTGCTCGACCGTGTTCTGTGTGCAGGCCGGGTTTCCCTCGGCCGTCTCCCCCACCGAGAACGCACCGTTGAACATCACGTCGTGCTGCGGCGCGGTCCACTCGCCGCCCGGCATCTTGCAGGCCGGGATGTCGACCAGGGAGTCACGGGGAATGGACACGGCGACCGCGTGTTTGCGGTCGGTGTACACATGGAGAAGGAACGCGGTGTCGGAGCGCCCCACCGTACCCATGCCGCCGCCCAGTTTGCTGTTGTCGCCCGCGCGCGAGTCGGATCCGATGACCAGGACGTTCTGCCCGTTCGTCGAGCCGGGCGGCCGGTCGCCCGAGATCCCGTCCGCGCTGAAGACGTCGATGCTGCCGTTCAGTTTGAGGTAAGCCCACCCGACGCCCGCGACAAGCAGCACGAGGAATGACAGTCCGATCATGGCTGTTCGCCGCAGCCGACTGCCCCTTCGCGTGCCCGCTGCTGAATTGTGCCTTGCTGTCATCGGCCACCCCGTCCGTCCGGTTTCCATGATGGAGGACGCGCTCCGCCGCCCCATGGTTGCACAGTTGCGCAATTTGGCACGCATCGCTGTTCGAGTGGATCAACGGACCTGCCACAGCCAGCCTGTAGCACTGTCCGCGAACCCCGAGCGGAAACACCGGCCAAGACACCGAAAGGAAGGGCGGGACACACATGTTGCGCAACGGCCTCGAACCCTGGCACCTGTTGATCGTGGCGATTGTGGTCATCGCACTGTTCGGCTCGAAAAAGCTGCCGGACACGGCTCGCGCCCTGGGCAGATCCATGCGGATCCTGAAGAGTGAGGCGAAGGCCATGAAGGAGACCGATGCGAGTCCCGGTACCGACCCGCGCACATGAGGCATCGGCCCACCGACGTAACGCCCCTCCCTGCCAGCCACTTCAAGAATTGCGCAAGCGAGGGAACCACGGGCGAGGCACTGTCGTTGACCCGTATGACAGCCGAAGAAGCACTGATCACCACATCACCGAATCGCTGGACCACTGGATCAATGGAGGAAGTTCATGGGTGTGACCCTGGCCAAGGGCGGCAACGTCTCCCTGTCGAAGGAGGCGCCCGGCCTGACCGCAGTGACGGTCGGCCTGGGCTGGGACGTCCGGACGACGACGGGGGCGGATCACGACCTGGACGCGAGCGCGCTGCTGTGCTCGGATGCCGGCAAGGTCCTCTCCGACCTGCACTTCGTCTTCTACAACAACCTGACGAGCCCGGACGGTTCGGTCCAGCACACCGGCGACAATCTGACCGGTGAGGGCGAGGGCGACGACGAGTCCATCAATGTGGACCTGGCGGCTGTCCCGGCGAATGTCGCGAAGATAGTCTTTCCGGTCTCCATTCATGACGCGCAGAGCCGTGGTCAGAGCTTCGGCCAGGTCCGCAACGCGTTCATCCGCGTGGTGAACCGGGCGAACGGCGTCGAGCTGGCCCGTTACGACCTCAGCGAGGACGCCTCGACCGAGACCGCCATGGTCTTCGGTGAGCTGTACCGACACGGCGCGGAGTGGAAGTTCCGTGCGGTCGGCCAGGGTTATGCCTCGGGCCTGGCCGGTATCGCATCCGACTACGGGGTCAACGTCTGACCCCGAGGCACCGTACGGTCGACGAGCGCGGCCCCTCTCCCCTCCCTCCGCCGGGGCGAGGAGAAGGGCCCGCCCGCTCCGTGTACGGCCCGGCCGCATCACCGAAGTGCCCCTACAGAGCCCGCAGACCGTTGATCACCTCGCGAAGAATGTGTTCGTCCGGCAGCTGTGCTGGCGGTACGGGGCGGCTGACGCGTACGTAGCCAGCTTCGAGCAGATCGCCGAGGAGTACGCGTACGACTCCGACCGGAAGGTCGGCATCGGCGGAGAGCTCCGCGACGGACTGGTTCTCCGACCGGCAGAGGGTCAGCAGGGCTCGGTGCTCGGGACCTAGTAGGGCTTTGTTAGGTCCTGTGGTGGGGTTCGGGGGTTGGTGCGGGTTGGCCGCATATCGAGCAGGCGCCGGTCCAGGTGGCCAGGAGGG
>NZ_JBIURV010000117.1:0-8056 GCF_044741025.1 Streptomyces sp. NPDC088246
CAACCCCCACCACCCCACCCAACACCTCCTCCACACCCTCCACCCCACAACACCCACCCGCCCCACCGCACACACCACCACCCACACCACCACCGTTGATCCCTCCTCGCTGGAGCATCGGCTGGCACCGCTCGCCGACGACGAGCGCCGCCTCCTGCTGGAGGACATGATCTGCGTCGAGGTGGCCGCGGTGCTCGGGTACGCCGACGCCTCGTCGCTCGACCCGGCGCGGTCGTTCCAGGAGTCCGGATTCGACTCGCTCACCGCGGTGGAGCTGCGCAACAGGCTGAAGAAGACCACCGGTCAGCGCCTGTCCGCCACGCTGGTCTTCGACTACCCGACGCCCCAGACCCTGGCGAGGTACCTGCTGGAGGAACTGCTGCCGGAGATCGAGGAGATCCGGGCGCAGCAGCAGGTGGCCGCAGCGGACGGGAACGAGGACAACGAGGACGAGGACACGCTGCGCCGGGTGCTCGGCTCGGTGCCGCTGGCCCGTATCAGGGAAGCCGGCCTGCTGGACGCGCTGCTGGCGCTGGCCCCGTCCGGGCTCCCGGCACAGAGTGCGGAAGCGGCGCACCGGAATGCCGAGGCCGAAGGCGACCCGAGCGACGGCGACCAGAGCGACGCGATCCTGGCGATGGACATCGACGACCTCGTACGCGAGGCGTTCGAGCGCAGCGACTCCGAACAGCCTGAGTGACCGCGCGGGCTCCGGCCCCGCCAGTTCCGCCGTCCCTGCCGTCCCCGTCGTCTCCGGTTCCACCGGGGTCGACGGGGACGGGGCACTGTCCGGACGAGGGGACGGAGCACCGTCCGGGCGAAGCGACTCAAGTGACACGAGCGACCGAGGAGTGCGAGTGACGACCGTGGATACACCTGTCCAGAAGATCGCAGAGGCGCTGCGCACATCGCTGCTGGAGAACGAGCGGCTGCGTCGGCGCTATGACGAGGCCACGGCCGCCGCTGCGGAGCCGGTGGCGATCGTGGGCATGAGCTGCCGCTTCCCGGGAGGGGTGGAGTCTCCGGAGGACCTGTGGTCGCTCGTCGACTCGGGCACCGACGCGATCACCGGGTTCCCGGACAACCGGGGCTGGGACCTCGACGGGGTGTACGACCCGGACGGCGTACGGCCGCACACCAGCTACACCGGGCAGGGCGGATTCCTGCACCGGGCGCCGGAGTTCGACCCGGCGTTCTTCGGGATGAGCCCGCACGAGGCGACCGCCACGGACCCCCAGCAACGACTGCTGCTCGAAGTCGCCTGGGAGGCGTTCGAGCGGGCCGGGATCGATCCACACAGCCTGACGGGCAGCCGGACCGGGGTGTACGCAGGCGTCATGGCCACCGACTACCCGGTACGGGTGGGCACGGTGCCCGAGGGTGCCGAAGGATTCCTGGTCACCGGCACCGACGGCAGCATCGTGTCAGGACGGATCTCCTACACCCTCGGTCTGGAGGGGCCCGCCGTATCGATCGACACGGCATGCTCGTCCTCGCTGGTGGCGCTCCACCTGGCCGTGCAGGCGCTGCGCCAGGGCACCTGCTCGCTGGCCCTGGCCGGCGGCGTCACCGTGATGTCCACGGCCCGTACGTTCGTGGAGTTCAGCCGGCAGCGCGGGCTGGCCCTCGACGGCCGCTGCCGGTCCTTCGCCGACGCCGCCGCCGGTACGGGCTGGGGCGAGGGCGCAGGCATGCTCGTACTGGAGAAGCTGTCCGACGCGCGCCGCAACGGCCGCCGCATCCTCGCGGTGGTACGCGGCTCCGCGCTGAACCAGGACGGTGCCAGCAACGGCCTCACCGCCCCGAACGGCCCTTCGCAGCAGCGGGTGATCCGCCAGGCCCTGGCCGACGCCGGTCTGTCCACCGGGGACGTCGACGTCGTGGAGGCGCACGGCACCGGCACCGTGCTCGGCGATCCCATCGAGGCACAGGCCCTGATGGCGACGTACGGCAAGGGGCGTCCGGCCGACAACCCGCTGTGGCTGGGCTCGGTCAAGTCGAACATCGGGCATACCCAGGCCGCCGCAGGCGTGGCCGGGGTGATCAAGTCGGTGATGGCGCTGCGGCACGGCGTACTGCCCAGGACCCTGCACGTGGATGCTCCGTCCGCCAAGGTGGACTGGGAGGACGGCGCGGTGAAGCTGCTCACCGAGCCGGTGCCGTGGCAGCGCGACCGCCCCCGCCGCGCGGGGGTTTCCTCCTTCGGCCTCAGCGGCACCAACGCGCACGTCATCATTGAGCAGGCGCCCGAAGCCGAAGCACCCGCGGCGGCCGCGCCGGACACCTCGGCCGCGCTGCCCTACCTCATCACCGCGAAGAGCGCAGCGGCGCTGCGCGCCCAGGCCGACCGGCTCGCCGAGCGGGTCGCGGCCAACCTCGGACTGCGCCCCGCAGACCTCGGGTACTCCCTGGCGACCACCCGTGCCGCGCTGGAGCACCGGGCCGTGCTGGTCGCCGACGGCCGGGACAGCCTGCTGGTGGGGCTGCGGTGCACCGCCGACGGCGACACCCCGGACAACCTGGCGAGAGGCACCGCCGCCGGCCGGGCCAAGGTCGCGTTCGTCTTCCCCGGGCAGGGTTCGCAGTGGGCCGGCATGGCCCTGGAACTGCTGGACCGGGCACCGGTGTTCGCCGAGCGGATACGTGCCTGCGCGGACGCCTTCAGCCCCTACGTCGACTGGGACCTGCTCGCCGTACTGCGGGGCGAACCTGACGCGCCCACCCTCGAACGCGTCGACGTGGTCCAGCCGGTGCTGTTCTCCGTGATGGTCTCGCTGGCCGAACTGTGGCACGCCAACGGTGTGAAGCCCACCGCCGTGGTGGGCCATTCGCAGGGCGAGATCGCCGCGGCCTGCGTCGCGGGCGCCCTCTCCCTCGAAGACGCCGCCCGCGTGGTGACGCTGCGCAGCCAGGCCATCGCCCGCCGGCTGACCGGCCCCGGCGGCATGATGTCGGTGTCCTCCCCCGCCGAGCAGGTCGCCGAGCGGCTGCGCCGCTGGGACGGCCGGCTGTCCGTCGCCGCGATCAACGGCGCCGGTTCGGTCGCCGTCTCCGGTGACTCCGACGCACTGGACGAGCTCCTCGCCGAGCTCCAGGCCGAGGACATCTGGGCGCGCAGGATCCCGGTCGACTACGCCTCGCACTCCGCCCATGTGGAGTCCATCGAGCAGGAGTTGCTGGAAGTACTGGCGGACATCACGCCCCGCCCCTCGCGCATCCCGTTCTACTCGACGGTGACCGCGTCGCTGATCGACACCAGCGAGCTCGACGCCTCGTACTGGTACCGCAATCTGCGGCAGACGGTGCGCTTCGAGGAGACCACCCGGGCCCTGCTCGCCGACGGCCACGGCGTCTTCGTCGAGGCCAGCCCGCACCCGGTGCTGTCCATGGGCATCCAGGAGACCGGCGAGGCGGCCGGGCGGCCCACCGCTGCCATCGGTTCGCTGCGCAGGCATGAGGGCGGCATGGACCGTTTCCTGCTCTCGCTCGGCGAGGCCTGGGTGCAGGGCGTGGCCGTGGACTGGGAGTCGTCGTTCACGCCGTACGCCCCGGCGTGGGTCGACCTGCCCACCTACCCGTTCCAGCGCCGGCCGTACTGGCCGCGACCGGACGCGGGCGGTGCGGATGTGACCTCGGCCGGGCTCGACGCCGCTGACCATCCGCTGCTGGGCGCGGTGGTGGGGCTGGCCAACGCGGACGGTGCGCTCCTGACCGGCCGGATCGGCCTCGACTCCCACCCGTGGCTGGCCGACCACGCGGCCGGCGGCACGGTACTGCTCCCCGGCACCGCGCTCGTGGAGCTCGCCGTACGCGCCGGTGACCAGGTCGGCTGCGGCCGGGTCGACGAACTCGCCCTGACCGCACCGCTGTTGCTGCCCGAGAAGGGCGGCGTCCAGCTCCAGGTGTTCGTGGGCGTGCCGGACGCGACCGGACGGCGACCGGTCGCCGTGCACTCGCGCCCGCTGACCGCCCCCGGAGCGGAGAACACCGACGGCACCGAGACGGCATGGACGGGGCACGCCAGCGGCTTCCTCGTGTCCGAGACGGCGCCGGATGCGAGCGCGGCCGCCGACACGTCGGCCGTCTGGCCGCCCGAAGGCGCCACCGCACTGGACGTGACGGACCTGTACGAGCGGCTCGCCGACCAGGGCTACGGCTACGGTCCTGCCTTCCAGGGGCTGCGCGCCGCCTGGCAGCACGGCGACGAGGTGTTCGCGGAAATCGCCCTGCCCGAGGACGCCCGCGCCGAGGCCGCCAGGTTCGGACTGCACCCGGCGCTGCTTGACGCGGCCCTGCACGCCGCGGGCCTCGGCCCGTTCGACACTTCTTCCGGCACCTCCGACGGACAGATCCGGCTGCCCTTCAGCTGGAGCGGCGTGAGCCTGCGAGTCGTGGGCGCGGCCGCACTGCGGGTACGGGTCTCCCCGGCCGGCGACGACGCGGTGAGTCTGCGTCTGGCGGACGCGACGGGAGCGCCGGTCGCATCCGTCGACGCGCTGATACTGCGTCCGGTCGCGCTCGGCGGGCTGTCGGCCACCCCGGCACCGCACCGCGACTCCCTGTTCCATGTGGAGTGGCAGGCGGCGGCGAAGGCGGGCGAAGCGGCATCGGCACGCGCGGTGCCCTGGGCTCTCCTGTCCGACGACGAAGCCGCAGACTCTGCCGTGTCCGCCACGCTACTGCCGGCCGGCGACGCAACGCGCACCGACGGGCCGGACGGGCCGGCACCGGAGGTGCTGGTTCTCCCCTGCCCGCCGGTCGACGTCACGGACGCGGAGCAGGTGCCGCAGCGACTGCGCGAAGTGCTCGGCACCGTGCTGGCCGCACTGCAGCAGTGGTCGGCCGAGGACCGGCCGGTCTCTTCCCGGCTGGCCGTGGTCACCCAGGGCGCCGCAGGCCCCGAGGGGCTGCCGGTGGACGTCGTCGGTGCGTCGGTGTGGGGTCTGGTGCGCGCCGCACAGGCCGAGACGCCGGACTGCTTCGTCCTGGTCGATTCGGACGGCACGCCGGAGTCCGCGCGGCAGCTCGCCGCCGCGGTGGTGTCGGGTGGTGAGCCGGAACTGGCCCTGCGCAACGGCGAAACCTACGTACCCCGCCTCGTACGAGCCACCACACCCCACCCCGACACCTCAACCACCCCCGCCCTCACCGGTTTCGAGGACTGGGGCCCCGAAGACACCCTCCTCATCACCGGCGGCACCGGCGGACTCGCCACCCTCATCGCCGCACACCTCATCACCCACCACCACATCAAAAACCTCACCCTCGCCAGCCGACAAGGACCCCACGCACCAAACGCCACCCAACTCACCCAACACCTCACCCAACTCGGCGCCCACATCACCCTCACCACCTGCGACGTCAGCAACCCCACCCAACTCACCCAACTCATCAACAACACCCCCCACCTCAAAGGCATCATCCACACCGCAGGAACCCTCAACGACGCCACCCTCACCAACCAAACCCCCCACCACCTCAACACCACCCTCACCCCCAAAGCAGACGCCGCCTGGCACCTCCACCACACCACCCAACACCTCAACCTCACCCACTTCATCCTCTACTCCAGCGCAGCCGCCACCCTCGACGGCGCAGGACAAGCCAACTACGCCGCCGCCAACGCCTTCCTCGACGCCCTCGCCACCCACCGCCACACCCAAAACCAACCCGCACACTCCCTCGCCTGGGGACTCTGGACCCAGAACACCAACATGACCACCCATCTGACGACGGCAGACGTCGAGCAGATGGCGAAGTCCGGCGTGCGCGGCCTGTCCGAAGACGAAGGCCTCGCTCTCTTCGACACCGCCGTGTCCAGCGGGACGCCTGTCCTGCTGCCGATCCGGCTGGACCTCAAGGCGCTGCGCGAACGCCCCGGCGACCTGCCACCGCTGCTGAGCTCTCTGGTACGCCCCGTGACCCGGCGCTCCGTCGCGTCCGCGGGTGCGGACAGCGGCGACACGCTGGCCCACCAGCTCCTCCGGATGTCCGTGCCCGAACGCGACCGCCTGCTGCTGGATCTGGTACGTACTCAGGTCGCCGGCATTCTCGGTCATGAGAGCGGCGACGCCGTCGACCCGGACCGTGCGTTCAAGGACCTGGGATTCGACTCGCTCGCCGCTGTGGCACTGCGCAACCGTCTCGGCACGGCGGCCGGAATCCGGCTGCCGGTCACCCTTGTCTTCGACCACCCCACACCGGTCGCCCTGGCGGAGTACCTCCGCACCGAACTGATCGGCGCCGACGAGCCCCAGAACACCGGCCCGGTCGTCACCCCGGGCGCGGCCCCCGACGAGCCCATCGCCATCGTCGGCATGAGCTGCCGCTTCCCCGGCAGCGTCAACTCTCCCGAAGATCTTTGGGAGTTGCTCGCCGAAGGACGCGACGGCATTTCACCCTTTCCCGAAGACCGCGGCTGGAACATCGAGGAGATCTGCGACACCAGCGGGCTGCGGGCGAACACCAGTCACTCGCACGAAGGCGGTTTCCTCTACGACGCGGCGGACTTCGACGCCGAGTTCTTCGGCATCTCCCCCCGCGAAGCACTGGCCACCGACCCCCAGCAACGCCTGCTCCTGGAAGCATCCTGGGAGGCACTCGAACGCGCCGGACTCGACCCCCACACCCTGCGCGGCAGCCGCACCGGCGTCTTCGCCGGCATCATGTACCACGACTACGCCTCCCGCCTCGGCAACTCCCCACTCCCCGAAGGCGTCGACACCTACCTCGGCAACGGCAGCCTCGGCAGCGTCGCCTCCGGCCGCATCTCCTACACCCTCGGCCTCGAAGGCCCCGCGGTAAGCGTCGACACGGCGTGCTCATCGTCGCTGGTCGCACTGCACCTCGCGGTGCAGGCGCTGCGCAACGGCGAATGCTCGCTCGCCCTCACCGGCGGGGTCTCGGTGATGTTCACGCCGGAGACGTTCATCGACTTCAGCAGGGCGCGAAATCTGGCACCGGACGGCAGGACAAAGGCGTTCGCCGGAGCGGCGGACGGCACGAGCCTCTCCGAGGGTGTCGGCATGCTGCTGGTGGAGCGGCTCTCCGACGCCCAGCGCAACGGACACCACGTACTGGCAGTCGTACGAGGCAGTGCGGTCAACCAGGACGGTGCAAGCAACGGCCTCACCGCACCCAACGGCCCCTCACAACAACGCGTCATCCACCAAGCCCTCCACAACGCCCGCCTCAACCCCACCGACATCCACGCCGTCGAAGCACACGGCACCGGCACCGTCCTCGGCGACCCCATCGAGGCACAAGCACTCCTCGCCACCTACGGCCAGAACCGCCCCGCCGAAAGCCCCCTGCGGCTCGGCTCCGTCAAGTCGAACCTGGGACACACCCAAGCCGCCGCGGGCGTGGCCGGAGTCATCAAGATGGTCATGGCGATGCGCAACGGCGTACTGCCCAAGACCCTGCACGTGGACGAGCCGTCATCGAAGGTGGACTGGACGTCCGGACAGGTGGAACTACTCACCGAGGCGGTGGCCTGGACTGGTGAAGAGCCCCGCCGAGCAGCGGTGTCGTCGTTCGGGATCAGTGGTACGAACGCGCACGTGATCCTGGAACAGGCACCGGCACCGGCCGAGACGGCCGGGCCGAAGCGCAGTGACACCACCGGGCCGGTGCTCTGGCCGGTGTCCGGCGCCAGCCCGGACGCGCTGCGCGCCCAGGCAGTCGGCCTGCTCAACCTCCTGGAACGCACCGACGCCCCCGCCCCGGCCGACATCGGCTACGCCCTGGCCGCCACCCGCGCACACCTGGAACACCGCGCCGTCATCACCGGCACCGACCCGGCAGAACTCAGCACCGGGCTGCGCGCCCTGAGCCAAGACACCCCCGCCACCGAACTCGTCCGCGCAGTCGCCCGCACCAGCGGCAGGACCGCCTTCCTGTTCACCGGACAAGGCGCCCAACGCCCCGGTATGGGACGCGAACTCGCCGCAGCTTTTCCGGTGTTCGCGGCAGCCCTGGACGAGGTGTGCGGATACCTGGACCCTCTGCTGGATCATCCCCTGAAGGATGTGCTCTTCGCTCAGGAGGGTTCAGA
>NZ_JBIURV010000118.1:0-7724 GCF_044741025.1 Streptomyces sp. NPDC088246
CCCAACAGAGTGACGGCCACACGCCGCCCGGCACAGCACCCGAACGGCGCGTCACATCACAACAGGGCAAACGTTCCCTGCTACGGCACTAGCTCATGAAGTGGTGGAGGGGTTCGAGGTCGGTCGGGGCGACGGACGCGAGGAGGTTGGGCGGGCCACTGCGTTGCGAGTGGCCCTGTACCGGTCCCACACTCGCCAGCTGGGATGGACGCCGAATCCGCTGGCACCGATACGAAAGGCTCTTGATGACCACGTCGCGAACCCGTTCGTTCATGCAGGTCGATGTGTTCTCCACGCTTCCCTACGGCGGCAATCCGGTCGCGGTCGTCCTGGACGGCACGGACCTGACAGATGAGGAGATGCAGCGCCTGGCGCGTTGGACGAACCTGTCCGAGACCACATTCGTGCTGCCCCCCACTGCCGCGGAGGCGGACTACCGGCTGAGGATCTATACGCCCGGGGGCGAGCTGCCGTTCGCCGGGCACCCCACCCTGGGTTCCGCGCGGGCCTGGCTGGAGGGTGGCGGCACGCCACAGCACGCCGACCGGATCGTGCAGGAGTGCGCCGCGGGCCTGGTGACCGTGCGTCGAGGGGACGGTTCGCTGTCCTTCGCCGCCCCGCCCAGGGTGCGCGACGGCGCGCTCGACGACGCCTATCTGGACCAGATCGTCGACGCCTTTGGCATCACCCGGGACCAGGTGCTGGCCCACCAGTGGGTGGACAACGGGCCCGGCTGGGCGGTGGTCCAGCTGGCCACCGCCCAGGACGTCCTCGCCCTCGAGCCCGACTTGTCCCTCATCCCGACCGCGATGGTCGGTGCGATCGGGGCCCACCCCGAGGGATCCAGGCACCACTTCGAGATGCGCACCTTCGCCCCCGGGGCCGGCGTTCCCGAGGACCCCGCATGCGGCAGCATGAACGCCGGTGTCGGGCAGTGACTCACCGCCACCGGCGGCGCAACCTCCACCTACCGGGTCTCCCAGGGCACCCGGCTGGGGCGGGCCGCCAGCATCGAGATCACCGCCGATCCGGACGGCACCGTCTGGGTCAGCGGCGCCACCACCGTGTGCATCCGCGGCTCCATCACCGCGTGACAGCCCGACCGCCCGCGCCCGCGCGACACCCACCAGCTCTGGTCACCAGGCGACCGTGACAATGGGCCGACGCTGGCAGCGGGGCTGTCATGCGGTGTCGAGTGTCTTCATGATGACGAAACTGTTGACCGTGGCGACGCCGGGCAGTGCGGCCATCTGATTGGCGTGGAAGTCCTCGTAGGCGGGCAGGTCGGCAACCTCCACCTGCAACAGGTAGTCGAAGTTGCCGGTGATGTGGTGGCAGGCGATCACCTCCGGCAGCTCCATCACCTGTTCCTCGAAGGCGACCACGTCCGCGCGGGTGTGCCGCATCAGCCGCACCCCCGCGAAGACGCGCAGCCCGCGGCCGACCGCCGCCGGGTCGATCAGCGCCCGGTAGCCGCGGATGACCCCGGTCTCCTCCAGCTGCCGTACACGCCGCAGGCACGGTGAGGGCGTCAGCCCGACCCGTGCGGCGAGCTCGTTGTTGCTGATACGGCCATCCCGTTCGAGTACGGCCAGGATCGACCGGTCCACTTCATCCATGACAGCACAATATTGCGTGTGGGGCATCTGCAGCACACATAAATGCTGCTTCTTGGCGCAAGATCTTGCCAAGATTGCTGACAGCCGGGTCATGTCGGCGTCGCAAGCGGCCATGCTGGATACAGACATAGCGTCGAATTCCGGAAGGGCCAGCCATGCCGGGCAAGAGCACCGTCACCATTCACAGCGACCGTGAGACCCACCCCAGCCGCGCCGTGGCGCCGCCGATCTACCAGACGGCGGCGTTCTCGGCCGAGGACGCAACCACGTTCGCCGCCGGCGCCGTCGAGCCGCGGGGCCAGGACTTCTACACCCGCTTCGGCAACCCCAACCACGCCCAGGCCGCAGCCGTCGTCGCGGAACTGGAGGGCACCGAGGGCGCGATGGTCACCGCGTCCGGCATGGCCGCGATCACCACGGCGGTGCTCGCCCTGGTGTCCAGCGGCGACCATGTCATCGGGCAGAAGTCCACCTACGGCGGCACGGCCTCGGTCCTGCTGAACCTGCTGCCGCGCCTGGGCGTGTCCACCACGCTGGTCGACCAAAGAGACCCCGAGGAGTTCGAGAAGGCCCTCACCTCCAAGACCCGGCTGATCTTGGTGGAGACACCGAGTAACCCGCTGCTGCAGATCACCGACCTGCGCGCCGTTGCCGACCTGGGCCGCGCCCACGGTGTGCTGACCCTGGCGGACAACACCTTCGCCACCCCGCTGAACCAGCGCCCGGCGGACTTCGGCATCGACGTGGTCTGGCACAGCGCTACGAAGTACCTCAACGGCCACTCCGACGTCTCCGCCGGAGTGCTGGCCGGACCGGTGAAGATCCTGGACCGGATCTGGGAAACCAGCCTGCTCACAGGCGCCACCCTCGGCCCCATCGACGCATGGCTGCTGCTGCGGGGCATGCGCACCCTGCCGCTGCGCGTTCCGCGGCACAACGACAACGGCCTCGCTCTCGCCGAGGCACTGAGCAGCCACCCGGCGGTGACACGCGTGCACTACCCCGGCCTGGCGACCCACCCCCAACACAAGCTGGCCCTCGACCAGATGAACGGATTCGGCGGAGTACTGAGCGTCGAGTTCACCGGCGGATACGAGATGGCCGACGCCTTCTTGTCCCGACCGCGCTACCCCCGCCGCTCGGCGAGCCTCGGCGGTGTGGAATCCCTCGCCGTGCACCCGGCCTCCATGTGGGCCGGAATGCTCAGCGACGACCAGATCACCGACACCGTCCCGGCGGGCCTGGTGCGGCTGGCGGCAGGCACCGAGGACACCGCCGACCTCGTCGCCGACGCCCTCGCCGCGGCCGACGCCGTACACGACTGAGCGGCCCTGCACCGCAGCACCTTCAGCCCGCCTACCGCAAGTGATCGTGAACCACCGAAGCAAAGGACCCCTCTCATGAAGACCCTGCTCTCTGGCGGCACCGTCGTCAGCATGGACCCGGCTGTCGGGGATCTCGATCGAGGCGACGTGCTCATCGAGAACGGAAAGATCACCAAAGTGGCCGAGCGGATCGACGCGCCGGACGCCGAGGTGATCGACGCGAGCGACCGGATCGTCATGCCCGGCTTCGTCGACAACCACCGCCACAACTGGCAGACCGCCTTCCGCGGCATCGGCGCGGACTGGACCTTCGCGCAGTGGGCAACAGCGATGCACGGCACCGTCAAAGCCCACTACATGCCCGAGGACGTCTACGCGGCCACCCTCCTGGGGCGCCTGGAGGCCCTGCACTCCGGCATCACCACCATGCTGGACTGGTACCACGTCGCCCAGGACCACGAGCACGAGGACGCCGCCATCGCCGCGCTGCGCGAAGCGCCCGCGCGGTCGATCTTCTGCCTCGGCGCGGGATGGGCCACTACCCGCCCCGTCGACGACGACATCCGCCGCGTCCGTTCTGCATTGGACGGGCACGGCCTGGTCACCATGGCCTTCGGCCTGCGCGGCGCCGACGACACCGGCATGGACACCCTCGCCCGGGAACTTCAGCTCGCCGACGAACTCGGCCTGCGCACCAGTCTGCACACCGGGTCCGACGGCACCCAGCGCCCCATCGCGGACATGCACAAGCATGGCCTGCTGCGCGACACCACCACCTTCGTCCACGGCAACGGCATCAGCGACGAGGAGCTGCGGATGCTCGCTGATGCCGGCAGCTCCCTGTCCGTCAGCCCTGACGTCGAGCTGAAGATGGGCTTCGGCGCGCCGATGACGGGCCGGGCCCTGGCCGCCGGACTTCGCCCCACTCTGTCCATCGACGTCGTCCCCTCCGTCGGTGGCGACATGTTCGCCGCGATGCGCGCCGCCTTCGCCGCCCAGCGCGGTCTGGACGGCGGCCTGTGCGCCCGCGACCTGCTGGAGTTCACCACCATCGACGCCGCAGCCTCGTGCGGACTCGACGCCCGCACAGGCAGCATCACCCCCGGCAAGGACGCCGACATCGTCCTGCTGCGCACCGACGACATCACCGTGTTCCCTGTCACCGACCCGGCCGGCACCATCGTCTCCGCCGGCCACCCCGGACTCGTCGACACCGTGCTCGTCGCCGGCCGCGTGGTCAAACGAGACGGAACCCTGCTGGGCGTCGACCTGCCCACGCTCAAGAGCCGGCTGATCGCGTCCCGCGACCGCATCGCCGCTGCCGCCGGCGTACGGCTCGACGGCACCTGGCGTCCGCAGCCCTCGAAGTAACCGTATCGAAGCGGCCGTATCCAAGCTGCCGCACCGGAAGCTGCCCGCCGAACTCCCCGACCCCGACCGACCAACCCCCCGTACACAAGGACGACTCCATGCGGCTCACCTCCAGCGGCCGGCGATACGCCACATTTGCATTCGGCGACCTGACAGTGACTTCACTGCGCGACGGCCACGTCGACATGCCGCCGACACGGCTGCGCGACAAGAACGGACACCCGCTTGCGGAGCTGCCGGACACGGTCCCACTCGTCGGCGGCAACCTGCGGCTGTCGGTCAACGCGTTCCTCATCACCAACGGAACCGCAGCAGTCCTCATCGACACCGGCGCGTCCAACGCCTGGCACTCCACCATGGGATCGTTCCTCGACGCCCTGGAAGAAGCCGGAATCGACCGCGGCGACATCACCGACGTGGCGATCACCCACAACCACGAAGACCACGTGGGCGGCCTCATCGCACCCGATGGCTCCGAGGCATTCCCCGAGCTCCGACGCGTGTGGATCGGCGTCGGCGACACAGCGGTATTCACGGGGCGGCTCGAGCCCGTCCGCAACCGAGTCGTCCCCATCACCGGCAAGGTCGCGATCAACGACTGGGTGACGGCCGTCCCGACCCCCGGACACACCCCCGGCCACACCGTCTACGAGGTCAGCAGCAGCGCCGGCCGACTCCTCGTCTGGGGCGACACCGTGCACGTACCGTCACTGCAATTCGCCCAGCCGGACGTGTCCTGGGAACTCGACGGCGCACAGCCACAAGCGCGCAAAGCACGCACCGCGCTCCTCGAACAACTCACCAGGCCCCGGTACTTCGTCGCCGGCGCCCACCTGGACTCGCCCGGAGTGGGACACGTCACACGCAAGGGCACTGGCTACGCGCTTGAGTACCTTGCGCCATCGCTCGCCTGAATCTGTCAAGCAAGCACGCACCTGTGGCCGATGTCGCGATTCGACACCTGCACAGCGCAGAGCAAAGTCGAACCGAACAACGTCAGCACGAGCTGCCACGTTGACATCCAACGTAGTCGGCGCAGGTCAGCGGCCGGCATTCGACTACCTTCGCTGTCAAAGGACACGAACTGTGTCTTGTGCCATCGGATCTTGAATGCGTGCCATCGAATATTGACGGCTGCAAGTACGTGTCACCGAACTTTGAGTGCGCTGGTCAGAGGAGGACTCGCAGGGACCAGGGGCAACTGAGGGGCACTGGGCCCGTTGAGTCGGCCGCGACGGGCCCGGCCTGAAGGAATACGCCTTTGACCGCTCCTGGGTCAGGGCCAGACCCTCAGCGATTGGCCTGCCAGGACGACGCAGATCACCAACTGAACCGCCCCGATAGCTCGATGACCGAGCCGCAACAGCATGACGCCCGTCACGCCGACCGCCAAGGCCAGAACGCCGAAGCACAGCACTGGCGTCCAGTCGCCGGGCCGTGAGCCGGCCGCTGTCTGCCCGGAACCGGCGTCTATCCGGCCCAGCCCCCGTACCGCGAGCACGATGACGGCCAGCAATCCGGCCGCCACGTCCGCCACCAGCGTGAGCAGCAGGAGACAGCCTGCAGTGAGGCATCCTTCGCGTAGGAAGGCTGCTTGTCTGCAAGTTCGGGCATGTCCGTATGGTCATACAGAGTCCAGCCCTCCAAACGCGTCTTGGCCGACTCGCAATCCAGGCGTACTCCGCTCTTCACGAGCCCGCCCGGCCCCGGGCGACCCGGCGTGAGCAGCCACACGGTACGGGCGTCACTCAAGCTTCCCTGCGTTGCCTGCGAGATCGGGCGAGCCCTTCGTATGGTTGGCCCACCCAGGGGCGTCGGGTGTGGCTTTCAAACTTCTGCCGCTTGGTTCGAGCGGGGCCAGACGCAGTGAAGGCCCGGTATCCACCGGGCCTTCACGTTTGAGTAGCGGGGACAGGATTTGAACCTGCGACCTCTGGGTTATGAGCCCAGCGAGCTACCGAGCTGCTCCACCCCGCGTCGGTATGGTGAACTGTACGGCACCGACCCGGCTCGGCCGAATCGGCTTTCGCTTGGAGGCAGTGCCAGCGCATCTGTGGCCGCTGTCGGCTGGCCACCATCCGAGTCTCGCCCCAGGCCGGGAGACGCGGCAGTGGGACCTTCAGCAAGACCACCAACCAGTTGGTGCGGGCGCTCCCGTTGGCTACTGAGTGTGGCGCTGGTCGCCGTATTACCGGCTGGTGCTCCGCACTGCCGACGGCGTGCCGGTCCACACGGGGGCACGGTCTACCTGGCGCACCCTCCGATGCCCGGCTTGGTCCTGTGCATCGGCGGCCGACACTGGCGTGTTGAAGCGGCGCAGCTCAACGTGCCCGAGCCGGGTCAGCTTGGCGGCCGGCGACGCCTCGACCGTCCTCATTCCGGCGCTCGAACTCGGTGGAGGCTACGGGTAACTGCCGGGGCTGGTGGGCTCTGCGCCACAATGGGCGCACGGCGGCCGAGGAGGTGACGGAGCCGACCGGTGGCTCCCCCCTGGTATCGGACAAGGGTGTCGGGCTGCAGCGCCCGTACCCACAGCGGAGCACCAATCACGATCCGGTGCGCGTCGGCGAGGCCAAGCTCCCCATCAAGGTTCCAACGGCGATCGTCCAAAACGACGTCGGCGTAGATCTCGGCACACCAGTGGGCCTGGCGGTGGTGGCCGAGGGTGTACCCGCGGGTCCGGGGACGCCCTTCGTGTTCCTGACCGGGGATCTGGCCCTGCTGAACGGCGGTTTTGAGGGCCTCCACGGCGCGGGACTGGTCGTCGTCCCATTGCCAGGTGTTCTCGGTGCCTCGGCTGCGCAGCAGCTCCTCGATTGCCGGGGCCGCGGACGAGACCCAACCCGCGTCGATCGCGTCTCCGGGACGGAACCCTTCGACATGCTCCATGCTGCCGAAGAGGACGACGTCCACCGGTCGTCCTTCCTGACAGCGGGTGCGGATGTGGCAGAGCACGGCCTCGTTCGCGGCGTAGTTGCCGACGAACTCGGCGAACTCCACGCGCCCGGTTCCCTGGGCGTAGGCGACGGGAGGAGAGCGGTCGAAGGCGGTAGCTGCGAGAGGCCCGAGCTTTCTGAGGATCTGCTGAGCCGTTCGCAGGCGGTTTCTGGCGCGGTTGCCCTCTCCGATCTGGAGTTGCGTCATGGGCAGGCTGAGGGTGAAGGACCACCGCCAGCCGCGCTCCAAGGCCAGGCCGATCTCATCGGCTACAGCGCGAACTCGGCGATCGGACCAGTACAAGTACCGTCCGACGTCGCCCCCTTGTGCCACGAGCCCCTCCTCCGCTTACTGTTCGCCCTCAACTTCATCGGACTCTAGTAGGGCTTTGTTAGGTCCTGTGGTGGGGTTCGGGGGTTGGTGCGGGTTGGCCGCATATCGAGCAGGCGCCGGTCCAGGTGGCCAGGAGGGC
>NZ_JBIURV010000119.1:0-7325 GCF_044741025.1 Streptomyces sp. NPDC088246
GGCCGCGGCTGATCTCGTCGTACGTCGATTGTCGGAGGCTGCTGGCAGTATCGCCGCCGTGAACATCATCCGCACCACCCCACCACGGCCGTTCGACGTGGCCGCGGTCTTCCCTCAACTGGCCCCGCTGGCACGCACGACGACCCGGCTGCATCCCCGCCCCGGTTCTCCGTCGCCGTACGACAGTTCGGTCGGCGGGCCGCTCCTGTGGCCCGCCGGGCAGCCATGGCTGTACTGCGACAAGTGGCACGAGGGTCCGGTCTCCCCCCTTCTGCCAGTGGCCCAGCTGTACGTGCGCGACGTGCCCTTGCTGCGGCCGCCCGGACGGACCGATCTACTCCAGGTGCTGTGGTGTCCCTCGGAGCACCCGCCGGAGCACAAGCCTACGACCGAGCTGTTCTGGCGAACTGCCGCCGACGTCACCCACGTCCTCGCCTCGCCGCCCAAACCGACCGAGGCGCAGTACGGCTACACGCCGGAGCCGTGCGTGCTCGCACCGGAGCAAGTCACCGAGTACCCCAACATTCTGGAGCTGGACGAGGAGTTGAAGCAGCAGCTGAGTGACTGGAGCGCGTGGCAGGCGGCCGGCGTCGAGATAGATGATTCCTATGAGGAACCGGATGAGTTCTACTCCGCCGAGTTGTCCGAAGCTCCCGGATGGAAGGTCGGTGGTTGGCCGCCGTGGGGCCTCTCCGATCCCATCGCCCGGTTCTGCATTAACTGCGGCGCCGCGATGAGCCCGTTGCTGACCATCGCCTCGGATGAATGCCGCGACTACAGAAGGGGTTGGGTCCCGTACGAGGAGCAGGCCATCGCCGTGATCGACAACGACAACGTGTCGAACCCACCCGGTATCCAGGTCTCCGACGCGAATAATCTGCAGATCTACTCCTGCCCGAAGTGCTATACGCATACCGACCTGATCCAATAGGCCACTGCTGGAGTCCCCGCGACGGCTGGGGCGTGCGGCTCTTCCAATAGCCCGGCAACATCGTCTTGACCAGGGCTCCGGCCAGGATCGGTAGTCCGGGTGTCACGCCGGGGTCGCGGCTGCCTCATCGTGCGGGGTGCGTGGGCCAGGCACTGTCGCCCGGAGGGACAGGTCCAGGTCGAGGCGGCTGTTCATGTCCAGCTCGAACCGGCCGTACGGATTCACATGGGTCCAGAACAGCGGCGACAGGGCCCGCCGGTCCGCGTCGGTGAGCCTGTCCGCCCACTTCGGATCGGCCAGGACCTCCTGCATCAGTAGCGTGTTGACGTGCACCAGAGCGGACTGGAGCAGGTGCAGCGCGAGCATGCTGACTTCCTGGGATTCCTTGTCTGCACCGGCCAGGTCGCCGTCCTTGCCGTAGAAGAGGTCTTTGTTCGCGGAGTTCCAGTTCTCCACGACCTGGAGCCCTTCGTGGATCTCCTGGCGCATTTCGACATCGGCGAGGTAGTCGCACACGAATGCCGTACGCACCGCCCGCCCGAGTTCCTCGATCGCCTGGTACGTGGGGTGCTTGGGACCACCCCGGGTGAAGCGCCGCAGGACCTGCTCGGCCTCGGCGGTGCCCAGCCGCAGAGCGGTGGTGTACTTCACGATCTGGTCGTACTGCTGGGCAATCAGCTCCCAGTTGATCGTCTTGGTGGACAGCACCGGCGCGAGGTGCGGCCACTTCTCGTCCTGCCCGGCCGCCGGCCGGTACAGCTTCGCGGAGCCGATGTTCTTCAGCCTCGGCATCAGCTTGAAGTCCAGCATGTGCGCGAAGGCGAACCCGACGATGGACGCGCCGTGGGTGTCGCTGTACTGCCGGTCCACCTCCATGTCGGTGCAGTGCCGCAGCACCCCCTCGATCATCGAGGCGACCTCGGAGGCCGAACAGCTCTTGAGCTGGGAGTAGATGCAGACCGACTTCCGCTCCACACGCCAGTAGATCATCACCCCGGGGCCGGAAGCGCGCGGGTTCCGAGATTCTTGGGCTGCCCACGGCCTGAACCCGCGCGTCATTCACGATAGATATAGCACCAGCAGACGGGTTGAGATGCGCAGCGGCCCCAAAATTGCCCTTGGCAGCGTCGTTGCCAGAGGGCTGAGGGCCGCGCGTGTGGTGAGGGGATCAAGGACACGATGGCGTCGACCAAGGCCACCAGCAAGATCACTAAGTTGGAACTGACTCCGCTCGGCAGCCGGCCGAGGGCTCTCCGGATGAGGTGTCAGGCTCCTGGAAGTATCTCAAGGGGGCCCACGAGAGTGTCTCTGGGCTGTTCGACACCCTCCATGTGATCCGGCTGAAGTCCGCTGGGGACACCGACCCGCGAGGGCGGCTGTCACACGATCAAACGGACCAACTCAGGGCCGCAACCGTATTCACCTCCGCCGGCCTGGACGCTTGCCTCCGGCGACTGCTCAAGGACGCGCTGCCGACCCTGATCAACGGGAACAGTGCAGCCGAGGGCAAGTTCAAACAGTTCATCAACGAGCAACTCAACGAGAAGGCGAGCAAGGCTTTCAGGGCCGCAGTCATTGACCCCGACCCCAGGACGAAGCTGATCGACATCTATGTAGAGGCTCTGACGGGCTCCAGTCTGCAAGGGCACAAGGACCTGCAGAGGGTGCGGAACGCCCTCGGCATCCCAGAGTCAGATATAAGCGACAGTGCTTTGGCGGGGCTGAGCCCGTTCTTCGCCGCGCGCAACGAGATCGCCCATGAACTCGACCTCGTCGATCCGACCGGCCGAGGCAGTTCCAGCCGCCGAGACCGGACGATGACAGCAGTCCGTGACCAGTGCGACGAGGTTCTTCAGCAGGTCAAAGCCTTCGTGGTCAACGCGGTCAAGCAGGTGAAGGCTGCGGGCAAGGTCACGCCCTGACGGCGCTCGGCAATCTCGGTGATGGCTATCCGGGTAGCTTCGACGTGCGTTCGGGGTGGGCGGCGTAGATGTACTTCATCGGGCGCTGTCACGTTGGCTGACCGGATGGGGTGATCTTCGGGTTGATCTGCTGGAGGGGGATCGTCCGTGGGGAGTGCGTCGCCGTCGCACAGGGGGCACCGGTACCCGGTCGAGGTGATCTCGCACTGTGTGTGGCTGTACTTCCGCTTCCCGCTCAGCTTCCGCGAGGTCGAGGAGCTGATGCTCCAGCGCGGCGTCATCGTCTCGTATGAGACGGTGCGGCGGTGGTGCGCCAAGTTCGGCCAGGCCTACGCGAACGGACTGCGCCGCCGCCGGCCCCGGCCCGGGCACAAGTGGCACCTGGACGAGGTCTTCATCAAGATCAACGGCGAGCAGAAGTATTTGTGGCGGGCCGTCGACCAGGACGGCAACGTGCTCGACATCCTCGTGCAGAACCGGCGGGACAAGGCCGCCGCCCGACGCTTCTTCCGCCGCCTGGTGAAGAAGACCCGGTCGGTGCCGAGGGTGGTCGTCACCGACAAGCTCCGCTCCTACGGCGCCGCCCACCGCGAGGTCATGCCCTCCGTCGAGCACCGCTCCCACAAGGGACTGAACAACCCGGCCGAGAACAGCCACCAGCCCACCCGCCAGCGTGAACGCGCGATGAAAGGCTTCCGCAGCGTCGGCGCGGCCCAGCGGTTCCTGTCCGCCTTCAGCGGCATCTCACCCCACTTCCGACCCCACCGCCACCTGATGACCGCCCCCGACCACCGCGCCGAAATGACCATCCGCTTAGCCATCTGGGACCAGATTACCGGCGCTGCCCGCCAGCCCACCACGGCCTGAACAGGCCCAAAACCCGGCACCACCACGCCCCGACGCACCGTCAGACACCCACACCCAACAATGTGACAACGCCAGCGTGTGAGTTGGCGGGGCTGCGCGTCGGAGGTGGCGGGCAGGGTAGCGATTGGGTCTTGTTGGTGAGACTGTTTTCGGCGATTTGGCCGGGGAAACGGTAGAGCGCTGCTCAGGAAGCCGTCGTCGCTGTGTGTGGCATTCGGCTTGGTCACTTCTGTGGCGTTCGTGAGGCGGGTGAAAAATACGACACAGGGTGTCGGGTTTTGGGTCGAGCATGGTGTCACCGGTCGGCGTCCGATGACGGACGTGGACCAGGCCGTGCGGATAGATAAGGAACTCAATGGGATTCATGCCCGACACATCGGTACCGGACCTCCACGGAAAGATCGCGCTGGTCGCGGGGGCCACGCGGGGAGCCGGGCGCGGCATCGCCGTCCAGCTAGGCGCGGCGGGTGCGACGGTCTACGTCACCGGCCGCACGACGCGGGAACGGCGCTCGGAGTACGACCGGCCCGAGACGATCGAGGAGACCGCGGAGCTCGTCACTGCCGCCGGCGGAACCGGCATCGCGGTGCCGACCGACCACTTGGTGCCCGAGCAGGTCCGTGCGCTGGCCGAGGGCATCGACGCCGAGCAGGGGCGGCTCGACGTGCTGGTCAACGATGTCTGGGGCGGAGAGCGGCTGTTCGCGTTCGACAAGCCGGTATGGGAACACGACCTCGACAACGGACTGCGGCTGCTCCGGCTGGGCGTGGAGACCCACGCGATCACCAGCCACTTCGTGTTGCCGCTGCTCGTGCGTCAACCGGGTGGGCTCGTGGTCGAGATGACCGACGGGACGTCCGCATACAACGGAATGCACTACCGCAACTCGTACTTCTACGACCTGGTCAAGAACTGCGTGTTGCGCATGGCGTTCGTGCTCGCACACGAGCTGAAGCCGCATGGCGGGACGGCGGTGGCGCTCACCCCGGGCTGGCTGCGTTCGGAGATGATGCTCGACACGTTCGGCGTCACCGAGAACAACTGGCGCGACGCGCTGGCCACAGTGCCGCACTTCTGCATTTCGGAGAGCCCGTCGTACGTCGGACGCGCGGTCGCGGCGCTGGCCGGCGATGCCGACGTCGTGCGCTGGAACGGCCAGTCGCTGTCCAGCAGGCAACTCGCACAGGAATACGGCTTCACCGACCTCGACGGCTCGCGCCCGGACTGCTGGCGTTACCTGGTCGAGGTCGACAATGCCGGCAAGCCCGCGGACGCGACCGGGTATCGGTGACGGGCACCGGTCACGGGCGGGGCGTTAACCTTGTCTAAGCCCGATGATCATGAGAGTGTCCCGTGCCTGCTGTTGCATCTTCCCGTATCCCTGCCGTGCTGGAGAACCTGGGTCCGCTGGACGAGGGCCGGATCGCTGACCTGCGCGTTCACCTCGGGGCGGTTCCGGATCCGCGATCACGGCGCGGGCGGTGGTACCCGCTGACGGCGATCTTGCTGATGTGCGCCTGCGCGGCCGTCTCCGGCGCCAGAAGCATCGAGGAGGTCGCCGAGTTCGGTCAGCGGGCCTGCCGGAGCGTGCTGGCGGCCCTCGGGATGCGCCGGCATCTGCTGGGCTGGCGCCGCTCGCCGTCGGCGGCGACCATCGGACGCCTCCTCGCTGCCCTCGACGGTGACGCCCTCGACCGGGCGGTCAGCGCCTACCTCGCCGGTCAGCACCGCGCCGCCGAGTCCGCGGCGACCGGCCCTTCGCATCGGGTCATCGCCGTGGACGGCAAGACCCTCAAGGGCTCGGCCCACTCGGGCGCCCCGGGCCGGCACCTGCTGTCGGCCGTCACCCACGCCCCCGTCGCGACGATCGCTCAGGTCGAGGTCGGGTCGAAGACGAACGAAACCCGGCACTTCCGCCCGCTGCTGGCGCCCCTGGAACTCGCGGGCACCATCGTCACCTTCGACGCCCTGCACTCGGTCAAGGCCACCATCACCTGGCTCGTGACGGCCAAGAAGGCCCACTACATCGCCGTGATCAAGACGAACCAGCCCACGACCCACCGGCAGCTCGCCGCCCTGCCCTGGAACGCGATCCCGGTGCAGCACACCGCCTCTACCGCCGCCCACGGCCGGCGCGAGTCCCGCTCTATCAAGACCTGTGCCATCGCCGACAACCTCGGCGGCATCAACTTCCCCCACGCCCGCCTCGCCCTGCGCCTGCACCGCCGCCGACGATCCGCCGGCCAGCGGGAGACTCGTACGACCGTCTACGCCGTGACCAGCCTCGACGCCCACCAGACGAGCCCTGCCGGCCTAGCGAACGCGATCCGCGGACACTGGGGAATCGAAAACTCCTCCCACAACATCCGAGATGTAACCTTCGCCGAGGACGCCTCCCGCGTGCACACCGGCACCGCACCCCGCGCCATGGCCACCTTCCACAACCTCGCCACCGGCGCCCTGAAGATCCTGGGAGCCGACAACATTGCCAAGACCACCCGAGCCATCCGCGACGAACCCACACGAGCCCTCACAATCCTCGGCATCCCCAACACCCAGACCAATCACGGAACTTGAAACCGCCCTGGGTGCTGGGGCGTGCGAGAACCGATCGGAGGTCAGCAGGACCCGGCGGCTCGCTGCTGATCACGCTCGAGCAGAGGGCCGTTTCTGGGAATTACGGAGCGGTTCACCGAGGGTCATGTGTGGGCTGCGAGGTGGGTGAGGGCCCGGGCGACGGGTTCTTCGCGTGCCTGGCGGTAGCCGGTGCCCGCCCACAGGTGGATCAGACCGGTGTCGCTGGCGGCGGTGGCGGCCTTGCGCAGCGGACCGGTGAGGTGGTGGAGGGCTGGGTATCCGAGCGGGGCGAGGGAGCCGTAGGTGTCGGTGAAGCGGTTGCGCAGAGCGCGGGCGGGGCGGCCGGTGAAGGCCCGGGTCACCGTGGTGCCGGTGAACTCGGTGTCTGCCAGGGCAGCTTTCCCGGTGTCTGATCTCAACACCCTTCGCGCTCTCCCACTCGGAAGAATCGAGGTCTTCGGCCCTCGCTGAGGGGAGCTGGCCGAGGGTGATGGGAACATTCACTTGGTAGACGGAGATGGTCTCTTTACCCGGAGCCTCCACGAGCGGGCACATGCGCCTGCTGACCGACGAGCAGTGGGCACGCCTGGCGCCCTGCCTTCCCCGCAACGCAGGCAAGGCAGGGCGGCCGTTCGCCGACCACCGTCGCATCATCGAAAGGATCATCTACTGATCCCACACCGGCATTCCCTGGAGAGATCCGCCCCACGAAGCGTTTGGGCCCTGGCGGACGGTGTGGAAACGACATCGTAGGTGGGCAGCTGACGGCACCTGGGACACGGTTCTGACGCAGCTGACCGCCCAGGCAGAGTCGACTGGACGGTCTGGGTCGACTCGACAATCAACCGGGCTCACCAACACGCCACGGCCGGAAAAGGACACCACCGCCACCTACCGCAGCATGAGCGAAGCTCCTGCCGCCGAGGGTGAGCCAGCTAGTGCCGGATCAGGCAACGTTTGCCCTGTCCACGACGGCGCGTAGGTGCCGGTTGTCGGCATTGCGGTTTCGCCAGATGATGTAGCGGCGG
>NZ_JBIURV010000120.1:0-7150 GCF_044741025.1 Streptomyces sp. NPDC088246
CGCCGACCAGGCAACGGCCGAACGAACGAACCTGAAACCCCGTCAACCCGCCCTGACCAGCTGATCAGCACCTCCCGCACGCCGGGGGAACCTCATCAGCGCACCCCTGGCGCCCTCTGCCCCGGAGAAGAAGGTGGGAGGGCCGCTGGGTGGGTGCGCTGAGGGGGACCGACGTCGTCGCGGGCAGAGCGGTGTCGGCCTACACGGCCGTTACCGCCAGGCGGTCCCGGAGGCCGGGTGCCGCTGCTCTCGCCGCCCAGCCAGCGAGCGCGGGCATCGCCATTGTTCCGTCAGGCGGCCCATTCGAGTCCGAGGTTGGCGAGTGCGGTGAGTTTGTCGGTGGTGAGCTTGGCGCGCCTGCTCTTGGTGTGCTCCGAGCATTGAACTGCCTGGAGAAGCGTCCCGGCCCCGCACGAGCGCCAAGGCTGGAGCCGGACTCACGCACCCTGCCCTGTCCGCCCATCCACGAGACCTCTAACATCATGTGGCGTTTCGTCGTCGGACGCCGATGCCTGCCTGGCCGTGTCCGCCGCCCAACGCCCACGACGTCCGCCGCACAGCGATGGAGTCGGGTATCGAACAGCCGAGGAGAGGAACGTTCATGCGCGCTCGGAGCATCGGCGCGGCCGCCGCAACAGCATTGGCGCTGGTGGCTGCCCGCGACCTCATCCAGAAGAAGCACGCACTGCTCAGAAACTTCCCCGTGATCGGGCACGCACGGTACCTGTTGGAGACGATCGGGCCGGAACTGCGCCAATACGTCGTGACGTCCAACGAGGAAGAGCGCCCGTTCAGCCGTGACCAGCGCACCTGGATCTATGCGTCGGCGAAGGAAGAGAACAACTACTTCGGGTTCGGAACCGACGTAGACGTTGAGCACGTGCAAGGGCACGCGTACGTGAAGCAGCGGACGTTCGCCGGCACGCTGCCCGATCTGCACGACCCGCAGGGCCCGCTGCCCTCGGCCAAGGTGCTGGGCGGCCCGCGCGGGCGCGCCAAGGCGTTCCGGCCGGCGAGCGTCGTGAACATCTCGGCGATGAGCTTCGGATCGCTGTCTGGCGCGGCCATCACGGCGCTCAACAAGGGCGCGGCGCTGGCCGGCGCGATGCAGAACACGGGCGAGGGCGGCCTCTCGCAGTACCACCGCAACGGCGGTGACCTCGTCCTCCAGATCGGGACGTCGTACTTCGGTTGCCGCAACGAGGACGGCACCTTCAACCTCGACAAGCTCAAGGACGTGGTCGCAGGCGCCCCAGTCAAGGCGATAGAGATCAAGCTCTCCCAGGGTGCCAAGCCGGGGCTCGGTGGGATGCTGCCGGGCGCGAAGGTGACCCCCGAGATCGCCAAGATCCGTGGCATCCCGGCCGGCAAGGACTGCGCCTCCCCCTCTCGGCACACCGCGTTCCACGACGTCGACTCGATGCTCAACTTCGTGGAGCTGCTCGCTACCGAGACCGGTCTGCCGGTCGGGATCAAGAGCGCTGTGGGGGAGATGAGCTTCTGGCAGGAGCTGGCCACGCTGATGGCGCGTGGTGATCGCGGGGTCGACTTCGTGACCATCGACGGAGGCGAGGGCGGCACCGGGGCGGCTCCCCTGATCTTCACCGACTCGGTGTCGCTGCCGTTCCGGATGGGCTTCTCCCGCGTCTACAGCACGTTCGCCGAGCAGGGGCTGACCGACGACCTCACCTTCATCGGCTCCGGCAAGCTCGGCCTGCCCGAGAACGCCGCCGTCGCCTTCGCCCTGGGTGTCGATATGATCAACGTCGCCCGCGAGGCAATGCTGTCCATCGGCTGCATCCAGGCGCAGAAATGCCACACCGACAAGTGCCCCACCGGCATCGCCACCCAGGACCCGTGGCTGGTGCGCGGCGTCGACGCGCCCTCGAAGGCCACCCGGGCCGCTGTCTACCTACGCACCCTGCGTAAGGAGCTGCTGAAGGTCTCGGGAGCTGTCGGCGTCGCCCACCCGGCACTCATCACCACCACCGACATCGAGATCATGAACGGCGACTACGACGCCCGCACCTTGGCGAGCGTCTACGGCTACAAGGACGGCTGGGGCGAACTCGGCCCGGAGCTCGCCCAGGAGATCACCGCGCTGCTCATCGCCAAACCGACCCCTCTCCAGAAGCCTGTCGGCTGACGTGTGACGAGTTGCCAGTGCCTGATCTGCGAGGTCGGGCGGTGCGGGGCGGTCGGCCGGGTCGACTGCGAGCCACGGCCTGTTGGCCCGGGCAGGTGGGACTGGCACGGCGACTTCCCGGCCCCTCCGGGGCGCGGGTCCTGGGGGCACGCCCGACCAGCACCACCTGCTGTACGACGAGATGGCGGCCGCCCAAACGCCGACTCCACGCTGAGCCCAGCCAGCGGTGCCCTCAGGCACACGTGGCTGAGGGCACCGCCGCATTCCAGTCGCCAGCGCCTTCGTCGGAGGTCGGCTCTCGGCAGCTCCCGGTACGACTTCCCACCCGCGCGGGTGACGCCCGTCGGGCAGCAACGATTCTTCGCCGATCAGGGCCGGAGCATGAGGGGCATGATTCGTCCTCTGCGCCGTACCGCCACCTTCTTCGCGGCCGCCGCGGTGGTCGCCGGTCTCGCGGTCACCGCCGCTTCCGCCACGGCCGCCACCTCCCACAGCCCCGTCGGCCGGGCCCCGGCCGCCCGCGACCTCCCGGAGCCGCCTGACGCCGCGAAGGCCCGCGAGCTGCTTGCGGGCCTCGGCGTGGCCGACGAGGCAGCCGGCGTCATCTGCGGCACCGATGGCAGATCGGGGCTCACGGTGGGGACGGCTCACGCCAGGGACTGCGCCACAGCACTCCAGGTCGCGAGCGCCTACACGCGGAGCTGGAACAGCGGCGGCGAAGGGGCCACGACCGTCCACGCCGCAGGATCCGTCTGGAGCTGTCGGGAACAGCCGGGTCCGTTGAATCCGTATCAGGAATGCGTCGAGACAGACGGCACCGGTCGTTGGGTCACCCTGACGTCCTGATCAAGACGCCCGTCGACGCTACGGGCCTGCTGGTCGCAGCGCTCGCCGATCCTGCTTCGGAGGTGTGCTCATGATGTACGTCCGAATGCTTGTGGCGGCGGCCGGCACTGGGATGATCCTGGTGCTTCCCGCCGGCGTCCTCCCGGCCTGCGCCACAACACCGCGCTGCGTCGGCGGCTCCTTGAGCTCTCGGCGCGGATCTGGTGGCATCCCTTCTTCACCACCAGCGGGGGCCGTGCACCGGCGGCCCGGGTGGAGTTGCGTTGCTTGGCCCGCGAGCGTGGGCAGCGGACAGCGCGGGCCTCGTGAGCGCGGGATCCGGTCCGCGTCGGTGGTGATTCCCCGGCGCTTCAGGTGCCGTGCGATCGCGGCTCTGTCCTGGGGGCGCCCTCGATGGGGTTGGTAGCGCAGCAGCGAGTCGAGATCGCCGGAGGTGGCCACCTCGCGCAGGGCCTGCCGGAGGAGATCGGCTTGGCCGGGCAGCGACGGATAGTTGAAGTTGAGGTCGACCGCGTCGGTGGCGACGGCCTGTTGGTCGATGCCGTGGCCGGCGGGAACCGCGATATCACGCACGAACGTGCCGCGGCCCTGTTCCCGGCTCACCAGACCCATCGTTTCCAGCTCGGCGTACACCCGGGTCGCGGTCACCACGGCGATGCCCTCACGGGCGGCGAGCCCGCGGTGTGTCGGCAGCCGCGCACCCACGGCGAGCCGCCCGGTCCGGATGTCGGCGGCGAACGCGTCGACCAGTGTTTTGTACCGCGAGGCTGGCATACACCGGATTGTACGCATGACAATTCGTTGACTGTCCTGTTCGCGGCTCCTTACCGTCAAGACCCACCCACCCGGAAGGACAGCCGCCGTGCACATCGCCATCCTCACCTTCGAGGGCTACAACGAGCTCGACTCCCTGATCGCGCTCGGTGTGCTCAACCGCATCAAGACCGACGACTGGCGCGTCACCATCGCCACCCCCAGCCCCAAGGTGACGTCGATGAACGGGGTGGTCATCGAGCAGATGTCCACTCTTGAGGAGGCGTGCGCCGCTGACGCCGTGATCGTCGGCAGTGGCATCGCCACCCGCGAGGTCGTCGAAGACCCGGCGATCATGAACATCCTGCGCAACCTGGACCCCTCGCGCCAGCTCATCGCGGCGCAGTGCTCCGGCGCGCTCGTGCTGGCCAGGCTCGGCCTGCTCGACGGCATCCCCGCCTGCACCGACCTGATCGCCAAGCCCTGGGTCATCGCCGCCGGCGTCGAGGTACTCAACCAGCCCTTCTACGCCAAGGACAACATCGCCACCGCCGGCGGCTGCCTGGCCTCGCACTACCTCGCCGCCTGGATCATCGCCCGCCTTGAGGGCAAGGAGGCCGCCGACGGTGCACTGCACTATGTCGCCCCGGTCGGCGAGAAGGGGGAATACATGGAGCGCGCCTGGCGCAACATCACCCCCTACCTGCCCGCTCCCGCACTGGCGCTCGTCTGAACACCAGTCGCAAGCGGCGGCCGGCCGGAGAGCTCCCTCGGCAGCCTGGCCGGTCGTTCGCGGCCCGACACCTACCGGACCCTTGGACAGGGAGGTCTCGAAGCGATGAACCACGCGGGGAAAGACGCGGCGTACGGCGGTGCACAACCGGCGCCGAGCGATCACCGACCGGGCATGAATCGCGACGAGGTATCGGCTGCGATCGTCTCCAGCAGACTGGCCAAGGGCTTCACGTGGCAGCAGCTGGCTGACGCGATCGGCCGGCCGCTGGTGTGGACCACCGGCGGCATTCCGGCCGTCAGACCCGTGATCCGCCGGTTGCCCGTGATCACTGCGCGAGCTCGTCAGGGCGTCGTCCGCCCGGCCCGGTGCGTGAGCAGGTGGCGGTCGGCGAAGTCCAGGTAGCGGTCCCAGTCGTACGGGGTGATGTCATGGGCGCCGGAACGCAGGTGGTAGCCGATGCGGCCACCGGTCAGCGGGGTGTCCGGGGCCGGGAAGCCGGGTTCGGCGACATCCGCGGTGTGTGGCTCGGGCACGTGCGGACCGGATACCTGCGGACCGGGCACCGCTTGCGGCTCGGAGTCGCTCAGCCCGGTCTCGCCCAGGAACCGGTACACCTGCCCGGCGTGACGGGCCGCGAGGAACTTGCCGCGCGGGTCGGCCCACAGGTCCTCCGTCGCGCTGGCCACGTACAGCGGGCGCGGCGCGATCAGGGCCAGCAGCATGTGCTGGTCGACCGGCAGTTCGGCCTCGGCACCGTTGTAACGCCGGTGGTTGACACTGAACCAGTGCGGGAAACGGGTGTTGACGGCCGTGATCCGCTCACCGAACGTCCGTCTGGCCAGCGCCGCGCCGCCGCAACCGGAGTTGTTGCTGACGACCATTGCGAACCGGCGGTCCTGCGCCCCGGCCCACAGCGCGGCCTTGCCCAGCCGGGAACGACCGGTCACGGCCACCTTGGTGTGGTCCACCTCGGGACGCGTCCAGGGCACGGGAGAGGCCCCAGGCCCAGGCGCCCAGAGCGCCCCAGGAGTGGGACGCGCCCCGTACGTCGCCCTGCTCGCCGCCGTGCGCCTGGCGGAACTGGTCCAGCTCGATCGCCTCCGTGGGCAGGACCACGGGCGACTCCGAATCAGGGGCACCGGTCACCGCCGTCTGCACCCGCCGCTTGTCCAGGGCCATATGACCTCCAGCTGTCAGGGGCGGGGATCCAGCCCCGCAATCAGCTCAGGGCGGCCGTCTGAATGCCGGCCCGTCCAACTCACTGACGGTAGTGGTCGCTTCTGACAATCGAACCGACTTCAGCCAGGTCGCGGCGTCTGGTTATACCGCCGGGAGCCAGCAACGTTTGTTGGTCACCGCTGGAAACCTTCGTCAGCGACAAGAAACATGTTGCTGAGTTCTGGGAGCACGCCGGTACTTGCTTCCGGCCGTCTTGTGTGCTGGTCGGCTCGGAGCAAGTGATCATGGCTCCGGACTCCTAATCTCTGGCCCCAGCGGGAGACTGGCCGCCAGGGTAGGTCCGGAGCGCCGCAGTCGTAACTCAGCCACCGAAGGCGCCGCGTATCTCGCTGTCCGCTGGCCTCACCACCGAAACCGACTACCCGAGGGGACCCAACACCTGATGTCCATATGGCCTTCGATCGTTGCCGTACTCGGTACCCTTGCCGGTGCCCTGACCGCCGGAGTCCTCCAGCACCGTTCGGCACGCACCGCACGCGACGAGGAGCGCGCCGACAGCCACCGCCAGGACCAGCTCGGCGCCGTCACCGACTTCGCGGCCGCCCTGGACGCGCACCGCTCGGCGATGTTCCATCGGGAGCGTCTGGCCCTGGCCGAGGCAGGCACCGAGCACCAGCTGGAGGCCCAGACGAGATCCCACGACACCCGGGCGGCAATCACCGCGCCCCACATCCGCCTTCAGGTCCTGGTCCCCGAGCTGGCCGGCCCCGCCCAGCAGGCCGCAGATGCCACGTACGCGCTACGCAAGGCCATCGACCGGACCGAGCTGGATGCCCGGCGGCATGCGGCCAAGGAAGCAGCCGTCGCTTTTATCGCCGCGGCCGCCACGCTGCTGAGCCCCAACAACCGCTGACTGAGGGTGACCACTGCCAGCGTTCTGGCCGTCCGGTCGTGCCGGGAAAGGCATGCACGTGGCCCTCGAAGAACGCCTCTCGACAAGAAGATCGACCGGAACCAGGCCCAGATCATCGAGCTGCTTACCCAGCTGGTGGGTCAGCGTCCCGACGCCGGCTGACTTTCTCCGGGCCCGGTGCCCGGTTCCTGCCGGGCCTGGACCAGGCCGCGCCATGCGGAACGAACGTCGTCTTCGTCCTTGGCCCAGCGGGTGGCCGAGGACTCCGGCAGGGGCAGGGCGGCCATGAAGTGGGCGATGTCGGTGAAGCAGATGAAGTCGCCGGTGGCGGTGAGTTCGCTCAGTCGGCTGATGGTGGCGGCCAGGTCCTGGCCGTCGTTGCGGACGGCGTGGTGGAAGGCGAGGGCGAGCCCCACGAAGCGGTGGAGGAAGGGGAGCCCTGCGGACATCGAGGCGTGCTTCGACTCGATCGACCACACGACCCTGATGGACCGGGTGCGTGACCGGGTCAAGGACAAGCGCGTGCTCGCCCTGGTCAAGGCGTTCCTGAAGGCCGGAATCCTGCGGGAGACCGGGA
>NZ_JBIURV010000121.1:0-6458 GCF_044741025.1 Streptomyces sp. NPDC088246
GTCCTGACCGTCAAGGACGACACTGTCGGCCGCGCCGGTACCTACTGCTTCCGGGCCACCGGCAAGACGGGGTACCTCACCCTCTCGCTCCCCCGGGTCTTTGCACTGGAAGCCGCGGACCACCCCTTCAGCGCCGACCTCACCGCCAATGGTGAGACGACGACGGTCGACGTCGCCCAGAACGGCTTCGAGTCCGTCGGTGAAGGCACCGTCGGCGGCGCCCGCTCCGTGCTGGTCGAGATCCGCGTCACCGGCTGACCCTGGACCTACTCGACGTCTTACTGCACCGTGCGTCTCGACCGCGCCACGAAGTTGGCCGCGCGCATTGATCGTCTGCGTCGAGACAACAACCATGCGGGCCTCACTCTCTGATCTTCTCCATCTGGCATTTGCGCCATAGTTTTTCGACAAGGAAAAAACCATGTCCTCTCGACGTGCCCGGACCACCTGGGTCACCGGCCTGACGGTGACAGCGGCTGCCGCCAGCCTCCTCACCTCCCCTGCTGCGGGCGCTGCCACCGGCCCGGAGGCCGCTCCGAGCTACGCGTTTACCGCAAGAATCCTGATCGGAGATGGCGACCCTGCACGTGGCTGTTCGGCTGCCCTCGTTTCCCGTGGGTGGGTCGTGACCGCGGCGTCCTGCTTCGCGGATGACCCAGCTCAGGTGACGGAGGGCCAGCCGAAGCAGAAAGCCACCGTCACGGTCAGCGGCACCGACCTGTACGCCGCTACCGCCCACACCAGCGAGATCGCCGAACTGGTCCCAGCCCAGGACCGCGACGTAGTGATGGCTCGCCTGGCCACCTCCGTTCCCACCGGCATCCCCACCGTGACGCTGACCGACGTGCCGCTGGCCGTCGGTGACGAGGCAACCTTCGCCGGAGCCGGCCGGACGAAGACCGAGTGGGTCCCGAAGAAGGTCCACACCGCGGCGTTCAAGGTCGACGGCGTCGACGCCACCACTCTGGCCATCTCCGGTAAGACCACCAACGACTCCATCTGCCAGGGCGACACCGGCGGCCCTATCCTGCGCGAGACCGACAACGGCACCGAGCTCGTCGGTCTCGCCACCCGTTCCTGGCAGGGCGGCTGTCTCGGCACCCCCGAGACCGAGACGCGCAACAACGCCCAGGCCGTGCGCACCGACGACCTGAGTGAGTGGATCAGTGCCACCGCCAACCGTGCCTGGGCCCGCCAGTTGGCGGCCGGGGAGTTCTCCGGCGACGGCAAGACGGACGCGATCGTCATCGACGAGACCGACAACAAGCTCTACGCCCACCCCGGTGACGGCCAGGGCGGCTTCACCGGCCGCAACCAGATCGGAGTGGGGTGGGGCACCACCCGCGTCATCACCACGGGCAACTTCGTCGGCGATAGCAACACCGACCTCGTCGCCGTCCGCGACGACGGAACCCTGCTGACCTACCCCGGCAACGGCAAGGGCGGCTTCGGTACCGTCATTACCGCGGGCAGCGGCTGGAACAGCATGCGGCTGGTGGCAGCCGGCGACTTCACCGGTGACAAGAAGATCGACCTCCTCGCCGTCCACACCAACGGCACCCTCTACATCTACCCCGGTACCGGCGACGGAAAGTTCGGCAGCGGTATCGTCGCGGGCACCGGCTGGACCGGCATGCGTCTCATTGCCAGCGACGACTTCAACGGTGACGGCAAGGCCGACATCGCAGCTGTCCACGACAACGGCACCCTCTACATGTACACCAACAACGGCAAGAATGGTTTCAACTCCGGCGTCGCAGCCGGTTCCGGCTGGAAGTCCACCCGTCTGATCACCGGCGGCGACCTCAACGGCGACGGTAAAGCCGACCTCCTCGCTCTGCGAGGCGCCAGCACCTTCTACACCTACCTCGGCAACGGCAGGGGCAACTTCGCCGCCCCCGTCATCACCCAGCCGTAACTTCCCAGCGAACGCGTCCGGGCGGCCGATCCAAAAGGCGCCACCCGGACGCGTTCTCAGCACTGAACCGCCGACTTATATGGGGAAAGCGGGACGCGGTCGGGTTGGCCGCTCGTAGCGTGCCGTAGGACGCCGGTCCGGGTGACTCGTGAACCGTCTGCCGCTCTTCGGGGCTGGCTCTCCCGGGGTATGTCGCCGGTCCGGTGTCCGTCCGCGGTCTGACTCAACAGAGGCGTGTCCCGGCCAGGTTGGTTCCGGAAGTCGGCGTGTCGACCGTGGCTGTCCCCGTCGTCCGACTGTGAGGAATCAGGTCCCGTGATACTGCTCGGTGTCGACCCACACAAGTCCACCCACACCGCCACCGCCGTCGAGCCGGTCTCGAACCAGCAGGTCGGGTCGATGCGGATCGAGGCCAGTCTGGCGGACTACCGGCGGCTGCTGGCCTGGGCCAAGCGGTGGCCACAGCGGAAGTGGGCTGTGGAGAACGCCAACGGCCTGGGCCGGCATCTCGCCCAGTGGCTCATCGCCCGCGGTGAGAGCGTCGTCGACGTGCCTGCCGCGGCGACCAGCCGGGTGCGCGAACTTTCCCGCGGTGGACGGCGTAAGAACGACCAGATAGACGCAGCGGCCGCAGCCACCGTTGCTTATCTGCAGGGAGAAGAGCGGGATCTCGCGCCCGAGGATCACACCACGACGCTGGCCCTCCTGGACGAACGGCGTGTGAACCTGGCCCAGGCCCGGGTGCGCACGGTCAACCAGCTCCACGCGCTGCTGCGTGACCTGCTGCCCGGCGGCGCCCCGACCCAGCTGTCCGCGGACCTGGCCGCCAAACTGCTGCGATCCGTCCGCCCCGCCGGCGATATCGAGACCGTCCGCAAGGACATCGCCTGGGACCTGGTCGCCGAGATCCGGAAACTGGACAAGCAGCTCACGGACAACGCTGCCCGGATGCAGAGCCTGGTAGAGGCATCGAGCAGCACGCTGATGGACACCCCGGGCATCGGGCCGGTCATGGCCGCTCGGCTGATCGGCCGCACCGGACGGGCTCACCGCTTCTCCACCTCGGCGGCATTCGCGAACTATGCCGGTGCCGCCCCGGTGGAGATCGCCAGCGCGGACAAAGCCCGCCACCGGCTGTCCCGCTCCGGCGACCGCCAGCTCAACTCCGTCCTCCACACCATCGCGGTCGTGCAGATACGGATGCCGAAATCACCCGGACACGCCTACTACCAGCGCAAACTCTCCGAGGGTAAGACGCCGAAGGAAGCGAAGCGGTGCCTGAAACGCCGCCTGGCCGACCACGTGTGGCGCGTCATGATCGCCGATGAGCGAAAAGCCAAGTCGCTCCCTAACCATGGGACTTGACAAGACACAGAGGCACCCCGGTTCCAGTAGAGACTCGATTTCATGAAAGGATTGAGTCATGGCACGACCTTCCCGATACCCGCTTGAGCTCCGCCGGGCGCTGTCACGTTGTTGGGTGTGTGAGTGCCTGACGGTGTGTCGGGTGGGGTGGGGCCGGGTTCCGGCTCCGTGCTCAGGCCGCGGCGGGCAGGTCGGCGACGTCGGAGACCTGGTCCCAGATGGCGAAGCGGGTGGTCATCTCGGTGCGGTATTCGGGGGCGGTCATCAGGTGGCGTCGTGGTCGGAAGTGGGGTGAGATGCCGCTGAACGCGGATAGGAACTGCTGGGCTCCGCCGACGCTACGGAAGCCTTTCATGGCGCGTTCGCGCTGCCGGGTGGGCTGGTGGCTGTTCTCTGCCCGGTTCGCGCAGGTCCTGGGGAAAATCGTACATGGGCACACCCGAATGGTACGTCCGTTCGAATAGGGTGTGCGAGGGCACGCCGGTCGCCGCGCCGCACTCACCCGGACGGCCCTGCGGGCTTCCCGTCGGCCCGGTGTTCACTGGTTCGGGTATTCAGTACTTCCTGGTGCCCGGGGTGGGGCAGGCTCGGGGAGGACAGACGGCGAGCCGCGGAGCGTCACGAGCGTGGTCTGCGGGGGAGTGAAAGGGGTGAGGGGACATGTGGGTGACCGAGGTGTTCGGCGCAGCGCATCAGGGGCGCCCGGGTGCGGTGCTCGCCGATGGCAGCGAGCCGAAACCGAGGATCTTCGACGTCGGCAGCGGCGGGCACATGCACGAGACCAGTGACTGGTGGGTCTACGACGGCATGAACCTGCGGAACACCTCCAGCCCACCCACGCGGGGCGGAGGTTTGACGGCCACTGCACCACGCCTCGGTCCAGCTTGCTCCCGGACCGGGGCGTGGTGCAACGTTCATTGCTGGTCGTAGTACGCCTTCGGGGCCTCCAGATACATCTGTAGGCCGCTCGTCCGCCAGCCACCACACCTCTGCCCAGCTTTGCCGACCGCCCGGCTGTCCGTGAAGTCGGAGGGCACCGTGCGCTGTGTCAAGACCAGTTCTATCTACGATCGGGTCCGGTCTCTATCACGGATCCGGTACGTCGTCTGGGTTGTCGTACAGGCCCCCGGCGTGCCGCTTCAGCGCCGCACGGAGCCGTGTCGGGTTCACCTCTTTCGAATTTCTCTTCGTGGGGCCGTAGATGACGTAACCGCCGTCCATTCGTCGCTCAATGCTGTGGCTGGTCTGCCACTTCTTGGAGGGCACTCGCGAGGAGCGGAACCGGGCGACGAGTGCGGCCCTATCGCCAAGCTCTTCCACCGCGATGCCTTCGAGTGCGTCCCAGCGGACCGTGAAGCGGTCCAGTCCCGTCCATTCCTGCGATTGGCTGAGCTTGCCACGGTGGACGACGAACTCCTCGTCGTCCACCGTGATGCTGTCGGGGGTGGTGAAGAAGCCGATCAAGCCGCCGAAAAACCCGCCCACGAGACCTCCGGCCATGGTGCCCGCCGCGATCTTCCCAGCCGTGCTCCAGCTCTCTGGAACCTCCGAGATGATCTGGTCCGCGTGGCCGGTCACCGCGAAGAGCACGCTGAGCACGCCGAAAGCCACGAAGCAGAACTTGGAACCGGTTTCCGCTGCGGTCTGGAATCGGAGCCACCTGCTGTTGGTGATCGTCGTACTGCCGCGGGACGCAATGGAGGGCGGCGCTCCGTGCCGCGCCGGCTCGCGTTCCCGCTCCTCCTCCAGCTCCAGCGTAGGCGCGACGAGGGGGTTGGCCTGCGGGACGGTGCCGGAGCCACCGGACAACGAAGCCTGGGCAGAACGGCTGGCGACGGCCAGCAGGACCTCCTGCACCCGCGCTGCCGTGCCAGGCCGTTCGGCGGGATCCTTGGCCAGCAGCTGCTGGAGCAGATCGTCGAGGTCGGAGGGTACGTCCGTGCGTATTTCGCTCACGTGGGGCGGGCTGCTGTTGAGGTGCTGGTGCAGCAGTGCCGCGGCGGTCGGCCCGGGGAAGAGCGGTGTACCGGTCATGAGGGTGTGCAGGGTGACGCCGAAGGCGTACAGGTCAGTGGCCGCGGTGAGCGGCTCGCCGAGCCACTGTTCGGGGGCCATGAACGCGGGGGTGCCGAGCACGCTGCCGGTCGAGGTTAGGCGGGTTGTGGCCTCGGCGTAGCGCGCGATGCCGAAGTCGCAGATTTTCACCCCGCCGTCAGGCAGGCGCATCAGGTTGGCGGGCTTCATGTCGCGGTGCACCACACCACGGCTGTGCGCATGATCAAGTGCCCCGGCGACCTTCGCCATCAGGTCCAATGCGAGAATGAGGGGCGCACCGTTGGGGTGCTCGGTCAGCAGGGCGTTGAAGTCCTGCCCGTCAACCAGTTCCATCACGAAGTAGGGGCGGCCCTCGTGCTCGCCAACGTCGTGCACCACCGTGATGCCTGGGTGCTGGAGCGCGGCCGCGGTCCGCGCCTCGCGCCGCAGCCGGACGAGTAGATCGGGTTCGGCGGCCAGGCCGGCGAGCAGGATCTTGATCGCGATCAAGCGCCCCAGATCACTGTCCTCGGCGGCCCACACCTCACCCATGCCCCCGCGCCCCAGGCACCGGTCCAGCCGGTACCGCCCGCTGACCACCGCACCTGATTCCACCTCGGAACGCCCCTTCTCCCACGCGACCTGCGGTCTGTTGGGCCAGCTTGCCCCGACTCGTGCCAAGGTCCCGCGGACCCTGCCGTACGCACGAGGGCGATCACGCCGTCCCGAGCCACGATGGTTGCAGGAATCCGGCATCCCGTGGCCCGATTTGGCTGGATGCGGGAGTTGGGGACTCTGCTCAATGCTGCCGCATGCACCGGGAGCGGTGGTAGTGAAGCGTTCGGACACCCCCCACGGGATCGACGAAGCGCGCCTCCAGATCATCGCCGATCCCGCCCGGGAACTCCCCGCTTACCCTGCCGCCTTGTCGCCTCACATCTGACAGCCAAGTGCATGCCAGGCGGCCGGATGTGCGATCCGGCTGCTCCCGCCCTGAACGGGTGAACGCATCGCAGTCTGCCGCCGGAGAGGCGGTGTCCTGGTGGGGGACTGTAAAACGTTCGGTGTAACTCCTGATCACGGAAGATGCACCGATGACCAGCAACAACATGACCGAGGCCGAGTCCATCGAGCTGTCTGA
>NZ_JBIURV010000122.1:0-6360 GCF_044741025.1 Streptomyces sp. NPDC088246
ACGGTCCCTCGGAACGGCCAGCGTGACCGCCCCGGCATCCGTCAGCACCGTCTTCGGCGATGTGCCGTTGCGGCTGTTGCCCGAGCCGCGGCCCGCGGGATCGTGCTTCTCGTATCCGAGGTGGTCGGTCATCTCCGCGTCCAGGGCCCGCTCCAGCACGGCCCGGGTCACCTCCGTCAGCAGCCCGCCCTCACCCAGCAGGGCAGCACCCGAGGCGTCGGCGCGGTCCATCAGCCGCTCGACGACCTCATCCACGAGGTCGTCCTCGACCGGTTCAACGGCGGGATCTCGTTGTCGTTCATGTCCGTCCGTCCCGGCTGGTCAAAGCCCAGGTCAGGGCCCCGGCCAGCCTGTCACATCACGGACTTACACGATCTTTCAGACATGCTCTGACAGTCGTGCGGAGGCTTCCGCGTCGATGGCAAAGGGAGCCCTGCTCGCGCCGGTCCGGCTCGGGCGCTGGCTGCGGATGTGAGAGGAGCCAGCCTGGCCGGGGCCGGCTCCTCAGCGCGTGTGGCGTCTGAGGGTCAGGTCATCGGCTGGCCCAGGTGGTGGCGGCCCGGATGGGGGCGGGCAGGGGGCGTCGGGGGGTGGTGGGGCGGGTGGTGGTGCCCAGGACGTTGCCGAAGGCGGTGATGAGTTCTTCGATCCGGCTGGTGGTTCCCTGGTCGGGGGTTTGTGGCGCTGGGGCTGGTGTGGGGGTGGTGTGTTCGGTGGTGGCCTGTTGCCAGAGGGGTTTGAAGTAGGTGGGCTCCCCGTCGAGCGTCTGGACGAGCGCCTGGACGTCTTCCCAGGTGCCGGTTGTGGTCCCGTCGAGGAGGTCGGTGATGCGGTCCTGGGCCAGGGCGTGGCCGCTGTTGACGGACATCGACCAGGGGGTGGGGCTTCCTGCCCGTTGGTGCAGGTAGCGAAGGGCGGAGGCGAGTGTCTCGGGCTGTGACTTGCGGCTGCGGCGGGCGTCGGCGTCTTCCCAGACCTTTCTGAGGGCCTCGGGGTCGGCGCCGCAGGCACGGGCGATCGAGGCTGTTGCCTGCCAGCTCGGGAAGCGTTCGCCGTTCATGGTCCGGGAGAGAAAGCTGGGGGAGAGTTTGGTCTTCTTGCTGAGTGTCCGCAGGCTGTACTGGGAGGCACGCTGGAGGTTGCTCAGCACGCAGGCGAAGTCTCCCGGGCCGGGGGCCAGTCCCGTGTCTGGTGAGGGGTCGGCGCTCTCGCTCTCGCTGTCGGCGGCGTCGTCGAGGGGTGCCGCGCGCACGGCGAGAGGCTGGGGCGGGAAGGATTCAGCGGGCGGTTCCGGGACGGCCGCCGGGATGTGCCGCGGCGTGGCCCGGGCCGTGAGTCCCTTGACGTGCGCGCGGGTCAGCGCGCGCTGTACGACCGAGGAGTTGTACTTCTTGCGCACGGTGTCCTTGTTCATACCGAGCAGCTGGCCTATCACCTCCCACGACGCGCCCAGGCGCTTTGTGCGGCCCACCACGGTCGGGGTCAGCTGGTCGATGCGCCGCTGTAACTGCAGCAGGCGTTCCAGCGGCTGCTCGACTGCCGAGGCCGAAGTACGCAGGGCGCGTTGCAGGTCGCGGATCTCTGCACACGCGGCGTCCAGCTCGCCGTGAAGGAAGTGGTCGAACTCGGATGTATCGGGAGGAAGTCCTTTGCGGTGCTCCGTGTGGGCCGCCTGCCGGCATTTGGTGCTGCAGTACTCGCCGGGACGCCCGGTGTGCTGCAGCGTCCGCCTGCCCCCGCACTGTTTACAGTGGTCCGACGAAAAAGTGTTCCCCATGGTTTCGCTCTCTGCCAGGTCCGGCCCGGGCGACGAAAGGGATTCCGCCGCCCGGGTAACGTGATGAAAAGCGGTGCCCGCCCGGCCGTTTCGTCGGGGAAACGAGCCCGGGTCACTGCTGAGATTTCGTCAGCGGGACTTCGAACCGCCGCGCGTACTCATCCACACGACGAACACCCACAGGGTCACCGGGACCAACATGAGGGCCAGGGCCGCGTATCCGGGCGATCCGGGGACGATGAGCAGTGGCGGAAAGGCGATGCCCGCGGCGGCAGGTGAGGGCTGGGGGGTGTTGCCCGTGGCTGCCGCACTGTTGACAGGCATGTCGTCGGCCGCGACCTGTTTGTTACTGTCGCCTGCGAGTCGGCGCCAGAGGCGTTTGACTCGCGGGTGATCCGGGGACGAAGGCATAGAGACCTCCTGGGTCGTCATCACATTGGGAGCGCGAACCCAGGTCCGTGAGAAGAGTGGGTTCGCGCTCCGTGAGCGTAATGACACGCTCTGCCCAATGCCATTCGGACATTTGCTCCCATTTCCTATAGAAGTCCGGGCCGATCGGACAGTTTCGTCGGCACTAGACGGGCAATCGGCATGCAATTCCGATAAGAGCACCCATTCGGGTCTCGATCTTGGTATTCCGGCCCCACCACCCACGAACCGCCGACCGCTCAGAAGGCGTTCGCGGACCCGGTCCCAGGGCGTCGGACGTCCGCGTACACCCGGACTCGGACTCCCGGCTCGCCGGGAACCCGCTGCACACCGCTGATCCCGGAAGTCGCCCAACGCTCCTGAAGATCCGCCATCACGGTCATCAGCGTGGCTTCATCGCGGGCTGCGATGTCCAGTACCACCAAGCCGGATTCACTCAGGTGCAGCTCGTTGATCTCCGTCATGCTTTGACCGACGCACCCCTGTACGACCCGGTTCGCCAACGAACATGCACCTCACCCGAACGAGGCACCCCGCTGTCGGCAGGCACCTTCCGCACGCGACCGGCGATCTGCCTGCGGTGCAAGGGGCCGGAGCCCGCGGGCAGGGACCTCACGCCCAGCCAAGGCAAGGTGTTGCCTGCCCGTGGGGCTGGGCGTCAGTGATGGCCAGCAAAGGGCCGCTAACCCTGACCGCTTGGCAACGGACGGAGCTGGCCATCACACCACCCCGCAGGCCCCGGGGATCAGCCATGACATCCCTGCGGCCCGGTGTATGGAGGGCACTGTCACGTTGACTGGCCGGGTGGGATGATCTTCTGGTTGGTCGTGCCGGGGAGGGATTCGTTCGTGTCTTCCGCGTCGCCGTCGTACAAGGGCCACCGGTACCCGGTGGAGGTGATCGCGCACGCGGTATGGCTGTACTTCCGCTTCCCGCTGTCCTTCCGCGAGGTCGAGGAGCTGATGCTTGAGCGCGGCGTCATCGTCTCCTACGAGACCATCCGCCGCTGGTCCGCCAAGTTCGGGCAGGCCTACGCGGACGGACTGCGCCGCCGTCGGCCACGGCCCGGGGACAAGTGGCACCTGAACGAGGTCTTCGTGAAGATCAACGGAGAGCAGAAGTACCTGTGGCGGGCCGTCGACCAGGACGGCAACGTGCTCGACATCCTCCTGCAGAGCCGCCGGGACAAGGCCGCGGCAGGACGCTTCTTCCGCCGCCTGATGAAGAAGACCCGTACGGTGCCGCGGGTGGTCGTCACCGACAAGCTCCGTTCCTACGGCGCGGCGCACCGCGAGGTCATGCCCTCGGTGGAACACCGTTCCCACAAGGGCCTGAACAACCGGGCGGAGAACAGTCATCAGCCCACGCGGCAGCGCGAACGCGCCATGAAGGGATTCCGCTCCGTCGGCGGGGCCCAGCGGTTCCTGTCCGCGTTCAGCGGCATCTCACCCCACTTCCGCCCTCACCGCCACCTGATGACAGCCTCCGACCACCGAGCCGAGATGACCGTCCGCTTCGCGATCTGGGACCAGGTCACCGGCGCTGCCGGCCGGCCCACCACGGCCTGACCACAGGCCCGGATTGCGGGCCCCACCAGGCCACGACGCACCGTCAGGCACCTGCAACCCAACAACGTGACAGCACCCGTGTGGAGCATGCAACCGGCCGGATGAAGGGTTTGAGCGTCGGCTTGCGGAACCCCTCCGTGGTGGGCCACGTCTTCTCTGCTGAAGATCATGGTCGCTTCCTTGGTCGTGCTGGGTGTCGTATCCGCGTCACTACCAAGGGGCCCGTTCTTTCATGCCCGCGGCCGCACCCGTAACTCTGTCCAGATAGCCACCCGCGCCGCACACCTCGAACGAGATCCGGTTTGCCACAACGCACTCAAGCAATTGGGCGGGGGCCTGGTCGGCCCCCGCCCAAGCGGTGTGGCGTGAGCTCTACGTGCGAATGGTGGGTTTGGGCATATGCGGTGAGCCCGTCAGACGACGGATCCGGTCCAGTGCTTGACCGGTGCCTTGATGTCGGTCCCGGTGCTGGTGAAGGTGAACAGGGAGTCGATGCGTCGGCCGTCTGCGGTCGTCCCGGAGCGGTAGAGGACGCCGATGTCGTCCTTGCTGTCCTTGTTGAAGTCGCCGGAGACGGGCTGGCTGGCGGCCCAGCTGAAGGAGCTGGTGCTCGCCCAGACCTCGCGGGGTGCTGCGAAGTTGGTGCCATCGCTGGTGAAGGTGAAGAGCGCGGACTGGTGGACGCCTTCTGCCGTGGTGCCCCGGTTGTAGAGGACGGCTACGTCGTCCCTGCCGTCTCCGCTGTAGTCGCCGGAGGTCAGCTTGCTGGCGCTCCAGTTGAAGGATCCGCTGCTGGTCCAGGACTTGCGGGGGGAGGCGAAGTTCGTGCCGTCGCTGGTGAAGGTGTAGAGCGAGGAGATGAACTTGCCGTCGGTGGACTTGCCTCCGTTGTAGAGAACGGCGACGTCGTCCTTGCCGTCACCGTTGTAGTCGCCCGAGGTGACCTGGCCGGCGGACCATGTGAAGCCGCCGGGGGTGGTCCATGTCTTGCGGGGGTTGTTGAAGGCGGTGCCGTTGCTGGTGAAGGTGTAGAGGGAAGAGATATTGCCGGTGTCCGAGGACCCGCCGTCGTAGAAGACGGCGACGTCGTCCTTGCCGTCACCGTTGTAGTCGCCCGACGTCACCTTGCTCCGGTCCCACGTGAAGCCGCCGGGGGTGGTCCATGTCTTGCGGGGGGCCTTGAAGCCGGTGCCGGTGCTGGTGAAGGTGTAGAGCGAGGAGACGGCTCCGGTGTCCGAGGACCCGCCGTTGTAGAAGACGGCGACGTCGTCCTTGCCGTCACCGTCGAAGTCGCCCGAGGTCAGCTTGCTGGACGCCCACGTAAAGCCGCCGGGCGTGCTCCATACGTTCTTGGGGGCGGCGAAGCCAGTGCCGGTGCTGTAGAAGGCGAACAGCGACGACCGGTTCTTGCCCTCGGGCGAAGTGCCGTTGTCGTAGAAGGCGGCGATGTCCTCCTTGCCGTCCGCGTTGAAGTCACCGGAGGCGACCTGGGACTCACCGGGCAGGGCGCGGACCTGCTTGACCCATTCCGTGATGTCGTCGAGTCGGGTCTCCACGGCGCCGTTGCGGGTCTCGTCGGAGCCGAGGCAGCCGGCCTGCCAGGACGTGCTGTGGACGGCGACGAGCTCGGCCTTGCCGTCCTTCTCGCGCAGCGCGGGACCGCCCGCGTCACCCTTGCAGATACTGCCGTCGTCCCTGGTGACCGCGACGGTGGTGGTATCGGCCTGCGTCACGGCGAAGGCCCCAGCGTGCAGGCGGTCAGGAACCCAGGAGTTCGCGGTGCGACCGTAGCCCACAGCCTGCAAGGTCTCACCGGCTACCGGCCCGGTGGTGGCGAGTACCACGGGGGCGATGTCGGTGACCGGTTCGGCGAGCTTGGCCATGACCAGGTCGCGGTCGGCCCGGGGCACCAGCTCGGTGATCTCGACGACCTTGCCCGTGGTGCCGGTCAGGTCCGTACGGCCGATGGTGGCCGTGGCCTTCTCGGCCGGTGCACCGGCCGGTATCGGGAAGGCGGGCTGTCCGGCGGCCGCGAAGCAGCTGCTGGCGGTGAGGACGTACTGGGCGTCGACGAGGGAGCCGGTGCAGGCGCGGCTCGTGTCGCCGTCACCGATCTGGATCTTCGCGGTGAAGGTGTAGGTGTGGTCGGCGACCGCGTCACCGACGAGGGCCTGGGCCGGGGAGCCGAGGGTGAGTGCACCGGCCGCGGCCGTTGCGGCCACCAGCGATATGGCCCGCACTCTGCGAGAGGGTCTGACAGGCACGTGAAGTTCCTTCATAGGGTTGCGAACCGGAGAAAGGCGGAGGACGGGGAGGGTCGGTGCCAGGTCATCCGGTGACGCGGATCTCGACCAGCACGGAGCGGGCGCCGCCGACGGTGCCTTCACCGACGGACTCGAAGCCGTTCTGGGCGACGTCGACCGTCGTTGTCTCACCATTGGCGGTGAGGTCGGCGCTGAAGGGGTGGTCTGTGGCTTCCAGTGCGAAGACTCGGGGGAGCGAGAGGGTGAGGTACCCCGTCTTGCCGGTGGCCCGGAAGCAGTAGGTACCGGCGCGGCCGACAGTGTCGTCCTTGACGGTCAGGAC
>NZ_JBIURV010000123.1:0-6239 GCF_044741025.1 Streptomyces sp. NPDC088246
AACCGCTCACCCGTCAACCCAGCCCGACCCACATACCCCCGCGCCACCTGACCACCAGCGACGAACAACTCACCCACCACACCCACCGGAACCGGGTTCAGGAACCCGTCCAGCACATACGCCCTCGACCCCGCCAACGGCCGCCCCAGACCCACCACCCCGTCCGCCAGACCACCCGCACCCGCCAGCAACTCGCCGGCCACCACACCCACCGTCGTCTCCGTCGGCCCGTAATGGTTCACCACCCCACGATCCCCGGCAGCCTCCACCAGCCCGCACAGCCATGCCGCCGAAGCACTCTCCCCGCCCAGCACCAGACCCCGACGCGGAACCAACGGACCCACCTCACCACCACACCCCGCAACCAACGCCGCCAGATGCGAGGGCACCACCTTCACAAAATCGATCGCCCACTCACGGAAGAACCCAGCCACACCCCGCCCGTCCACCGCCACATCCGCATCCACCACATGCAGCACACCACCCGAGACCAGGCAGCCGAACACCACCGTGTTCCCCAGGTCCGTCACCACCGGCTGCAACAAACCGAACCGGCCCCCCACAACCCCCCAACCCGTACGATCCACCACCGACACCACATAACCCACCACACCACCATGCGTGACCTGCACACCCTTCGGCCGCCCCGTCGAACCCGACGTATAAACCACATACGCCAACTGGGCCAGAGACCCAACGACTTCCGGCGCCGACGACGAAAGACCCGCAAGCGCCGCCACCACCGCCGGGTCGTCCACGACCACCGTCCGCAGACGCCCCACCGGCAGCTCGTCGACCAGCTCCTCGGTGCCCACCAGCACGGTGGCGCGGCTGTCGCGCAGCATGAACCCCAGCCGCTCCACCGGATACTCCGGATCCAGCGGCAGATACGCCCCACCCGCCTGCCACACCGCGAGCATCGCCACCACCATGTCCACACCACGCGGCAGACACAGCGCCACCACCGACTCCGCGCCCACACCCACACCCCGCAGGTAATGCGCCAGACGATTCGCCCGACCCATCAACCCCCCATACGTCAGCGACACCTCACCCGCCACCACAGCCAACGCATCCGGAGCCACCCCAGCCCGCCCCGCAATCAGCTCATGCACCCCCGCCACCAACGGCAACTCCACCGAAGAGGCGGCGTTCCACCCCTCCACCAACACCTCACGCTCACCCGCCGACAACACCGGCAACCCACCCACACGCTGATCAGCATCCGCGGCCACCGCCGACAACAACGCGACCAGATGCCCACCCAACCGCTCCACCGTCACCGCATCGAACAACGCGGTGCTGTACTCGAACTCCGCACCCAACCCCACCCCACCATCACTCAACACCAGACGCAGATCGAACTTCGCGACCACCCTTTCCGAAGCACTCCCGCTGCGATCCACCGAGCGGTCCACCGGGCCGGCCGTGCCACCCACACCGCCGCCCTCCTCGACGAAGTCGTAGTTGAACAACGCCTGGAACAGCGGAGTACGCGAGCGGTCCCGCTCCGAGACCAGCGCTTCCACCACCTGCTCGAACGGCACGTCCTGATGCCCGTACGCACCAAGCGCCGTCTCCCGCACCCGACCCAACACCTCACGGAACGACGGATCACCCGACAGATCCGCACGCATCACCAACGTGTTCACGAAGAACCCGATCAAGCCCTCCGTCTCCGCACGATTCCGGTTCGCGACCGGCGTCCCCACCACCACGTCATCCGAACCCGCATACCGCCCCAGCAACACCACATACGCCGACAACAACAACATGAACATCGACACACCGCACTCACGCGACAACGCCCGCAGACCTTCGGCGACATCGTCCGGAATATCGATCCTCACCATCGCGCCGGCGGAAGAGCGCACCGGCGGACGCGGGCGGTCGAGGGGCAGTTCCAGTTCCGGTGCGCCGGAGAGCCGCTCGCGCCAGTAGGACAGCTGCCGTTCCAGCACCTCGCCATCCAGCCACTTGCGCTGCCACACCGCGAAGTCCGCGTACTGCACCTCCAGCGGCGGCAACGGGTCAGACTCACCCGCGACAAACGCCTCGTACAGGGCCATGAGCTCACGATGGAAGACGGAGTCCGACCACTCGTCGAACACAACGTGGTGCAGGGCAACCACAAGCACGTACTCGCCATGGGCCCCACGCAGCAGCATCGCGCGGATCAGCGGTCCCGTCGACAGATCGAACGGCACCTGGGCATCCGCCGCCGCCAGCTCCCGCACCGCCTCAACAGGATCAATGCAGTCGGAGACGTCGACCACCGGCAGGGGAAACAGCGCCGGCTCATCGATCACCTGATACGGCACACCATCCGCACCCGCCACCAGACGCGTCCGCAACACCTCGTGCCGCGCCACCACCCCACCCAACGCCCCACCCAGCGCCGCCACATCTGGGACACCATCCCACCGCACACGCATCGACAGGTTGTACTCCGTCGACCCCGGCTCCATCTGACTGAGGAACCACAGGCGCTGCTGCGCGAACGACAGCGGCAGCGGCTCGGTCCGGTCGGCCGGCGTCACGGGGGGTACGACGGTGCTGGTCGCCCAGTTCTCCAGGAACGGTGCCAGCTCACGCACGGTGGGCCGGTCGAACAGGGAGGAGAGGGGGACCTCGGCCCGGAACGCCTCCCGGATACGGGAGACGACCTGGGTGGCGAGCAGCGAGTGCCCGCCCACCTCGAAGAAGTTGTCGTCGGCGCCGACCTGGTCCACGCCGAGCACCTCGGACCAGATGCGGGCGAGGAGCTCCTCCGTCGCACCGGCCGGGGCGACGAAGTCGGCGCCGGCGGTGTGTGCCGGCTCCGGCTGGGGCAGGGCCGCCCGGTCCAGCTTTCCGTTGGAGGTCAGAGGGAGCGCCGTGAGCTCGACGAAGACGGCCGGGACCATGAACTCGGGCAGGTCACGGCGCAGGTGGGCGCGCAGCTCCCCCGCGTTCGGAATGCCCTCGGTGTGGTCGGTCGGGACCAGGTAGGCCACGAGGCGTCGGTCCGTGCCCTCGCCGGAGGCCGTCACCACGGCGGACAGGACTGCCGGGTGGGCGGCCAGCAGCGCCTCGATCTCCCCCGGTTCGATCCGGAATCCACGGACCTTGATCTGCTTGTCGGCCCGGCCGAGGTACTCCAGGACGCCGTTGGGCAGGAGGCGGGCCCGGTCGCCCGAGCGGTAGAGCCGGGAGCCGTCCCCCGCGAACGGGTCGGCGACGAAGCGCTCGGCCGTGAGGGCGGGCCGTCCGCCGTAGCCGCGCGTGACACCGGCGCCGCCGATGTACAGCTCGCCGGGTACGCCGGTCGGTGCGGGCATGAGGTGGTCGTCCAGTACGAGGGCCCGCCAGCCGGGGAGCGCCCGCCCGGCCGGCAGCTTCGGGTCGGCTTCCACGTCGGTGGCGTCGATCCGGTGGTGGGTGACATGGACCGTCGTCTCCGTGATGCCGTACATGTTGACCAGGGCAGGGGTGTCGAGGCCCCAGGCGTCGGCCCACCGCTCCACGTGCACGCGTTGCAGGGCGTCCCCGCCGAAGACGACGAACCGCAGGTCGGTGGGTGCGCGCCCCGGCCCGGCGGCCTCGGCCAGCTGACGGAACAGTTCGGGTGTGGCGCTCAGGACGGTCACGCCCTCGGCGGCCAGGACGTCGCGGAGCAGCCACGGCTGGCGCACGGTCTCCGTCGGTACGACGACACAGCGGGCGCCGTGGGCCAGGGCTCCCCAGATCTCCCAGACGGAGAAGTCGAACGCCGAGGAGTGAATCACGCTCCACACGTCGTCGGGGCCGAGGTCGAAGGTCTCCGTGGCGTCCACGGCCGTGAAGAGGCTGTGGACGTTCGCGTGCGGGACATGGACGCCCTTGGGGCGGCCGGTCGAGCCCGACGTGTAGATCACGTAGGCGATCTGTCCGGGTTCGGTGGCGGTGTCGGGTGCGGTGGCGGGGCGCTCGCCGATCTCGGCGGCGGTCTCGGGGTCGTCGACGACCAGCAGGGGTGCGACCCGGGTGTCCGCCACCCCGTCGGTCAGGTTGGCGACGTGATGCCGCTGCGTGACGACCACCCGCGCGCCGCTGTCGGCGAGCATGAAGGCTCGCCGCTCGGACGGATGTCCCGGGTCCAGGGAGAGGTATCCGCCGCCGGCCTGCCACACGGCCAGCATGGCGGTGACCATGTCGGCACCCCGGTCCAGGCACAGTCCGACGATGGTTTCCGGGCCCACTCCCGCGTCGCGCAGCCGGTGCGCGAGACGGTTCGCGCCTGCCATCAGCTCCGCATAGCTGACCTGCTGCTCACCGCTGACCAGGGCCACCGCGTCGGGGGTCTGCGCGGCCCGCTCCGCGATCAGAGCCGGTACGCCGCCGACGACGGGCGGCGGCGTCGCGGAGTCGGCCCACTCCGCGACCAGGCGGTCATGCTCGTCGGCGGACAGCAGGGGCACCTGCGACAGCGGTCGCGTGTCATCCGCGGCCACCGTCTCCAGCAGGCCGATGAGGTGCCCGATCAGCCGCTCGACCGTGGAGGCGTCGAAGAGCGCGGTGCTGTACTGCAGCTGGCCGACGAGACCACCGGCACTGTCGCTGTCACCCAGGGTCAGCAGCAGGTCGTACTTCGCCGGAACGCTGTCCACGAGGAAGTCGGTCGCGAGCTCGTCCGGGCCGAAGAGGTCACCACGGCCCGGCAGCGCTCCGGTCTCCCGGGTCTCGTACGTGAACATGACCTGGAACAGCGGAGTGCGGGACCGGTCCCGTTCACCGACCAGATCGTCCACGAGCTGCTCGAACGGCAGGTCCTGGTGGGCGAAGGCCGCGAGGGACGTCTCGCGTACACGACCGACGAGTTCGGCGAAGGACGGGTCGCCGGACAGGTCGGTGCGCATGACGAGCGTGTTGACGAAGAACCCGATCAGGTCCTCGGTCTCGGCACTGTTCCGGTTGGCGACCGGCGTGCCCACGACCACGTCCTCCGAGCCCGCGTAGCGGCTCAGCAGTACGTCGAAGGCTGCCAGGAGCGTCATGAACATCGTCGCGCCGTGCTCGCGCGAGAGGACGCGCAGCGCGTCCGCCGTACGTGCGGGAACGGTGAAGGGGATCGCCGCGCCCTCGGTGGACCGCACGTGCGGCCGGGGCCGGTCCGTGGGCAGCTCAAGGGTCGGCACGCCCGCCAGGTGGTGTGTCCAGTAGGCGAGTTGCGCCTCCAGTACGTCACCGGACAGCCACTGTCGCTGCCAGGCCGCGAAGTCCGCGTACTGCACGGCCAGCGGCTGGAGCGGGTTCGGCTCACCCTCGCGGAACGCCTCGTACAGGGAGGCCAGTTCACGGCGGAAGACCTCGTCCGACCACTCGTCGAAGACCACGTGGTGCACCGACAGCGCCAGAACGTGCTCATCGGGAGCCACCCGGATCAGCATGGCGCGGATCAGGGAATCGGCCGCCAGGTCGAAGGGCAGCACCGCGTCGGCAGCGACCAGCTCGCGGGCGGCGGCGACCGGATCGCGTTCCGCCGATACGTCGACGAGCGCCAGGGGGAACATCTCCGACGGCTGATCCATCACCTGGTACGGAATGCCGTCCGAACCCGCGACGAGCCGGGTGCGCAGTACTTCGTGCCGTGTCACGACGGCGCCGAGGGCAGCGGCGAGCGCGCCCACGTCGGGCTTCTCTCCGCGCAGCCAGACCGGAAGAGCGACGTTGTATTCGGCGGACTCATGGTCCAACTGCTGCAAGAACCAAAGGCGTTGTTGCGCGAACGACAGCGGCAGCGGCTGTCTGCGGTCTGCCACGGTGACCGGGGGCAGAGCGCTCGCCGTGCCGGCGCGCTCCAGTGCGGCAGCCAGACCGCGTACGGTCGGCCGGTCGAAGAGCACGTGCAGCGGGAGCTCTGCCCCGACCAGCTCCCGCATGCGGGACCTGACGCGTGTGGCCAGCAGGGAGTGCCCGCCGAGCTCGAAGAAGTTGTCCGTGACACCAACCTGGTCCAGGCCGAGGAGCTGGGCCCAGATGTCGGCGAGCAGCTCCTCGGTGGCAGTGCCCGGGGGCACGTACGCGTCCAGTTCAGGGCGCGCGCCTTCCGGCTCGGGCAGTGCCGCCCGGTCCACCTTGCCGTTCGGGGTCAGCGGCAGGCTGCCGAGCGACACGAAGACGCCCGGGATCATGAAGGCGGGCAGGCGGTTGCTCGCGAAGTCTCGGAGCTCGCTGACCGGCGGGATGCCGTCCGTCTGCTCGGCGGGAACGAGGTAGGC
>NZ_JBIURV010000124.1:0-6167 GCF_044741025.1 Streptomyces sp. NPDC088246
TGGAAGCCTCAAGAACTCCCATCATCGCAGGTCACAAGGCACTTCCTTGTTTCCCGAAACGTCATCCACAGCCATCAGATCGGTGGATCAAGGCTTAGGTCGGCGTACCGAAAATCTGATGCTCCTAAGCGGGCGTGAGCGAGGTTCGCGCCGTGCAGGTCGGCGTACTGGGCCCGTGCCGACACCAGGTCGCAACCCCGAAGGTCCGCATCGATGAGCCGGACATTACGCAGCTGGGCACGTGACAGGTTCGCGTTGTCCAACCGCACCTCGGTCAGATCGGCGTCATCGAGACAGGCATCCCTCAAGTCGGTGAAGTGGAGAACGGATCCACTCAGGCGAGCGTGCCGTAGGGATGAGGCGTTGAGCGAAGCGAACGACAATTGCACGCGCCGCAGGTCGGCGTGATCGAGCGTTGCCCGGTGCAGATCAGCGAATTCGAGCCCCGCCTCCTCGCAGCGGGCGTAGCTGAGATCGGCCCCCCAGAAACTGACATGCTGCGCCCGCGTGTGCCGCAGGTCTGCTTTACGCAGCGTCGCGCTGGTCAGGTTGGCATGGGCGAGACGGGCGGACGCAAGATTCGCCTGCACGAGGTAGGTCCACTTCAAGTTGGCGTCCCGTAAGTCCGCTTCGCTGAGATCGGCGTCCTGCAGGTCGCTATGGTCCAGCCGGGTATGTGCCCAACGTCCCTGACTCACGTCGGCTGCTCGTAGGTCGAGACCGCTCAGGTCGAGACCACGAGTCTCGGCGCGTTCGGGTCGTCGAGCCAGAACTGTGAGAGCAGTCTGGACGTCCTGGGCGAGGACGACCGGTGGTCGCTGGCGCAAGATCGCGGGTGCGATCGTCGAGAGCCGCGGGTGCGCCACGCTGTCACGGACAAACTGGACGAGATCCCCGACGGTCAAGTCGTGATCCCCGTCCAGCGCCGACATCTGACGTCCCAACGCGGTCACTGCGGCCACACGGACTTCAAGTTGATTCGACGTCATGCCCGCTAGTGCCTCTGCGTGGTGCATTGTCATCACCGTCTTCCTGCAACTCCTCGAATGCCCGTCCGTACCCAAGGGGACCAAGGCTAGACCGAGTTACCTCGGCCGTGAGGGGATGTCTGGACCTTGACTGGACAGGTGGTTTGCGAATGGCTGGCCAGTACGCCTGCCACTCCTGTCGCTTCGGACCAACCGCGGGTGTAGTCCGATCCTGCCAGCCGACAAGGGACACCAACGCGAGAGGGAAGCCAGGTGACACGGCCTGAGATGGGTGCAGTTCCTTTGAAGGGAAGGGTTGAGTAGGCCGCTGTGCGTGGGGCGGGCCAGGGTCACCAGCTCTTGATCACCGAGCTGCCCTCTCGCGTTGCTCAAGCCACTCGAGGTACCAGGTGCAGAAGGTGTGGCGGTTTCCCTTTGCATCGACGTACGGCTCGAAGGGCGGGTTGACCGCGCAGTCCCGGTCGCGGAGTTCCCCGCGGTGTGGGCCGACGACGATGAGCCAGCCGGTCATCCCGCATCCGTTGTCGCTGATGTGGATCGCGCCTCGGCCGCGTTCCAGGTGCCAGAGTTCGTCGCCGGCGTCGCCGAAGACCTTGCGGTAGTCGTCCAGATAGTCGTCGTCTTCGTCTCGGGTGGTGGGTTCGTGCCCGGCGGCGCGAAGGGTTGCCATCTGCTGGTCAGCCCAGTCTTCCGTCTCGACGAACGGCCCGCTGGGGTCCAGCAGCCAGGGATGGTCTGGGGCGTTGTCCCAGAGCCAGCCCCACTTCCCGTCGATTCGGCGCAACGACGTGAGGTGGAGTGCCGGTCCGGGGCCGCCGGCCCCGACCTCTGCCAGAAACGTGCGGTACTCGTCGGGGAGCGTGACACCGAACTGTGCTTCGACCTCGGCGATCTCGGCGGGAGTCAGGACAGGTTCGAACGTCGGGTATCGAGACGGTGCACGGCCGTGGGCTCGACGCTCGGCCTCCTCCACAGCGATGACGCGTTCGCGGACTTCCGACCAGTCCATGTGCGTGTTCACGGCTCTCCTATCGACGGCAGGCACGGACATTAGTCCCTGCCGCCGACATCCGACCTCCATCTGGGCTGTGTTCGCGGCTGTTCATCTCTACCGTGATGGTGGAGGAGGATTGCTGATGGGTTCATTGTTCGAGGAGTTGGAGGCCCGCGAGGCGGCTACCCGGGCCCGGGTGGAGGAGCTGGAGGCTGAACTCGCTGCGATGTCCAGCAAGTTGGAGCTGGCTCGGGAGGGCCTGGGGCGGCTGCGGATCGCGCGGGAGACGGTCGCGGAAGTGCTCGCCGAGATGACGCCGGAGATGCCTGCGGCAACGGTCGATGCCCGGGAGTCGCCTCCCGGCGAGCGGGTGGTGTCGGCGTATGCGGGGGCCGAGCGGCAGGTGATCGGGGTGCTGACGGTGCCGAAGTGGCAGCCCGGCATGGGGGCGGACGTCCTGCCCGGGGTGTATCGGGACATCGTGGAGGTGGTGGCGGATGCGCCGGGTCCGGTCCGGGCCAAGCAGATCGTCCCCAGGATCGGGCTTGCGGCCGAGGTCGGGAAGATCGAGGGCACGCGGTCGAAACTGAAGCGGCTGGTGGAACGGGGCTGGCTGGACGAGGACGCCCCGGGACTGTTTACCCCGGCCCGCCGCCGGACGGCTGTCACGCCCAACTCCCTTTAACAGAAGGGCTATTCCGCCTACATTCGAAGGTGCCAACCGTGTCGGATGCAGGACGAGAAGAGCCCCGGAGATGGAACAGTACGACACTCATGCCACCGCTGACCCCTTTTGCCTGCTCGGTCAACGCCTTCGAGACGCTGATGGGCACCCTGTCGGGTGACCAGGCGAGCGCGTGGACCCACGCTGAGCTGGAGGAACACCTCGACGCGGCCGGGCGGGAGCTGTTACGGCAGCTTCTGCAGGACCACCTGGACCTGCGCGCCCTGCGGGAGGAGGAACAGGTCCGCGCCGGTGCCGGCCTGGTCGTGGTGGGGCCGGAGGGACGGGTGCGGCCATGGCGGGAGACGGGCCACGCGCGCTGGCTGGCCGGCCTGTTCGGGCTGGTCCGCTTCATCCGGGTCGCGCACCGGGGCCCCGGTGTGGGCAACGCCCACCCCGCCGACGAGGAGCTGTCGCTGCCCGCGGGCCGCCACTCGCTGGGCCTGCGCCGGCTCGCGGTCACAGAGGCCGTGCGCGGCTCGTTCGACCAGGCCCACGATGCGGTGACATGCCGCTGCGGGAAGGTGCTCGGCAAGCGGCGGCTGGAAGAGCTCGTGATCGCCGCGGCCATCGACGTCGACGCGTTCTACCGGGCCCAGATCCCCGTTCCGTGCAGCCGACAGATGCCGCTGGTCCTCCAGGTCGACGGCAAGGGCGTGGTCATGCGCCCCGAGGCCCTGCGCGAGGCCACCCGCCGGGCCGCCGTGAAAGCCGCTGCCGCGGGCGGGCATCGCGGCCGGCTCGCGCCGGGCGAGAAACCGAACCGCAAGCGGATGGCGACCGTGGCCTGCGTCTTCGACACCCGCCCGGCCCCCAGACGCCCCCACGACGTGATCCACCCGCCCGGCGGCCGCAGCGGCGAACGTCCCGTCCGTCCGGGGCCGAGGGCGGAGAACAAGTGGTGCACCGCCTCCCTGGTCCGCCCGCCCGAGCAGGTCATCGTCGACGCTTTCGACCAGGCCGACGCCCGCGACCCGCAGCATCTGCGGCCGTGGATCGTCCTGGTCGACGGCGCTCGCCACCAACTCGACCTGATCACCGCCGAGACCGCCCGACGCGACGTCACGGTGCACGTCCTGCTGGACTTCGTGCACGTCGCCGAGTACGTCTGGGCCGCCGCCCACGCCTTCCACAAGCCCGGCACCACCGAGGCCGAAGCCTGGGCAGCCGACCACCTGACCGCGATCCTCGCAGGCCACGCGGCCCGCACCGCCGCCGAGATGACCGCCGATGCCGACCGGGAAGGACTGCCGGCCACCCGGCGCGAGACCGTCGACGCCTGCCACCGCTACCTGACCGGCCACCTCGACCAGCTCCGCTACGACACCGCTCTCGCCAACGGGTGGCCGATAGCCACGGGCGCGGTCGAGGGTGCCTGCCGCCACCTGATCGCCGACCGCCTCGACATTACCGGTGCCCGCTGGGGCCTGCCCGGAGCCGAAGCCGTCCTCCGACTCCGCACCCTCGTCGCCAACGGTGACCTCGACGCCTACTGGCGCTTCCACAGTGCCCACGAGCACGAACGCCTCTACCCCGCCCCCGGCCAGGAGAACTACAACCTCACCGCCTGATCAGCATCGTCCCTCGAAACGAACCGCACCCGCCTGAGATGACCACGGAACGGCAGGTCAGCCCTTTGCGATGGGACATCAAAGAAGCGACCGGCCGGACGCCGGATGATGACCGCCGACCTGCGCGCCCTGTACCCGCGCGACACCGAGGACCAGGCCGTGCTGCGCCCGCTGACCCGCAACCGGACCGCCTCCCCCTACGAGCGGGCCCGCCTCGCCGCCGGTGCGCTGACCGCCCGGGTCCACGCGGTGCGCCGCGCTGACCGCCCGGGCTCCCGCACCCGGCCCCACACCGTCGTCGTACCCGCCGCCCCAAGGTCCCGCCCGCGGCCGACCCGCACGGGCCGGAAGGCCGGCTACGCCCCGGAGCAGACGACCGACGTCGCCGCCCCGGAGCAGACCCGCCGGACGTTCAAGGTAGCCGCCGCCAAGATGGCCGCCAAGCTCCAGGACGGCGTACGGGAACGCGCAGTCGCCCACGGACCCCGACCACAGTCCACCTCGCCGACGGCCCCGCCGTCGCACACCCAGCAGCCCGGCACCCAGTACGCACCGGACCGGACCACAGGAGGAGTCGCATGAGCACCCCGGAAGGCGTTGTCACGTTGGTGCGGTGTTGATCGATTGAGGGCGCGTCAGGGTGTGTAGGGGTCGGGTGGGTGCATGACTTACGCTGCGGCGGGCAGGGCGGTGGCGCCGGTGATCTCGTCCCAGATGGCGAAGCGGGTGGTCATCTCGGCGTGGTATTCGGTGGCGGTCATCAGATGGCGGCGTGGTCGGAAGTGGGGCGAGATACCGCTGAACGCGGCCAGGAATCGCTGGGCTCCGCCGACGGAGCGGAAGCCCTTCATCGCACGTTCACGCTGCCGGGTAGGCTGGTGGGAGTTCTCCGCCCGGTTGTTCAGGCCCTTGTGGGCGCGGTGTTCTACGGAGGGCATGACCTCGCGGTGGGCCGCGCCGTAGGAGCGCAGCTTGTCGGTGACGATCACCCTCGGCACCGAGCAGGTCTTCTTCAGCAGTTTGTGGAAGAACCGCCTGGCCGCGGCCTTGTCCCTTCGGCCCTGGGCCAAAATGTCGAGCACGTTGCCATCGGCGTCGACGGCCCGCCACAGGTACTTCAGCTCACCGTTGATCTTGACGAAGACCTCGTCCAGGTGCCACTTGTCACCAGGCCGGGGCTGGCGGCGCAGCGAATTGGCGTACTGCTGCCCGAACTTCAGGCACCAGCGGCGGATGGTCTCGTAGGAGACGATCACGCCCCGCTCAAGCATCAGCTCCTCGACCTCACGGAAGCTGAGCGGGAACCGGAAGTACAGCCACACGCAGTGGGAGATCACCTCGACCGGGTACCGGTGACCCCTGTACGACGGCGACGCGCTCCCCACGGACGACTCCCCCCTCCACCATGATCAACCCGAAGATCATCCCACCCGCTCAGCCAACGTGACAGCACCGTTCATTGATGTCGACTCCACCCACAAGCGGGTCTACGGCCGGGCCAAGCAGGGCGCCGAGTACGGCCGGTTCAAGGGCATCCGCACCTTGCACCCCCTGCTCGCCACGATCTGCACCCCACAGTCGAGACCGGTGATCGCCACAGTACGGATGCGCCGCGGCAAGGCGGCCGATTCCCGCGGGGCCCCGAAGTTCGTCAGTGAGGCGCTGGCCACCGCCGTCGAGACGGGCTGCACCGGCACCCGGATCCTGCGAGCGGACTCGCAGTTCTACAACGCCGGGGTGATCTCCGCCTGCCGCCGGGCCGGAGCCCACTTCTCGATCACCTGCGGGATGAATCCCTCCATCAAACGGGCCGTCCTCAGCATTCCCGACCAGGCCTGGCAGCCGATCACGTACCCGACCGCGGTGCCCGATCCCGCAACCGGTGAACT
>NZ_JBIURV010000125.1:0-6154 GCF_044741025.1 Streptomyces sp. NPDC088246
GCTAATGGTGGAGTCGGGTATTGGAACTCTCCGAATGCCTCGGCCCCGAGGTTATCGTGGGTTGCTGTAAGCCGTAAGGGTTGTAAGGCATGCGGTTGTACGCTGGTCCCCGTCGCTGCGGTTTTCACTCCGCAGCTCAGTCGGCGAGTGCGCAGGCCCTCTGACCAGGGCGGCAAAGAGTTTCGATCGAGACTCTTCGTCAGACAGATGTCCAAACCTGCGAGCGGGCTGCCCTCATGCCTTACAGCGCCCCATGGCCTCTGAGCTGCGCTTTTGGCTACTCAACCCCAGATAACGGACGCAGGCGGTGGCCGAGTTGAAGCAGAAGATGAGCGAGGCAGCGTAAAATCTGTCTTCGCACCGCATCGGTTCAGTCTGTGTCGGCCAGCCACTGGTCGATGAGCGCCTTGCCAATCGAATCGACCCGGTACGGGCCGCCGAGAGCAGCGTCCGCCAGCCGCGCGCGCAGTTCCGCGGCCGTGAACCAGCGTGCCTCCACCACTTCCACGTTGTCCACATCGATCGCGTCGGAAAGGGCCTCGGCGCGAAACCCGATCATCACCCCGGCCGGGAACGGCCACCCCTGGGAACCCTGGTAGGTCACCGCACCCACGGTGACGCCGGCTTCCTCCCGCACCTCGCGGCGCACCGTGTCCTCGAAGCTCTCGCCGATCTCGACGAACCCGGCTAGGGTGCTGAAGCGGTTCGGGCCGGATGCCGCATGGCGGCCGAGCAGGCAGCGCCGGGGCGTGCCCGGAAGTTCGACTAGCACGATCACGGCCGGTTCGATCCGCGGGAACAGCAGCTTCCCACAGTTCTGGCAGGTCCGCAGGTGGCCACCATTGCAGGACCGGGCCGGGCCCCCGCAGGCGCCACAAAACCGCTGATTGCGGTTCCAGTGCAGAATTCCCCGCGCGTACGCCAGCAGACCCGCTTCGTCCGGCGTGATGGTGGGAACCATCGCCCGCACGTCCAGCATCCTGTCCGCGCCGGCCAGCTCGACGGCGCTCTCCCGTTCGAGCCCGGACACATCAGCCGCGAACACCGCCCTCTCGCCTTCGAGGCCGAGCAGCACCCGGTCGCCGGCCGCGACGAGGATGTCCCTCGCCTGGGCCAAGGGCAGCCGCAACGGCGTTTCGTTTCGCACCAGGCACTGGTCCTGCCACAGGGGAATGACCTGGGTACTGGCCCTGGTCAGCAGTGCCTCGATCCAGTCCGAGTCTCCCCGCCGATCAACGACACGGTCGAGCCCCAACCCGCTGTAGTACACCGCTCCTCCTGGATCACAGTGTCTGCCTGTCCTCGACACTAGCGGATACGTCCGCCGACACCCTCCGCAGCTAGAACTTGCCTAACATGCCTTACCGGATCAGATCTGGGATGAACTGGCTCGATGGCTTGACAACACTAGATAACCACCGTCACATCCCGCGGTCAGGTCCGTGCCAGGGAACGGGGCGATCGTCCGGACTCATGGGCAGGTGTTCGAGATTGACCGGACCGGGGTAGAAATACGTTCCATTGGGATGGATGACTTCCTCGCCAATGAGGTGCCGGTAGAGCCACTCGGCGAAGCTCATGGCATGCTCCCAGTACCCGCCTTCGTCCCGGTCGTGTACCACCACGCTCCAGTCGGGCGTCCGTGGGCTGCGGCTGAGGAAGACGTGGAAGCCGAAGTCGGTCGACAAGGCAGGAATCAGAACTCCGCCAGCACCGGTCTCCGGGTGCGGAAGGCCGTCCCAGTCGGCATCGCGGAAGGCTTGCTCGGTCTCCCGGATGTCCTTGAGAAGGTTCCAACGTGTGGTCGCCGGGTGCTTGAAATAGAGGTGGCTGTTGACCGTGATCGGCGCGTACTCGTCGATGAACTCCTTGTAGTCGCTGGGGAGTTCTGTGCCGACCTCCGACTCAAGACGCGCCCAGCTTTCGGGATCGGCGAAGCGTCGGCCTCCCGGCCCAAGCATCGTGAAGACGGCAGACAGATGGTCGGTCATGGGTTGCACCTCTCGTTCGGTGTAGGAATCGCGGCAAGATCAACGTGGCTCTTCACGTCGTTAGCCCCGGAGGGATTGTTGTTCTTGGGTGCTGGCCATCGGGAACCTCGTTGGTCTGGGCTTCGCCCGCCGGAGTGGGGGCACGGCGGCTGACCTCGGCGGCGTAGGCGGCCCAGTCGCCGGCCGATGCCTTCTGCCACTGGACGGCGACCTGGATGTGGACGCCCAGCATCCGGGCAAGGATGGCGGCGGGGACCTCGGTGGCGAGGGTGAACAGGGCGGTGGAGCGGTCCTGGCGCGGCTGGAGGCCGATCTTCTGGAGGCGGAGGCCGAGCCGGTCGTCACCGATGGGCTGTCCGGGACGGCCGCCGGGGAATAGCCACGGCGCGTCGTCGGGGGCGCCGATCCTGGCCTTGCCGCGCCGGGTGGCGATGAGGTCGCGCACCAGGCCGGCCAGCGGTTCGGGGAGGACGACAGGTGAGGTGCCGAACGTGATCCCGACCTTGTCGTTGTCGAGGTGGACGTCGTCGACCGTCAGGCGGCTGATGGTGGCGATCTGCTGGGCATAGAGGACCAGCAGCAGGCCGGCGACTCGATCCGAGGTCGCCAGCGTGTCGTCGTGCAGGAGGCGCCTGGCGTCGGCCCAGCGCTTCTCGCTGTCGATCGTCCCGCAGGGTCCTGTCCAGCGCACGGTGCCGTAGGTGAGTCCCTTGGCATGCCGGTGCTGGACGGACCACCGGACGAAGTGGCTGGTCTCGTCCCGGTAGGTGGCCTTGGGGTCGGCAATCCATCGCTCCAGGTCAACCTGGGTGCACGTGCCCAGCGTGAGAGCGCTGTCGGACAGCCAGTCGAGGAAGTTCGCTGCTGCGGTGACGTGGCAGCGTACGTTCAGCGCCTGCAGGTGCGTGGTGTGCTCCTGGCCGAGGCGTCGCCGGAGTCGACGTAGGTGGTGCCAGACCGCGTAGCCGTGCAGGATCCGGCGCTCGGTGAGATCGGTGCGTGCTTGGAGCGCCGAGGTGATCCACTGGTCCAGGGCGACCAGCCGCTCGTCGCGAGGCGGCAAGGCGCCGGTGGCGACCAGGACGCTGCGGAGATGTGCGAGGACCTTGCTCGCGGGCAACTCGTCGAGCGTGTCGTGGGTGACGGGCCGTTCGTCACGGCCTATCTGCCGGAGCAGGCCGCCGACCTTCGAGCCCGATAGCCAGAACATGGTGCTTGTGGGGCGTTCGGCTCCGGACAGTGCCTTGTAGAGAGGGACGAGGTCCTGCCGGATCGTGCCCGTGTTGCCGGCCAGGAGGTCGCGTACTTGCCGGTCGAGCGCGCATCGCTGGCAGGGACGGGTGCTGAGCTGCCAGGTGGTGCGGCAGACGGGGCAGCGGCCCCAGTAGTCCGGGTCCGGGTTGGTGCACTTCGCGCACAGGGGTGCATCCCACGTGCCGCTGCGGACGTGGTCGACGGCTCCACAGCCACTGCAGGGCGCCCACCGCAACTGGCACCGGTTGCACCAGGGTTCGCCCGTGGCACGGGAGATCTCACAGACTCCTGTCCGTCCGCAGATGCCGCACTGGGCGGCGGTCCTGGGCCGGCAGTTGGCGCAACGTGGTCCGTCGGGAAGCCGAGCGGCGACCTTCTGGCGGCGCCCGCAGTCGCGGCATTCCTCCAGGTTGACGGGGTCACTGACCAGGCAGTTGGGACACAGCGGCCGCCCCTCGGCGTCGCGGGCAGCGGGCTCGCGGACGGAGCCGCAGCGGGTGCAGGGCACAGCCGCGTTGCGGGCGAAGCAGTTGCGGCAGACCCGTTTGCCGTCGAGCACCTTCGACAGGGACTTGACCTCATGGCAGCGGTAGCAGGCCGGATTGACGACCCTGGTGGCTCCGGCCTGGACGAGTGCGTCGATGAACCGTAGGACGGCGGGGGTTGGGGCGTCGTAGCCAGCACCGGTCAGCAGGTCGGGTTGGGCGGTGATCGCCCAGGCCAGGCGGCGCTGGCCGGCCTTTCGGACGGTGGCGCGGTCGAGCGCTGCTTGAACGGCGCCCGCGTCGAGCGTGGGATCGACCGTGGTGATGAGGCCGGCGAGCATGGCGAATGGATCGCCGTCCGTATCGGGGCATTTCGCGCACCGGGGGTTGCCGTGGCGGTCGCGGCTGACGACGCGCCGCTGCTGGTGGCAGCCCGCGCAGTCGGCGGCCTTGTCGAAGCAGGGCGAGCAGCCCCATCGGCCGCCGCTGCGGCTGCCGACGTAGGGGCGTGCGCGGCCGCACTCACCGCAGCGGGGAAGGGCGATGTCCTGTGCGCCGGCTTCGTGAAGGGCCATCAGCAGTCGTGCGACGCAGAACGGTGCCGGAGGTCGTCCGGTCCGCAGCAGTGACGGATCCTCGTGCAGGGCCTGGGCGAGGCGCCGGCGACCAGCCCGCTCGCGCATGACCGTGCAGACGATCTCGCGGATGCGGTCGGCTTCCAGGTGCCGTTCGACGTTGCCGACCAGGCGCACGACCAGGCCGACCGGGTCGGCCAGCACCTCTTCCGAGAGCCCGTTCACCGGTCCACCGGTGCGATCCGTGCCCGCTTGGGCCGCAGGCCGCCGATGCCCTCGGCCGTCGTTCCGCCCGCGGCCGCCTTCTTCGGCCTCTGCGCGGCGCTGGCTGCGGCAACGGGTTCGATCAGGTCGTCCATCGTGCAGTCCAGGATGTCCAGCAGGGCCATGAGGATCTTCAGACTGAGCCGCTCGGGGCGTTCGACGACGAGCCGGTAGACCTGGCTGGAGGACAGGGTGATGCCGCGTTCGGCCAGCGGCGGCAGCAGGTCCGTGGTGGAGAACATTCCGCGGTCCGCCATCAGGTGACGCAGGTGCCAGCGGTAGTCGAGCTTGGCGGCCATCATCGGTCCTTCCTGGTCGGCGCCTCGTCGAACGCCGGGTTCAGTGCCTTGCTCAGAGCAGTGTTCATGAAGTCGTCGCTGACGTGGGTGTAGATGGCGGTGGAGCTATCGCACTCGTGACCGACCTGCTCCTGGATGAACCGCCGATCCACCCCATCCTCAGTCAGATGCGTGACGTAGGAATGTCTCAGCGAGTGGACGACCAATGCCTCGGGGAGCTTGAGCGCCGCGCGGTAGGCGACGAACCGGGCGTTGATCTCCGACGGCTTGACCCGCCCGCCCCGCTCGGTCACCCACAGCGCTGGGTGGTCCTCGCAGCCGAACTGCGGGCGGACGTTCTCCACGTAGTCCTGGACGGCGTCCACCGCCCAGTCCATGACCGACAGCACGTTCCGGCGCCGCGGCGGCTGCCCCTTCTTCGCCTTGCCGTAACGCACGTTCAGCGTGCCGTACCGTCCGAACTGACGGGCTTTCGGATTGCGGCCGAAGTCGGCCAGATCCAGCTTCGAGGTTTCCGTGCGCCGCAGTCCCCAGCCGTAGATGACCTTGAACAAGGTGGCGTCCCGGTAGGCGGCGAGGGCGCCCTTGCGCTTGGACCGCACCGCCCGATCGACCTGGTCGTCGGCGTAGTCGAGGAACCGCTGGAGCTCCTCGCGGGTGAACGGCCGGGCCTCCGGGTCGCCCTCGTAGTCGTTGAGGTGGGCGATGGTGTTCCACTCGTGGCAGATCGCCACCGGGTGGGTACCGAAGGCGTCCTCGCAGGCGACCGCCCAGCCGTAGCGGCCGTCGATGAGGAACTCGGTGAACTGCCGCACGTCGCCCTGGTAGCTGCGGATCGTGGACGGCGCCAGGTGCCGCTCACCCGTCAGCGAGGCCGACCACTCGTCCATGTGGCCCGGCAACCACGACCACGGGTACTCGTTGGTGAACTCCTGGAAGCGGCGAATCAGCCGCTCCCGCCCGGCGATCGTGTCTTCCTTCAGGCCCCGGGACATCTGCTGGGCCCGCCAGCCGCGCAGCATCGCGTCGACCATCGCGTCCTCCGGACACAGCTGGATCACCCCCGAGACCAGCTCCAGATGAGCCGCCCCAGCCAGGGCCACCTTCCGTTCTTGCGCCACTCCAGACCATCCCTTCTGGAGGGCAGATCTTGCATCAGACGGGATGTGCCTGGCAAACTGCCTGTTCAGAAGGCCAGTTCGTAGTAGCGTTGGGGTCCGTCAGGCCGTCGCCGTGAACAGGTGACCTGCGACTTCGCGCCCGTCTGATGCAATTCCCGAGCCTTC
>NZ_JBIURV010000126.1:0-6008 GCF_044741025.1 Streptomyces sp. NPDC088246
TCGACAAAGCCGCGGCAGAAGCCGCCGCCGCGCTGGTGCCACGTGCCCGTAAGGCCCCCTCCGTAGCCCCTGCTGTCGGACCGTCCGCTCACGCACGAGGCCGGAGAAGACGAAGCGCCCCGACCGGATGAAACCGATCGAGGCGCTAAGTAGCAGGTCAGAGGGGGTTTCCCCGCGCTGCTGGCGGTAGGCCGTGTGGGACTCGAACCCACAACCAACGGATTAAAAGTCCCGGCAGGGTCATGCCGGGACTTCCGCCAGCTTCCACGCTGGTCCAGAAATGCCTAGTCAGAGGCATGCCGCATGCTGGCCGGTCCAAGGTTGTGTGCGCCATGTCAGCACGTCCGCTCACGCATCGCTCACGCATCCAGGCCCCGCTGAAGACGACCGAGCCAGCACACCTTCCAAATGTTCATCAGGGATCCGAGGTGGGTCGGTGGGCGTGCCGGCCTGGAGCGGAGAGGTCGGCAGGTGGGTTCCTCAACGATCCCGGACACCGGTGGATGGGACCAGAACTGAGACCGCGGCGCGGCCGGAGCCTTGCCGGTCAAGAGCAGACAGCAGTCAGCCGTGGCGGGTTCGAGTTTGAACCAGCGGCCCCTTTGTCCCGAATGAGGTTCGGCGAAGATCGTGACCTGCGAGGAAATCCCGGGCGCTCCGGCGCGCGCTGGCAATGCATGCCGTGGAGAGGGCAGTTGCCACGTTGACGCTCATTGTGTTCATCAGGCCACCCTGGTCTCTGGATCGTCACGCAGGTCCTATCTGGCGGCGCTTGTGCCCGGCCTGCGGTGTGTCAACCGCACGAGCCCCCGCGTGTCCTGAGCGATCATCCGCATGGCCAGACGTGGCGACTGCGGTGTTCGCGGCGTCGAGGCTGCGCGTAACGGCGCTGGTCGGAGCGGGCGAGCCTGGCTGGAGCGGGGCCGCCGCACACCCCTTCCGTGACCGAGGCCGACTATCTCTCCGCCCGGGTAACGGAAATCTATGTCGGCCAGAGTAGACATTGGGTGGTGGTGTGGTTATGGTTTCTCTCGTAGCCCAGAGAGACAGCAGGGCCCGGCAGAGACGAACTGCCGGGCAGCAGTAACCGCAGTTGCAGTTCGCAGGACGGTGCGGTGGTGGAGTTCCGAAGCCAGGGTTGTTGCAGGACGGCGACGGGACTGGCGACCGGACCGGGTGGCCCGCAGTGATCAGGGGCCGCCGTGAGCAGTACCCGCAAGTGCAGTACGCAGCAGTGAAGTCAGTGAGCAGCACCTCGGTGAAGGCGTCGGCTGCGGACGCGCGCACCGGGAGGTTCGGCAGTGGGGTTCCAAGCCAGAGCAGATGCAGGACGGGCGACGGGGCTGGCTGTCGAAAAGTGGCGCTGGCACAGGCCACAGAGCAGTACGCAGGAGAGCAGTACCAGCAGTAGGTAAGTGATGATCCCAGAGGGAAGAACGGAGGAGCCAGGCGCCATCAGGATCGCCCGGGTGGAAGTTTTGAGCCCGGGTACCGCAGGACATCGATAGCGAGGTGGTCTCCGGTCAAGCAACCGCGATCCCCGCACCCCCGACAACTTCCAGGTCGGGTCAGCGGAAATAGAAGGCCGGCGCAGTATCAGGGTCGGCAGATGGTGTAGCAGTTCCTTCGGGGCTCGGGTGCCGTACGGCACCCGAGCCCCTCCACGCGTTCCACAGAGAGGTGCAAATGACAGCAGACGACTCGTTCGGCCGTCTCAACGACGACGACTACCCTGCCTACACGATGGGTCGGGCCGCCGAGATGCTCGGTACCACACAAGGTTTCCTCCGCGCCATCGGAGAAGCCCGCCTGATCACCCCGCTGCGTTCCGAGGGCGGCCACCGGCGCTACTCCCGCTACCAGCTGCGCATCGCCGCACGCGCCCGCGAACTCGTCGACCAGGGCACCCCCATCGAGGCCGCCTGCCGCATCATCATCCTCGAGGACCAGCTCGAAGAAGCCCAGCGCATCAACGCCGAATACCGCCACGCCGCCGAATCAGAGAACCCGACGACCGCGGGCTGACGCGTGGCTTCTGGGTCAACTGCCTTGACCAGGATGCTCCCTTCGCCCACATCTTCGTCGTGGGCGTTCTGCTGCGGCGGAGGAGCCAGGGTGACCGCCTCCGTCTGCCGCATGTCGTAGGACGCTTCATCGGCAGGAAGGTGTGAGGCAAGGGCCGCGGGAACTGTGAAGTGGTTTGACGCGCAGAACGGCTGCGGCTTCACCGCCCGGACAGTGGCGGCTCGGACGTGTTCGCCCACCGTACGGCGATCAGCCCGCGCGCGGAGCGTACTGCTGCCCCGGGCAGGTCCTGCTGTCCGACTGGTTCGCACGAACGGTGGGCGTCGGCCGCCTTCAGCCTCAGTCCATGGTGGTGGGATCTGGGGCACTCGTGAGAGCGCCGCGCAGCAGCGCTGCGCTGATCTGCGTCGGGACCCGTATACGGGCTGATGGGCCCCCGTAAACGACGACCGCTCTTCCTGGAACGCTGTGTTCCGGATGGATCAATATCTATGACCGCGAGACGAGAGTTTAATGTGCCGCGCGGACAGTGTGTTTACTGCAACGGGCAGAGCGGAATTATTGACCGTACGCAGGCCGCTACCGCATGCTACTGTCGATCTCAGTTGCAGTCGTGGTTCCCAAAAACCTCAACGCCTTTCGTCGGCATTTTTAGCCGCGGGAAGCGTTTTGTATTTCCGGTCATCTCCGGGCGGGGCATCATCGCGGCGACCCGGTATCCGTGGATTGCGGGTTCCGGCGTACTGCCTCACAAGGAGATATGACATGGCGTCTGGCACTGTGAAGTGGTTCAACGCGGCCAAGGGTTTCGGCTTCATCGAGCAGGACGGTGGCGGCGCTGACGTGTTCGCCCACTTCTCGAACATCGCCGCTCAGGGCTTCCGTGAGCTGCTCGAAGGTCAGAAGGTCACCTTCGACATCGCGCAGGGCCAGAAGGGCCCGACGGCTGAGAACATCGTTCCTGCCTGACGCTGACGCGCACTTCGTAGCTGGGGCCCGCATCCCTCGGGGTGCGGGCCCCAGCTACGGGCATTCCCCGGGGCTTCCCTGTGGGGCACAACGACGCCCGCAGATCCCTCTCCAGGAATGCGGACCTCTTTGAAGATGCACCCGTAGACGTCCGGGATCTCACGTCCGCATGACGTCACCCATTTCATCGCCTGCACTTGCACCGGATTCACCGCGGGCCAGATCTGCTTTCGCATTTCGTTCGGCTCGTTCTTGTGATTCCCCGCGCTGTTCTTCTGCTGCGAGAATTCCTTGATACGTGCCGTATCAAGGAAGGTTCTGAATGAACCCCTCACGTACGAACAACCGCTCCTCCCGCAGCCGTACCGGCGGTCCCGCCTTCGGCTCCGGCGCCGGTTCGCACCGGGGCAACCGCTTCGGCACGCCCGCCCCGAGCCGTTCCGGAGGGCCGAGCCGCCCAGGCGGCCGCGGCCGGCGGCCCGCGGCGGCCTCGGGCGAGTTCGCCCTGCCCAAGACGATCACTCCCGCGCTGCCCGCCGTCGAGGCGTTCGCCGACCTCGACATGCCCGAGCAGTTGCTGGCCTCGCTCACCGCGCAAGGCATGAGCGTCCCGTTCCCGATCCAGGGCGCGACCCTGCCCAATACCCTCGCGGGCCGCGACGTCCTCGGTCGCGGGCGCACCGGCTCCGGCAAGACCCTCGCCTTCGGCCTGGCCCTGCTGGCCCGCACCGCCGGGCAGCGCGCCGAGCCCGGCCAGCCGCTGGCCCTGATCCTCGTGCCGACGCGTGAACTGGCACAGCAGGTGACCGACGCTCTTACCCCCCACGCACGCTCGGTGAGGCTGCGCCTGGCCACTGTCGTCGGCGGAATGCCGATTGGCAGGCAGGTCAGCGCGCTGCGCCGTGGTGCCGAAGTCGTCGTCGCGACGCCGGGCCGCCTCAAGGACCTCATCGACCGGGGCGACTGCCGGCTGAACCAGGTCGCGATCACCGTCCTGGACGAGGCCGACCAGATGGCCGACATGGGCTTCATGCCACAGGTCACCGCGCTCCTGGACCAGGTCCGCCCCGAGGGCCAGCGGATGCTGTTCTCCGCCACACTCGACCGCAACGTCGACCTCCTGGTCCGCCGCTACCTCACCGACCCGGTCGTCCACTCCGTCGACCCGTCCGCAGGGGCGGTCACCACGATGGAGCACCACGTGCTGCATGTCCACGGCGCCGACAAGCACCGGATGACGACGGAGATCGCGGCGCGCGAGGGCCGGGTGATCATGTTCCTGGACACCAAGCACGCTGTCGACCGGCTGACGCAGAATCTGCTGAGCAGCGGGGTGCGGGCCGCCGCCCTGCACGGCGGGAAGTCGCAGCCGCAGCGCACCCGGACCCTGGCCCAGTTCAAGACCGGGCACGTCACTGTGCTCGTCGCGACGAACGTCGCGGCGCGCGGTATTCACGTCGACAATCTCGACCTCGTTGTCAACGTCGACCCGCCGACCGACCACAAGGACTACCTCCACCGCGGCGGCCGTACCGCGCGGGCCGGCGAGTCCGGCAGCGTCGTCACTCTGGTCACCCCCAACCAGCGCCGCGACATGAGCCGCCTCATGGCAGCCGCCGGCATCGTGCCGCAGACCACTCAGGTCCGCTCGGGCGAGGAGGCACTCAGCCGGATCACCGGCGCCCAGACCCCCTCCGGCATTCCCGTGACGATCACCACGCCGGTGGCCGAGCGACGTCAGCGCAGCCGGAGCGCGGCCTCCCGCGGTCGACGCAGCCCCGCTTCGACTGCCCGGCGCACGATCGTGCGGCAGTCCTCCTTCGACGCGGCGGCCTAGAACCCTTGATCAGGAAACTGGCCCATCTCTGCAGGAGGCACATCTTGGCACTACTGGTTCAGATGCAACCCCGCCCGGCGAGCGCCACCCCCGCGCACAGGACAGTGGCCGACACCATGGACACGGCCGGACCGCAGGTCTGCGACGACATGACCATCGAAGTCGCCCTGGCCGTCATGACCAGTGCCCGCACCGAGCACCTGCTCGTCTGCGACAACGACGGCCTGTGCACCCAACTGGTCACCCAGGCCCAGCTCGCCGCGGTCCGTGACAGCCCCGCGTACACGGACCGGGTCCAGCTACGCGACATTCTCGACAACCGCGGGCCGTTCACCTCACCCGCTACCACGATCACCGAAGCCCAGCACGCGATGCGCGGCCGCCGGCCCGGTGCCCTGCCGGTCGTCGACGAGCAGGGCAGCGCTCCGGGCGTCCTCGCCCTTGCCCACTGAACCGCCTCACCGCGGCGAAACCATTCCCCTTCATTCTTCTCCCTGTGAGGCATCATGCGCTGTGTCATCGCCCGCTTCCCGTTCGACCTCACCAAGAGCGGCGTCCTGGAATCCATGAAGGGCATCAAGCCCGAACAGGTCATCGGCGAGTCCGTGATCATCGGCCGCCGCACCTACCCCGTCAAGCAGGTCGGGCAGGTCATCACACGCCAGGACCGCCGCGATTTCAGCGCCGGCGAAATCCTCCGGGCCATGACCCAACTCGGCTTCACTTGCCCCGGCCTTCCCCACACCGCCGCGCCCACGCGCGTCCTCAACCCGTTCCAACAGGCTTCCGCGATGCTCGGCGCCCCTGCCGCCGTCTGACCGACGCGCAGGCGCAAGCCGCCACCAAAACAACAGTGAGGGTCCTCAGCGCGCAGCAGTGGATTCAGTGGTCCACTCGCCGAGATGAAGCCGTTCCGGAAGATCACCGGCCCAGCGACGCAGCAGAGCATCCGGCGCACGCTGCGAGCGGCTCTGAACGCGGCGATCGCCCAGCAGTACATCACCTTCAACCCGGCCTCCCACGTCGAGCTGGAGTCCGGCAAGCGTCCTAAGCCCCTGCTCTGGACGACCCAGCGGGTGGAACGCTGGCGTGCCACCGGTGAGCTGCCGTCACCGGTGATGGTCTGGACGCCTCCGCAGTTCGGCACGTTCCTGGACGCGGCCGAATCCGATCGGCT
>NZ_JBIURV010000127.1:0-5689 GCF_044741025.1 Streptomyces sp. NPDC088246
CACGGCGTCGGGGGTCTCCAGCGCGCGGCGTATGACCAGTTCGTGGATCGCGCCGACCGGGAGTTCTCCGCCGTCACCCGCCCACGACTCCACCAGCTCCCGCTCTGTGTCTCCCAGCAGGACGACGTCCCCGAACGCGGTGTCCGGTTCGCAGACCATCGACTCCAGCACCCGCACATACGAGTCGCGCATCAACGAAACCTGGACGGGGGCCAGTTCGCCGCTGTCGTACTCCATCTCCAGGCTCAGCCCCTGGTGCCCGGGCTCCTGGCTGACGGCCACCAGCAACGGGAAGTGGGTCCGCCCGCCTCCGGTCGCACGGGCGCGATCGTCGTCCGTGTCCGCCCCACCGGCGAGTGCGTCGATCTGGCGGAAATGGTTGTACACGAAGCCGGTCTCGAAGAGCGGTTCCCCGCCCAGTTCGCGCTGGATCGCGGACATCGGGTACCTGCGATGGGGCAGCAGGTCCTGCTCGGCCTCGAACACCGCGCGCGCGAGGTCCCGCCAACTGCCGTCCGGCAGCTCCAGCCGGAACGGCAGCGTGTTGAGGAAGAGCCCTCGCACCTCGGTGCCGTCGGTCTCCTCCAGCCGTCCGTTGGATGACAGCCCCGTGACGACGTCCCGGCTGCCGGTGGCGAGGCTCATCACCCGCAGATGCGCTGCCAGCAGCACGGACTTCAGCGGCACCCCACAACGCCGGGCGAACCGGTCGAGACCATCGCCCAGACCGACCGGCAGGGGCGTGACCAATTCCCCGTGCCGGCGCTCCGCGTCGTTGCGGTGCACCTCGCCCGCGCTGCACAGCCCCGCGAGTCCGTCGGGAAGAGCAGTGGTGTGGCGGGGGAGGCGGGTGCCGGGGCGGTCGGTGAGGAGGTTGTGCCAGTAGGTGGTGTGTTCGGGGTTGGTGAGTGCGTTGTGTTCGGCTGCGATGTAGTCGCGGTAGGTGGAGCGGAGGGGCGGCAGTGTGGGGGTGTGGCCGTCGAGGAGGGTGTGGTAGGTGTCGATGATTTCGGCGAGGGTGGAGGCGAGGCTCCAGCCGTCGAGGATGGCGTGGTGGTCGGTGACGGTCCACTGGAAGGCGTCGTCGGACAGCACATGGACCGTCATCCGGAACAACGGCGCCACCGCTACCGAGAAGCCCTCGTCCTGTTCGCCACGGACGCACTCCGCCACCGCCGCCCGTTGCGTACCGTCGTCCTGATCCCGCAGATCGACGACGGTCAGCGGCGGCTCGGCCCGCTCGTGCACGAGCTGAACCGGCTCGCTGTATCCGCTCAGGTCGAACGAGGTACGCAGGACATCGTGTCGGCCCACCGTCAGCTCGACGGCCCGCCGGAAGGCGTCCTCCCCGAACCGCTCGCCGAGCCGCACCGTACTGACGTTGTGGTAAGGATTGCGGTCCGGGTCGATCTCCATCTCGTAGACCATGCCGACCTGCAGGGCCGCCATCGGATAGGCGTCCACCAGCCCCTCCGGCAGCGCCTGCCGGTCCTTCGCCGACAACAGGACGAACGGCTCCGCCGTCGGTGCGGGGAGCAGGTCCGCCGTCACCGCAGTCACCTCGGTGCCCAGCGCGGCGAGCGTCGGCGACCGGAACAGCACGGGCAGCGTGAGCAGCAGACCCTCCTCCCGGGCCCGTCCGATCACCTGAATGCTGCGGATCGAGTCGCCGCCCAGGTCGAAGAAGTTGTCGTGCCGGCCGATCCTGTCCACCCCGAGGACCTGACGCCAGATCACCGCCAGCCGCTCCTCCACCCCGGGCAGCGGCGCCACGTACTGGGACGACAGCTCCGGGCGGTCCCCGGACGGTGCGGGGAGCCTGTCGCGGTCCACCTTGCCCTGGGCCGTCAGCGGGAACGCGTCGAGAAACACGAATGCCTTCGGCAGCATGTACTCCGGCAGCTTCTCCCGCAGCGCCGACCGCAGTTCGGACACATGGGGCGCCGGGGCGTCGCACACCACGTACGCCACCAGATCGGCCCGGCCCGACGCGTCCCGCTGCGCTGCCACGACACACTGGCGAACGCGCGGATGAGCGCCGATCGCCGCGCTCACCTCGCCGGGCTCCACCCGGTAGCCGCGAATCTTGACCATGTGGTCGACCCGGCCGAGGAACTCCACCCGGCCCTCGGTCGACCAGCGCCCCCGGTCACCCGTGCGGTACAGCCGAGCACCCGGCACGCAGGGATGCGGCAGGAAGCGCTCGGCGGTCAGCGCGGGTCTGCCGAGATAGCCGCGTGCGAGGCACGGCCCGGCCACGTACAGCTCACCCGGGCTGCCCACGGGCACAGGATGGCCGGCCTCGTCCAGCACCCGGACCTCGGTGTTGGCCAGCGGTGTGCCGAGCGGCAGCGGGCCGGCCGGGAGCGAGTCCGCGGTGAAGATGCCGCAGACGGAGAACGTGGTGGTCTCCGTCGGCCCCCAGCAGTTGACCAGCTCAAGTTCAGGGCGACGGGCGAGGATCCGGCCGGCGTGCGGTGCGGAAACCGTCTCACTGCCGGTGAGCAGTCGGCGCAGTCCGTCGAACGTCTGCGGCTGCTCGTCCACGAGCAGGGTGAACAGCGAGGCGGTTGCGTGGAGGACCGTCACGCCGTGATCCGTCACCCAACCCGCCACATCGGCCGGGGCGTACCGTCCCGGTGGAGCGAGCACGAGCCGGGCCCCCGCCGCCAGCGGCGCCCATATCTCGAAGGCGGAGACATCGAAGGCGACCGTCGCGATCTGGAGAACGGTGTCGTCCTCCCGCAGCTCCATCGCGGGGCCGCCGTGCAGCAGCTCGGTCACGTTGCGGTGCCGGGTCACCACACCCTTCGGCCGTCCTGTGGAACCGGAGGTGAAGATGGCGTAGCAGGCGTTGTCCGGCCCGGCGCCGGCCTCCGGGACCCGGCCGGGCGACGCCTCCTCGGGAAGCACGACGGTGTCCATGTCGAACGTCTCCCACGGCCCCTGCGGAACCAGCTCCGCAGTACTCGCCCCGGCCAGGACCACCCGCACGTCCGCCTCCTGGAGCATGTCCGCGAGCCGGACCGCGGGGAAGGAGACATCCAGCGGTACGTAGGCCCCACCGGCCTTGAGTACGGCCAGCAGCCCGACGACCAGTTCGGGCGAACGGTCCAGGCCGACCCCGACGAAGACCTCGGGGCCGACGCCCAGCCGGCGCAGATGACGGGCCAGCCGGTCGGCACGCGCATCGAGTTCGCCATATGTCAGGGACCGCTCCCCGGAGACCACGGCGACGCGGTGGGGTTGCGCCGCCGCCCGCGCCTCGACCAGCTCGTGGACGGGTGTGGACGGGACAGCGGCTGCGTTGTCGTTCCAGCGCTCCAGCAGAGCCCGCTCGGCCTCGCCGAGCAGGACAGCAGCTCGGTGGGCGGCGTCCGGATTCTCGGCGATCGCCCGCAGCGCCCGCAGGTGGTAGTCGCGGATCAGACGCATCTGCTCCGCGGGGAACTCCCTGGCGTCGTACTCCAGCTCCATCCGCATACCGGACAGGCCCGGTTCGCGGCTCATGGCCACATGCAGCGGGAAGCTGGTCCGGGCGACACCGGCGGCCGTCTCGTCGTGCGGCCCGGAGACCGAGGCACGGCCCCCCTCGGCCAGTTCGTCCACGTGGCGGAAGTGGTTGTAGACGAAGCCGGTCTCGAACAGGGGGTCGCCGCCCAGCGCACGTTGCAGCGCCGGCATGGGGTACCTGCGGTGCGGCAGCATCTCCCGTTCGGCATCGAACACGGCGCGCGCCAGATCCGCCCAGCTGCCGTCCGGCAGCCGCAGCCGGAAAGGCAGCGAATTGAGGAAGAGCCCCCGCACCTCGGTGCCGTCGGTCTCCTCGAGCCGCCCGTTGGACGACAGCCCTGTGACGACATCCGCGTTGCCGGTGACCAGACTCAGAACCCGCACGTGGGCGGCCAGGACGACGGCCTTGAACGGCACACCGATCCGGGCGGCGCTGCCCTCCAGCGCCGACAGGAGCTCCGGCGGCACGACGGTGACCAGCGCTCCGTACCCGCCGGTGCCGTCATGCTCATGCACCTCGTCGTCGAGCCGGTCCCCGATGAGCAGGGTGTTGCCGTTGCCGTTGCCGTTGCCGTTGCCGCTGTGGCTGTGGCGGGGGAGGCGGGTGTCGGGGCGGTCGGTGAGGAGGTTGTGCCAGTAGGTGGCGTGTTTGGGGGTGGTGAGTGCGTTTTGTTCGGCTGCGATGTAGTCGCGGTAGGTGGAGCGGAGGGGCGGGAGTGATGGAGTGCTGCCGTCGAGGAGGGTGTGGTAGGTGTCGGTGATTTCGGCGAGGGTGGAGGCGAGGCTCCAGCCGTCGAGGATGGCGTGGTGGTCGGTGACGGTCCACTGGAAGGCGTCGTCGGACAGCACATGGACGGCCATCCGGCACAACGGCGCCACCGCCGGATCGAACCCCTTCGTCCGCTCCCCACGGACGTAATCGGCCAGCTCACGCCGCTGCCGGGCCTTGCTCAGCCCGCGCAGATCCACCAGGCCGAGAGGTGTTTCGACTTCCGCGTGCACCAATTGCATCGGCACGGACAGACCACTGAGGTCGAAAGAGGTACGCAGCACAGGATGCCGCTCCACCACCATGGACACTGCCGCACAGAAGGCTTCCTGCTCGAACCGGCCCGGGAGATGCAGCGACGTCACATTCAGATAGGGGTTGCGGTCGGGGTCGCGTTGCATTTCGTAGACCATGCCGACTTGGAGTTCGGCCATGGGATAGGCGTCGTCGAGGTGGTCGGGGAGTTGGTTGCGGTCGTGGGGTGTGAGGAGGGAGAAGGGCTGGGTGGTGGTGGGCGGTGTGGTGGTGGGCTGGGTTGTGGCTGTGGTGGTGGCGAGGCCGGCGAGTGTGGGGTGGTGGAAGAGGTCCTGGAGGTGGAAGGTGAGTCCGTTGTCGCGGGCTCGGCCGAGTATCTGGATGCTGCGGATGGAGTCGCCGCCGAGGTCGAAGAAGTTGTCGTGGCGGCCGATGCGGTCGACGCCGAGGATGTCGGCCCAGATGGTGGCGAGAGCTTCTTCGGTTCCGGGAAGGGGCGGGGTGAACTCTGTTTCGAGGGCAGGGCGTTCGGTGGTGGGGGCGGGCAGGGAGCGTCGGTCGAGCTTTCCCTGCGGGGTGAGGGGGAGGGCGTCGAGGAGGACGAAGTTCCTCGGGATCATGTAGTCGGGGAGATGTCCGGCGAGGGCGTCGCGGAGTTCGCTGGTGGTGGGCCGGTCGGTGCCCGGTCCCGGCACGAGATAGGCGACCAGATCCGTACGGCCGTTCGTCTCCTGATACGGAAGGACAACGGCCTCAAGAAGACCGGCCAACCGAGCCAACTGGGCCTCGATCTCGCCGAGTTCGATGCGGTATCCGCGGATCTTGACCTGTGCGTCGGCCCGGCCCAGGTATTCGAGGTCGCCGGAGGGTGTCCAGCGGGCGAGGTCCCCACTGCGGTAGAGCCGGGCCCCCGGTGTCCGTCCCAGGTGATCGGGGACGAAACGCTCAGCCGTGAGGGCCGGCCGCGCATCGTACCCGCGCGCGAGCCCCGCCCCTGATACGTACAGTTCGCCGATGACACCGATCGGCGCGGGATTGCCGTGCTGATCCATGATCCGGAGTCGGAGGTCCGGGAGGGCCCGCCCGATCCTGGTGGTGCCGTTGTCCAGTTGGTGTTCGTCGATGTCGTTGGTGGTGACGTGGACGGTGGTT
>NZ_JBIURV010000128.1:0-5622 GCF_044741025.1 Streptomyces sp. NPDC088246
GTTGTCGTTCATGTCCGTCCGTCCCGGCTGGTCAAAGCCCAGGTCAGGGCCCCGGCCAGCCTGTCACATCACGGACTTACACGATCTTTCAGACACGCTCATCACGGCGCGTCCGCGGCGGACGATCGCGGCTGCTTGCTCGATCTGGGTCCGCCCCTCCTCGGTCAGCTGTTCGTCTCCGCGTTTGGTACCGGACGATGCACCGCTGCCCCGGCTGGACCGGGCACTGCGTGCACGAGAGGTCGCTCCAGGCGGTCGCCGGATCCGCGTACGGGCCTCCCTCGCATACCGTGCGCCCGGCTGTACATGGTCGGGGACTCGGTCGTCGGGTCCCCGCACACCGCGCAGATCAGCCCTCGTAGCGGGCGTGCCCTATGTGCCACACGTAGGAGGCTGCGACGGCTTCCATGGCGCGAGCGTGATCCGCGAGTGTGTTCTTGCCGTTGACGGAGAGTTCGGTGATTCGAAGGCGTGCGGTGGAGGCTTGGTCTTCACACATGCGGGAGGCTTGGCGGAATGCCTCTTCGAGGTCGCATTCGTGGTGTTGGATGAGCAGCGTGGGCAGGCTCAGAGGGGGCGGGCCACCGCGTTCTGTTTCTTTTGCGTATGAGGCGAGGTCGTTGATCCACCCGGCCAGGTCGGCAACGGCGTTCTCCAGTTCCCGTACTGCTGTCGAGGCTCGCTCGTTCTCGGTGAGTTCGTATGTGAGGGCGACTTCCGCGGTTGCCATAACGGTCCGGACGAAGACGGTGTGTGGGCGCATCGCGCGATAGTCGTTCAGGGTGACCTGGTCGGGCCTGTCGAGGTGGTGGGCTTCCCAGAGGATGCCGAAGAGGTTGTCCCGCAGGTGCGCGGTGAGTCGTAGGTATTGCGTGGGTGTGGACTGTTCCCGGAACCGGTGGAGGAGGTCTTGCAGTGCGGCGGTGTAGGCGTTGGTCTCGCTTGCAGGCTGGTCATGGCCGGCGAGGAGGTGGACGCATTGACTGATGCGGCGGGCCAGGCGGGCGGTGTCACGGGCTCCTTCGGTCTCGCCGTGTGTGTCGTCGAACGCGGTGAGCCACAGGAAGAGATCAGCGCAGAGGAAGAGGCCGTCCTGGTCGGCCGTTGGCAGGACGCGGGCTACTCCCTGGGCGGTGATGTTGCAGAGGGTCTTCAGTTCGTTCGGTGAGCGGACCAGGGGGAAGTTGTGGAGCCAGTGGGCGGTGTGCTGCTCGATGGCTTCGGCATGGGGGCTGGTTGCGAAGGGGCCGGGAAAGGAACCTTGGAGGTCTGGCGTGGGGAGGGGGGGTGTAGGTGAAGGGGGTGTGGTGTGGGGGGTGTTGTTCATGTGGTGGCTTTCGTGGCTGTGTGTTTTCTGGGTTCGGCGATCATGTCGAGGGTTGAGGGGTGCACGGTGATTTCTGGTACGGGTCGGGTGGTTGTGCCGGGTACTGGTTTCAGTCGCCAGTGTGATGCGATGAGTGTGGTGATGACGGTGGTTTCCATGAGGGAGAACTGGTCGCCGATGCACATTCGTTTGCCGACTCCGAATGGGATGAATGCTCCTCTGGGTGGTTGGGGGCGTTCGGGCAGCCAGCGGTCGGGGTCGAATCGCAGCGGGTCGGGGTAGAGGTGGGGGTCTCTGTGCATTGCGTACGGGCTCCACATCACGTCTGTCCCTGCGGGCAGGTTGAACTGGCCGAGCTGGACGGGTGTGGTGGTCCGTCGGGTCACGATCCAGGCGGGGTTGTGCAGGCGCAGGGTTTCGTCGATGAGTCTGCGGGTGAAGGTGAGCTGGGGTATGTGTTCGGCGGTGAGTTCGTTTCCGGCGAGGACGGTGTCGACTTCTTCGTGGAGTCTGCGTTCCAGTTCCGGGTGGCGGGCGATTTCGTGGAACAGCCATGCGAGGGTGACTGCGGTGGTTTCGGAGCCGGCGGCGAGCAGGGCGGCGATCTCCGCGGTGATCTCTTCGTCGCTCAGGTTTTCGCCCGTTTCGTCCTGGACGGTCATCAGGAGGGAGACGAGGTCGTCGTACGTGTCGGGGCCGGCCCGGTGGTCGGCGATGATGCCGGCGATGGTCTTGTGCAGGACGGTGTTGGCGGTCCGGGCTCTGCGGTTGCCGCGGGTGGGTAGTCGCTCCAGTGCGGGGATGGGCACCATGGCGTGGGTGAGGGCAGCTTTGAAGACGGTGTCGACGCTGTCGAGGATGGTCTGTGCAGGCCCGCGTTCCGGGTTCGAGGAGAAGAGTGCGGCCATGACGACTCCCTGGGCCATGAGCTGCATTTCGTTGCACACGTGGAGGATTTCCTGGTCGCGCCAGGCCGAGACGGAGGGTTGTGCTGTGGCCCGCATGGTCTCGATGTAGCCCTTGACGTGTTCTCGATGCAGGGCGGGTTGCATCAGGCGGCGCCGTTTCAGGTGGGGTTTGCCTTCTGCGACTGGCAGGGGGTCTCCGCCGAAGATTTTGAGTTTTTCGAAGAGCAGTCCCTTGTTGAAGTGGTCGGATTTGCGGGTGAGCATCTCCTGGAGCATCTCGAACGAGTTGATTACCGTGATGGTCTTATTCGGGCCGATGACGAGTTGCACGATGGGCCCGTAGGTGCGCAGGCGTTGGACGTAGGCCAGGCGGTCTGTGAGCAGAGGCAAGGCGTGTCCGATGAGCGGTATCCGCCCGGGGGCGATCGGCGCAGTACGTAGGTCGGCAGTCATGTGCCCGTCTCTTTTTTCTCGCGTGTGGTTTGTGCGGTCCCTGGGTGTGATGGCGCTCTGTTCAGCTGTAGCGGGTGCGCAGTATCTCCTGCGCGGCGAGTACCTCCGCTTCGATCACTGCGGTGGGTGCGTACAGGGTTTTGTCGTGCCACAGGGCGGGGTGCTGGTGACTGGGGTGCGAGGCGGTGCGCAGGTATGTCTCGGCGAGGTCCAGGGCCCGGGTGTGCTGTGGCTGCGGTGTGGGGGTGGTGGCGCTCAGCAGGATTTTGACGGCGTATGCGGTCTCTTCGACGGTGCTGTCCCATACGCCCCAGGAGCCGTCGGCGCGCTGAGTGTCCGTGGTCCACGCGGCGGCGTTCTGGAGGGCCTTGGATGCGTGGTGGCTGCCGTACTGGGCTAGCGCGGTGACGCACCGCCCGGTGGCGTAGTAGGGGGAGGCATGCCATTTGTCGGTCCAGTGGCCTTCGGGCTGCTGCTGGCCGATCAGCCAGTCGCACAGCTTCGCGGCCCGGGGGCCGTATGTGTGCTGTGCTGTCGGGCAGTGCCGCAGGTAGCTCACGAGGGCCTGGAGGGCGTGGGCGTTCGCGGTGACCGATCCGGTGTCCTCGCCGAGGTAGCAGTCGTAGTGGCTGCCGTTGTGGAACAGGTCCAGCGGTGCCGGGTCGTGGGCCAGGCCGGTGAGCGAGGAGACCAGCACCGCCATGGCGGTGTCGTCGGCATCGGTCATGAGGCCGGGCGCGCCGCGCACGCCTTGAGGATCGTAGATCTCCTTCGCCCACCCGCGGATGGTGGGAAGAGCGGCAGTGGGCAGGTGGGCGCGCGCCAGTGCGGCGGCGAGCCATAGCCGTTCGACCACGCGCAGGGGTGCGGCCTCGGGGAAGAGACCGCCGTAGCGCTGCGCCACTGCGGTGAGGTCGGTGATGGCCTGAGCGGTGGTGGCAGGTGATCGCGTTGCCCGTGCCGCGGTGGCGGCCGGCGAGCTGCCCAGCAGGCCTTCGGTGTCAGGGACGAGAGACGGCGGTATGTAGCTGTCTATGCCTTCGAACGTGTGGTGGAACTTGACGGGCAGGCTGCCGGCCGGCTCGTACCGCCTGGCCACGGAAGCAGGTGCCGAGGCGTGGAAGCCGCCCGGAACCGGCAGCCGGGGGCCACTGATACCCGGTATGTCCTCGCTGGTGGTCAGGGAGCCCAGTTTCTCGTTGATGCCGGCTACCAGGCTGGGTACGAGTATTTCCGCTGCAGCCGTGTCCGGCCACGGGCATACCGGTGGCAGTGCGCGCAGTACGTCCAGGCCCCTGTTCGCCGCGGTCGTGAGCCGGCCGGTGACTTCTGCCGGCGCGGTGCCCCTTCGCAGGACCGCCAGTGCGGCCTCCACCGCGCTGAGTGTCGGCAGGAGCCGGTAGGGCAGCGGTCCCTCCCCCCAACTGCCGTCGGGGGCCTGCTGTTCCAGCAGGTACGTGATCCGCCGTGGCTCCCCGGGCAGCCACGGCGCTGCCGACAGGACGCGGGCCGTTTCGTACAGGGAGGGGCCGACGCTTCCCCATCTGTCCTGGTCGGCCCTGGCCACCAGGCTGGTGGCTCGTTCGGTGTAGGACGTGCCGATGGGTGTGCTGATGCTCACGGGGTGACTCCTCCTCGGGGTTGTGATTGCGGTGTGCGGCGATGCCTTATGTCTGCCTGGCCGTTGCGTCCAGGGCGAGCCGGCGCAGGGAGGCTGTGGCACTTCCCGGGAAGGGGGCGTTGTCCAGGGCGGTGAGGGCGGCCGCCCGTCGTGCGGTGATCATTTCCTCCACGGTCTGTCGGGCACCGGTGGAGTTCAGGATCGTGCGGACCGCGGCGGCGTGTTCCTCGTTGAGGTCGCTTCGGCCGACGAGCTCGCGCAGTGTTTTCAGTTCGGCCGTGGAGGCTCGCTGGACCGCGAGCGCCATCAGGACGGTGGCCTTGCCCTCGCGCAGGTCGTCCAGTACTGGTTTGCCTGTCTTGGCGGGATCACCGAAGACCCCGAGCAGGTCGTCCCGCAGCTGAAACGCTTCTCCCAGCGGTATGCCGAAGGCGGTGCAGGCATCGAGTACGGGCGGGGTCGCTCCGGCCACCGCCGCCCCTATGTGCAGGGGCCGTTCTATGGTGTATTTAGCCGTCTTGTATCGAATGACGTGCAGTGCCGTATCCACGTCGCCGGCCAGGCGGCCGGTGGTCTGCAGGTCCAGGAGCTGCCCGTACATGACCTCGCTGCGCATGTCGGCGACCAGGGGCAGCACCTGTGCCAGCCGCCCCGGGCCGAGGTCCGCTGTGCGCAGGAGTTCATCGGACCACACCAGGGCCAGGTCTCCGAGGAGGACGGCCGCGCCCAGACCGTGCGCCTCGGCCCTGCTGCCCGGGCCGCCGCGGTCGGTATACGCGGTCGCCAGTGCACGGTGGGCGGACGGTTGGCCGCGGCGGATGTCACTGTCATCCATCACGTCGTCGTGTACCAGGGCGAACACCTGGAAAAGTTCGAGGCTGGCGGCAGCGCGAACGGCAGCGGTCATGTCGCCTGTTGCTCCGGCGGCTTGCCATCCGTACAGGCACAGCAGGGACCGTAGTCGTTTTCCGCCGGTCAGGAGTCCGCGCAGGGCGGTGGTCAGGTAGAGCAGCTCGGTTCCTGGCGCGGCACTTTCCTTTGTGTCCAGGAATCCGGTCAGAGCCGCGCCCACCTGCTGTCGCAGGGAAGAGAGGTCGGGCAGTGCCGTGGGAAGGGTTTGTGTCACCGGCGGTTGATCCTCTTTCGTTCGAGAACCGTTGTCACGGTTCCGTTCTTGCAGAGGACGGCGCCACGGACACGCCTCTCCTCCCTGGGCTGTCGTGGGGGGGGGGGGGGGGGGCGCGGGGGGGCCCCCCCCCCCCCGCCCCCCCCCCGCGGGGGTTAGGGGTGGTAGCCCTCGTGGGTGGGGATGC
>NZ_JBIURV010000129.1:0-2388 GCF_044741025.1 Streptomyces sp. NPDC088246
CCCTTCGGGGTGGATTAGTGGCGAACGGGTGAGTAACACGTGGGCAATCTGCCCTTCACTCTGGGACAAGCCCTGGAAACGGGGTCTAATACCGGATAACACTCTGTCCCGCATGGGACGGGGTTGAAAGCTCCGGCGGTGAAGGATGAGCCCGCGGCCTATCAGCTTGTTGGTGGGGTGATGGCCTACCAAGGCGACGACGGGTAGCCGGCCTGAGAGGGCGACCGGCCACACTGGGACTGAGACACGGCCCAGACTCCTACGGGAGGCAGCAGTGGGGAATATTGCACAATGGGCGAAAGCCTGATGCAGCGACGCCGCGTGAGGGATGACGGCCTTCGGGTTGTAAACCTCTTTCAGCAGGGAAGAAGCGAAAGTGACGGTACCTGCAGAAGAAGCGCCGGCTAACTACGTGCCAGCAGCCGCGGTAATACGTAGGGCGCAAGCGTTGTCCGGAATTATTGGGCGTAAAGAGCTCGTAGGCGGCTTGTTGCGTCGGTTGTGAAAGCCCGGGGCTTAACCCCGGGTCTGCAGTCGATACGGGCAGGCTAGAGTGTGGTAGGGGAGATCGGAATTCCTGGTGTAGCGGTGAAATGCGCAGATATCAGGAGGAACACCGGTGGCGAAGGCGGATCTCTGGGCCATTACTGACGCTGAGGAGCGAAAGCGTGGGGAGCGAACAGGATTAGATACCCTGGTAGTCCACGCCGTAAACGTTGGGAACTAGGTGTTGGCGACATTCCACGTCGTCGGTGCCGCAGCTAACGCATTAAGTTCCCCGCCTGGGGAGTACGGCCGCAAGGCTAAAACTCAAAGGAATTGACGGGGGCCCGCACAAGCAGCGGAGCATGTGGCTTAATTCGACGCAACGCGAAGAACCTTACCAAGGCTTGACATACACCGGAAAGCATCAGAGATGGTGCCCCCCTTGTGGTCGGTGTACAGGTGGTGCATGGCTGTCGTCAGCTCGTGTCGTGAGATGTTGGGTTAAGTCCCGCAACGAGCGCAACCCTTGTTCTGTGTTGCCAGCATGCCCTTCGGGGTGATGGGGACTCACAGGAGACTGCCGGGGTCAACTCGGAGGAAGGTGGGGACGACGTCAAGTCATCATGCCCCTTATGTCTTGGGCTGCACACGTGCTACAATGGCCGGTACAATGAGCTGCGATGCCGCGAGGCGGAGCGAATCTCAAAAAGCCGGTCTCAGTTCGGATTGGGGTCTGCAACTCGACCCCATGAAGTCGGAGTTGCTAGTAATCGCAGATCAGCATTGCTGCGGTGAATACGTTCCCGGGCCTTGTACACACCGCCCGTCACGTCACGAAAGTCGGTAACACCCGAAGCCGGTGGCCCAACCCCTTGTGGGAGGGAGCTGTCGAAGGTGGGACTGGCGATTGGGACGAAGTCGTAACAAGGTAGCCGTACCGGAAGGTGCGGCTGGATCACCTCCTTTCTAAGGAGCACTTCTTACCAAGCTTGCTTGGTCAGAGGCCACTACGTCGGCAAATGTTCGGCGGTGGTTGCTCATGGGTGGAACGTTGACTATTCGGCACGACAGGTTGTTTTTCATTAGTACTGCTTCGGCGTGGAACGTGGGAAGGGATCGGTTGTGTCGGGCACGTTGTTGGGTATCTGAGGGTACGGCCGTGATGGTCGCCTTCAGTTGCCGGCCCCAGTGAACTCGCCCTTTCGGGGTGGGGTGATGGGTGGCTGGTCGTTGTTTGAGAACTGCACAGTGGACGCGAGCATCTGTGGCCAAGTTTTTAAGGGCGCACGGTGGATGCCTTGGCACCAGGAACCGATGAAGGACGTGGGAGGCCACGATAGGCCCCGGGGAGCTGTCAACCGAGCTTTGATCCGGGGGTGTCCGAATGGGGAAACCCGGCAGTCGTCATGGGCTGTCACCCGCTGCTGAACACATAGGCAGTGTGGAGGGAACGAGGGGAAGTGAAACATCTCAGTACCCTCAGGAAGAGAAAACAACCGTGATTCCGGGAGTAGTGGCGAGCGAAACTGGATGAGGCCAAACCGTATGCGTGTGATACCCGGCAGGGGTTGCGCATGCGGGGTTGTGGGATCTCTCTTTCACGGTCTGCCGGCTGTGAGACGAGTCAGAAACCGTTGATGTAGGCGAAGGACATGCGAAAGGTCCGGCGTAGAGGGTAAGACCCCCGTAGCTGAAACATTGACGGCTCGTTTGAGAGACACCCAAGTAGCACGGGGCCCGAGAAATCCCGTGTGAATCTGGCGGGACCACCCGCTAAGCCTAAATATTCCCTGGTGACCGATAGCGGATAGTACCGTGAGGGAATGGTGAAAAGTACCGCGGGAGCGGAGTGAAATAGTACCTGAAACCGTGTGCCTACAAGCCGTGGGAGCGTCGCTGTAT
>NZ_JBIURV010000129.1:2484-4984 GCF_044741025.1 Streptomyces sp. NPDC088246
AACAGTCGTGACTGCGTGCCTTTTGAAGAATGAGCCTGCGAGTTTGCGGTGTGTTGCGAGGTTAACCCGTGTGGGGAAGCCGTAGCGAAAGCGAGTCCGAATAGGGCGTTTCAGTAGCACGCTCAAGACCCGAAGCGGAGTGATCTAGCCATGGGCAGGTTGAAGCGGAGGTAAGACTTCGTGGAGGACCGAACCCACCAGGGTTGAAAACCTGGGGGATGACCTGTGGTTAGGGGTGAAAGGCCAATCAAACTCCGTGATAGCTGGTTCTCCCCGAAATGCATTTAGGTGCAGCGTCGTGTGTTTCTTGCCGGAGGTAGAGCACTGGATAGGCGATGGGCCCTACCGGGTTACTGACCTTAGCCAAACTCCGAATGCCGGTAAGTGAGAGCACGGCAGTGAGACTGTGGGGGATAAGCTCCATGGTCGAGAGGGAAACAGCCCAGAGCATCGACTAAGGCCCCTAAGCGTACGCTAAGTGGGAAAGGATGTGGAGTCGCAGAGACAACCAGGAGGTTGGCTTAGAAGCAGCCACCCTTGAAAGAGTGCGTAATAGCTCACTGGTCAAGTGATTCCGCGCCGACAATGTAGCGGGGCTCAAGCGTACCGCCGAAGTCGTGTCATTCGTACATGTATCCCCAACGGGAGTACGGATGGGTAGGGGAGCGTCGTGTGCCGGGTGAAGCAGCCGCGGAAGCGAGTTGTGGACGGTTCACGAGTGAGAATGCAGGCATGAGTAGCGATACACACGTGAGAAACGTGTGCGCCGATTGACTAAGGGTTCCTGGGTCAAGCTGATCTGCCCAGGGTAAGTCGGGACCTAAGGCGAGGCCGACAGGCGTAGTCGATGGACAACCGGTTGATATTCCGGTACCCGCTTTGAAACGCCCAATACTGAATCAGGCGATGCTAAGTCCGTGAAGCCGGCCCGATCTCTTCGGAGTTGAGGGTAGTGGTGGAGCCGACGAACCAGACTTGTACTAGGTAAGCGATGGGGTGACGCAGGAAGGTAGTCCAGCCCGGGCGGTGGTAGTCCCGGGGTAAGGGTGTAGGCCGTGTGGTAGGTAAATCCGTCACACGTTAAGGCTGAGACCTGATGCCGAGCCGATTGTGGTGAAGTGGATGATCCTATGCTGTCGAGAAAAGCCTCTAGCGAGTTTCATGGCGGCCCGTACCCTAAACCGACTCAGGTGGTCAGGTAGAGAATACCGAGGCGTTCGGGTGAACTATGGTTAAGGAACTCGGCAAAATGCCCCCGTAACTTCGGGAGAAGGGGGGCCATCACTGGTGAGGAGACTTGCTCTCCGAGCTGGGGGTGGCCGCAGAGACCAGCGAGAAGCGACTGTTTACTAAAAACACAGGTCCGTGCGAAGCCGTAAGGCGATGTATACGGACTGACGCCTGCCCGGTGCTGGAACGTTAAGGGGACCGGTTAGCTGACTTTCGGGTCGGCGAAGCTGAGAACTTAAGCGCCAGTAAACGGCGGTGGTAACTATAACCATCCTAAGGTAGCGAAATTCCTTGTCGGGTAAGTTCCGACCTGCACGAATGGCGTAACGACTTCTCGACTGTCTCAACCATAGGCCCGGTGAAATTGCACTACGAGTAAAGATGCTCGTTTCGCGCAGCAGGACGGAAAGACCCCGGGACCTTTACTACAGTTTGATATTGGTGTTCGGTTCGGCTTGTGTAGGATAGGTGGGAGACTTTGAAGCAGCCACGCCAGTGGTTGTGGAGTCGCCGTTGAAATACCACTCTGGTCGTGCTGGATGTCTAACCTGGGTCCGTGATCCGGATCAGGGACAGTGTCTGATGGGTAGTTTAACTGGGGCGGTTGCCTCCTAAAGAGTAACGGAGGCGCCCAAAGGTTCCCTCAGCCTGGTTGGCAATCAGGTGTTGAGTGTAAGTGCACAAGGGAGCTTGACTGTGAGACCGACGGGTCGAGCAGGGACGAAAGTCGGGACTAGTGATCCGGCAGTGGCTTGTGGAAGCGCTGTCGCTCAACGGATAAAAGGTACCCCGGGGATAACAGGCTGATCTTCCCCAAGAGTCCATATCGACGGGATGGTTTGGCACCTCGATGTCGGCTCGTCGCATCCTGGGGCTGGAGTCGGTCCCAAGGGTTGGGCTGTTCGCCCATTAAAGCGGTACGCGAGCTGGGTTTAGAACGTCGTGAGACAGTTCGGTCCCTATCCGCTGTGCGCGTAGGAATATTGAGAAGGGCTGTCCCTAGTACGAGAGGACCGGGACGGACGAACCTCTGGTGTGCCAGTTGTCCTGCCAAGGGCATGGCTGGTTGGCTACGTTCGGAAAGGATAACCGCTGAAAGCATCTAAGCGGGAAGCCTGCTTCGAGATGAGTATTCCCACCAACTTGATTGGTTAAGGCTCCCAGTAGACGACTGGGTTGATAGGCCAGATGTGGAAGCCCGGTAACGGGTGGAGCTGACTGGTACTAATAGGCCGAGGGCTTGTCCTCAGTTGCTCGCGTCCACTGTGTT
>NZ_JBIURV010000130.1:0-4742 GCF_044741025.1 Streptomyces sp. NPDC088246
CCAGCAGTTCCTGTCCGCGTTCAGCGGCATCTCACCCCACTTCAGGCCCCGCCGCCACCTGATGACCGCCAGCGAATACCGCACCGAGATGACCACCCGCTTCGCCAGCTGGGATCAGGTCACCGGCGTCACCGGCCTGCCTACCGCGGCCTGAGCACGGAGCCGGAACCCGGCCCCACCACACCCGACACACCATCAGGCACTCACACCCTCAACAACGTGACAGCGCCCAGACGCTCCCAGGGGAAGTTCGTCATCCGTGCCGGAGCTGAGTGTGGCGGCGGCGCTGTCGGCAGAGGAGGTTGCCTACGTGCCCATCAGCACTGGCGGCAGCCCGGGGCCGGACGCAGACCGGATCGGCAACGCCACCCTGCTTCAGCAAACCTGCCAGCCGTGGGCGGATCTGGTGCGCCCTGGATGTGGGGCAGTTGCGTTCCTACTGGACGTCGTTCACTTCTTGCGCCGTCGCGGCCACAGGGGCTGCCTCGACCTTCGGTCCGGCCTCGGCCTCGGAGCCAGCCGTGGGACGCATCCGTGACGCAACGATGAGCGTGAGGACGACGACCGCGGCCATGGCCAGGAAGACGTCGGAGTAGGCCGAGCCGTCATCACCGGAGTAGAGGGGGTTGATTGCGTCACTGCCGCCCTGCTGCCTCGCGGACACCAGCACGCCGAACACGGCGGGGCCGGTGCCGGCCCCGAGGAACTGGGCGCCCTGGAGGATCCCGAGGCCGACACCTGCCTGCTCGGGGGGCAGCTCGCTTGCCGCAGCGCCGATGATGGTGGTCATCACAAGCATGAAGCCGATACTCAGCCCGAGGATCCCGACGCCGGCGAAGACCACCGAGGAGCCGCCGGTGAAGGACGAGAGGAAGAGCGAGAACAGCCCGACGAGGCCGAGCCCGGAGAGCACCAGGAGCCGCGCGCCGACGCGGCCGGCGAGGCGCCCGATCCACGGCGAGAGAAGCGCGGTCATGACTCCGGCCGGGATCATGACCAAGGCGCCCTCACCCGGGGTGAGTTCGTTGACCTCCACCAGCAGCAGCGGGACGAACACCAGACCGCCGAGGTTGACGACCATGGCCAGGAACGCGACGAGGATGCCGGTCCGGTAGACGCGATTGGTGAACAGCGATGGCGGAACGAACGGCTGGCCGACACGGACGGTGCGCACCCCGAAGAGCACGAGCGCCGCGATCGCGGCCAAGAGGCTGCCCCAGGACAGGGGTTCGGTGAAGCCGGAGACCTGCGCCCGGGTCATGCCGAACAGGACGAGACCGGCTCCGAGGCCGAGGAGCATGCCGCCGGGGAGGTCGAACCGGCCCGAGCCCTGCGGAGTCTCGTCCGGGAGTACGCGCATGGCCGGAAAAAGCAGCAGCAGCGAGACCACAAGCATGATCCAGAACAGTGCGGGCCAGCCGAGCGCTTCCCCGATGCCGCCGCCCAACGCCGGTCCAGCGGCGGTACCGACGCCCGCACCGGCGGAAACGACGCCGATCCCGACACCGCGCCGCTCCGGCGGCAGCAGCGTCGTGACGGCGATGATCGAGAGCACGGGGATCGCGGCCGCGCCGATGCCCGTCACGATCCGCCCGGCCACGAGCGCGGCCAGACTCGGGGAGATCGCGCAGATCAGGCTCCCGACGGCGTAGGTGAGAAGCGCGAAGGCGAAAAGACGACGCAGGCTCACGCGGTCCGAAATGCGGCCGTACAGGGGAATCCCGACCGAGAACATCAGCAGGAAGCCAGTGACGACCCAGGCAAGTTCCGCCTCGGAGGCCCCGAACTCGGACCCGATCGTCGGAAGCATCAGATTGACCATGTCGCTGGCCGTGACCGTGACGAGGATCGCCGGCATCAGCACGGCCAGTAAGCCCAGTCCTGAGCCAGTCCGCTCGGTCGTTGTCGACGTGGAAGTCATACGAGGCCCTTCGGGCGGCTTTCTGCCACCATGGTAGTTACAGTTAGGGTAAAAGGGCGGCGGAGGACGCCGCCTCCGCCATTGGTCAGTTGGTGACGCGTTGCGCGACCTCACGCTCATTGGCCAGCACTTGCCGGACAAGGTGGGCGATCGTCGTCCGCCCGAGCCGTTCCTTCATGGCCCGCTCCGCGTCCTGGAACTCCACCTCGAGCAGCTTCTGCATGTTCCGCCCCACCTCGCATTCGGCGCTCGGCGGATGCGGGTACCGCGAAAGGATCGGCCCCGCCTCTACGGCGGTGTACGCGTCGTAGAGCGTGATCTCACGGGCGGGCCGGGCAAGCGACCAGCCGCCGTTGCGCCCCTCGGTGGACCAGACCAGACCGGCATCCCGCAGACTGCCGAGGATCCGCCGCACCAGAACCGGATTACTGGCCAGGCTCTCCGCGATCTCCGCGGAGGTCAACGAATGATCCCAGCGCCCCAGCATGGTGAGTGCGTGAATCGCGACCGCACTCCTACTGCTGATGCTCACCATGACCCCTTCGCGACCCTCGCCTCACCGATCTAACTGCAACAACGCTAGTAGCAGTTTGATCCACGTGTCAATCCGGCATGCCGGTCGCGGGGTCCCCCTGGGGCACCAGCCCAAAGCACGCTGCCGATTGTTGCTGGCTGGGTACAGCGATACCGCGGTCGCTGCCCGCCTGGGGATCAGCCTGCGGACCATGCAGCGCAGGGTCCGCAGGCTGAGGCCGGCACCGATTCCCGGGTGTTGCTAGGCTGGCACGCGCGGGACCGGGGCTGTGAGTGCATGGCCGGTCTGGGCGGTGAGCCTTGAGCCGAGATGGGAGGGCTGTTGGCCGAAGGCAGTGACGATCGCCTCGTGGATTCCGCGGACGCCGATGATGCAGCGGACACCAACGCCAGCGGGGACGGCCACCCCGGCAGGTGGCAAGAAGCGGCTCGCACCTGGCGCCCTACGCCAGTTGTTGATCGACTACCTTCGGGAACATTCGACCGGGCAAGTCTTAACCGGCCTGGTCCATGCCTGCCTTGACCGTCAGCGCGCCGGGCAGTTCCGCGCAGGCCGCGCGGAGCCGACGGGCGAGGTCTGCCCGGGTGTGCCCGGCGGGCTGTGTCACCCAGCCGTCGAGCGCTCGATGGAACGCCGCGAGCAGCATGTCGAGCGCCAGGCGGGCGCGTACGTCTCCGGTCCCGAGGAGGCCGAACCGGCGCTCGACCACGGTGAGAGCGGCACGGCTGGTGCGGTCGCAGAACGCCAGCCCGTGCGCATCCATGGACGGCGTCCGAGCCGCCAAACGACGGCTCGCCAGGGCGCGTTCGGCCCATCCGTCGGCGTCCATCCGGTCGAGGGCCACGACGAGAGTGTCCTCGAACAGCGCGATGAGCGTGCGCCCGTCCGCCGGACAGTCCTCCAGCACGTCGAGAAAGGCCGCCCACAGGTCCTGGGTCGGTGCCAGTGCAACGTCTTCCTTGCTGTTGAAGTTGCGGAAGAACGTCCGCTTGGAGACCTCGACCGCATCGCAGAGCTCGTTCAACGTCACCGCGTCGAAGCCGCGCTCGCCGAACAACTCCAGGGCGCTGTCGATCAGCGCCTGCCGGGTGCGCAGCTTCTTGCGCTCACGCAGGGGCAGTTGGGCGGCTGCCGGCGGGGCGGCGGCGGTCTTGGACGTCATCACCTCTAGTGTAGCCGAGCAGCAAATGCTCCTTGTAGGCTTACGCCACCCAGTGGCAGTTTTATCTTGGAGGATTTCCATGCGCGCGCTACTCCTCGACCGTTCGGCCCCCGCCGGGCTGCGTCTCGACACTGTCCCCGACCCGGTCCCCGCACCCCACCAGGCCCTTGTCCGGGTGACCGCGACCTCGCTCAACTACGGAGAGGTCGCCTTCGGCCTGACCAGCGCGCCCGAAGGCGCGGTCCTGGGCTGGGACGCCGCCGGCGTCGTGGAACGGGCGGCCTCCGACGGCTCCGGACCGGCCGTCGGTACACCGGTCGTGACCCTCATGCCCGACGGTGCCTGGGCCGAACTGCGCGCGGTCGACACCTCGTTGATCGGCGTCGCACCCGAGGGAGCCGACCCGGCCGCGCTGGCGACGATCCCGGTCGCCGCCACGAGTGCCCTGCGCGCCCTGCACCGCATCGGTCCGCTCCTGGGGCGCGACGTACTCGTCACAGGAGCCACCGGAGGCGTCGGCCGATACGCCGTGCAACTCGCCCGCATGGCGGGCGCCCATGTCGTGGCCGTCACCAGCGACCCCGGTACCAACGGCGAACTGCTGCGTGGGCTGGGCGCACACGAGGTGATCGGCACGCCGAAGGAGGCCACCCGGCCGATGGACGGCGTGGTCGACCTAGTCGGCGGCCCGCTGCTGGTCGAGGCGTACCAGACGCTGAACGAAGGCGGCACCCTCGTCTCGGTCGGGCACGCCACCAACACCGGGGAGGACTTCCCGTTCGGGACGTTCTTCGGTGATCAAGGCAGGCACAACCGGTCGATCGTGACGTTCTTCCTGCTCGCCTGCTCGCCTGCTCGCCTGCTCGCCTGCTTGGGCCTGGACCGCGAGCTGACCTGGTTGGCCCAGCGCGTCGCCGCCGGTGACCTCGACCCGGGCATCACCTGGCGAGGCGACTGGCACGCCGCGGCAGAGGCGATCGACGCACTGCTCACCCGCGGGCTCCACGGCAAGGCAGTGCTAACCCTCGGCTAGTAGTGCTTGGTCATGTTGGTGCGGGGTCTGGCATGTTGCGGTGACAGGTGGGGCAGGCGCCGGTCCAGATCGCGAGGAGTATCTGCAGCTC
>NZ_JBIURV010000131.1:0-4667 GCF_044741025.1 Streptomyces sp. NPDC088246
AACCCGCCCCGCAATCAACTCATGCACACCACCCACCAACGGCAACTCCACCGAAGACGAATTCCACCCCTCCACCACCAACTCACGCTCACCGGCAGAAAGCACCGGCAACTCACCCACCCGGCAGTCGACGTCCTCCGCCACCGCAGCCAGCACAGTGATCAAGTGGCCCGCCAACCGCTCCACCGTCGCCGCGTCGAACAGCGCAGTGCTGTACTCGATCTGCCCTGCCAGTCTGCCGTTCTCGCTGTCACCGAGCCGCAGAGCCAGGTCGAACTGCACCGTGCGCTCGGCATGACAAGGGGACCCGTCCGCTCCCGCGCCGGCAGCCTCCGGTGCGCCTTCCGTGTCGTAGCTGAAGAAGACCTGGAAGAGCGGGTTGCGGGAGCGGTCCCGCTCCGTGACGAGCTCGTCCACCAGCTGCTCGAACGGCACGTCCTGATGCGCGTACGCACCCAACGCCGTCTCCCGCACCCGCCCCAGCAGCTCACGGAATGACGGATCGCCCGACAGGTCCGTACGCAGCACCAACGTGTTCACGAAGAACCCGATCAGGTCCTCCGTCTCGGCCCGGTTGCGGTTCGCGACCGGCGTCCCCACCACCACGTCGTCCGAACCCGCATACCGGCCCAACAGCACATCGAAGGCCGCCAGGAGCGTCATGAACATCGTCGCGCCGCTCTGACGCGACAGGGATCGCAGGGACTTCGCCACTGCCACCGGCACGGTGAACGAGGCCTGCGCCCCGGCCGAGGAGCGCACTGCCGGACGCGGCCGGTCCGTGGGGAGTTCCAGTGTCGGGATGTCCGTCAACCGGGCACGCCAGTAGGCGAGTTGCTCATCGAGGACCTCGCCGGCCAACCACTGGCGTTGCCACACGGCGAAGTCCGCGTACTGCACGGCCAGCGGCGGCAGCGGGTCCGGCTCGCCCGCGCGGAACGCCTCGTACAGCTGCGTGAGTTCGCGTCGGAAGATACGCTCCGACCATTCGTCGGTGACGACGTGGTGCATGGTGAGGGCCAGTACGTGCTCGTCCTGGGCGAGGCGTACCAGCGCGGCCCGGACCAGTGGCCCGTTCGTCAGGTCGAACGGGGTGGCGGCGTCCGCTGCCACCAGGGCGTGGGCGGCACCCACCGGGTCCGCCGCGTCGGATACGTCGACGACCGGCAGCGGGAAGGCCGCCGGCGGGTCGATGACCTGCTGCGGCACGCCGTCCGCGTCAGGGGTGAGGCGGGTGCGCAGCACCTCGTGCCGTGCCATCACACCGCTCAGTGCCGCCCCCAGGGCGGCGACGTCCAGGTCGCCCATCCAGGGCATCGGGGTCGGAAGGACGTGGCCCAGCGCGCCCGGGTCCAGCCGGTCCAGGAACCACAGGCGCTGCTGTGCGAACGACAGCGGCAGCGGCTCGTCGCGGCCCGCCGGTGTCACGGGCGGCACGGTCACCCCCGTCCCGGACTCGTCGATGGCCTCGGCCAGGCCGCGTACCGTGGGCCGGTCGAACAGTGCCGACAGCGGCACCTCGGTCCCGAAGACCTCGCGTACCCGGGAGATCACCTGGGTGGCGAGGAGCGAGTGGCCGCCGATCCCGAAGAAGTCGTCGTCGGCGCCGATGCCGTCCACCCCGAGGACCTGCGTCCAGATCCCGGCGAGCAGTTCTGCGGTGGCTCCCTCCGGAGCGACGTACTCGTGTGTCTCCGCGTGGGCGGCGGGGTCGGGCTGCGGGAGTGCGGCGCGATTGAGCTTGCCGTTCTGGGTCAGGGGCAGCTCAGTGATCTCGACGAACACGGCGGGGGTCATGAAGTCCGGCAGGCTCTGCCGCAGGTGGTCGCGGAGCTCGGCCACCGGCGAAATGCCTTCACCGAGGTCGGACGGGACCACGTAGGCGACGAGGCGGCGGTTCATGCCGTCGCCGAAGGCCGTCACGACTGCCGAGCGGACGCCCCGGTGGGTGGCCAGGACGGCTTCGATCTCGCCCGGCTCGATGCGCACGCCGCGTACCTTGATCTGGTGGTCGGCGCGGCCGAGGAACTCCAGCTGCCCGTCCGCGAGCCAGCGCACCCGGTCGCCGGACCGGTACATGCGGGCTCCGTCGCCGGCGAACGGGTCGGCCACGAACCGTTCGGCCGTCAGCGCGGGGCGGCCGCCGTAGCCGCGCGCCACGCCCGCGCCGCCGATGAACAGCTCGCCCGGTATGCCGACCGGGACGGGCTTGGAGCGGGCGTCGAGGACGTACACCTTCGTGTCCGCGATCGGGAGCCCGATCGGTACGAACGGCACCGGCTCCCACAGCTCGGAGGCGACACAGGTGATGGTCGTCTCGGTCGGTCCGTACGTGTTGTAGATGGGCACGGACGTCTGCGCGAACCATTGGTCGAGCGCCTGGGGCGACACCGCTTCGCCGCCCAGGATGAGCCAGCGGAAGTCCGGACCGAGCACGTCGCCGGCCGAAAGGCCGGGGAGGACCATCTCCCAGAGTGCGGGTGTGATCTCCACCGAGGTCACGGCCTGCTCCCGGATCTCGCGCAGCACGCGCTCCGGTGCCCACTGCTCCGCTCCGCGCAGGACGAGGCGCCCGCCGTGCAGCAGGATCGCGAAGAGCTGCTCCTGCGCGGCGTCGAAGGTGAGGGATGCCAGCTGGAGCGTCACGTCGGCCGAGGTCAGGCCGTACCGCCGGCCCATCTCCTGCAGCTGCAGGCTCCACGAGTGGTGCTGGACGAGCACGCCCTTGGGTATGCCGGTCGAACCGGAGGTGAAGATGACGTACGAGAGGTTCTGCGGTGTGACGTCCATCTGCGGGTCCTCGGTGGCGCCGGTGGCGATGGCCGGCCACTCGGTGTCGATGAGGAGGCGGGGGACGGAAACGGCTGCGAGCCGCTCGTCCAGTACGGCTTCGGTGATGAGCAGCACCGCGCCGGAGGAGTCCGCCATGTGTGCGAGCCGCTGGGAGGGCTGGTCCGCGTCGAAGGGCAGGTAGGCCGCCCCGGCCTTGAGGACGGCGAGCAGGGTCACGACCGTCCTGAGGCCGCGGACCAGGCAGGTGCCGACGACGTCCTCGCGGCCGATGCCTTCCGTGATGAGCCGGTGGGCGAGCTGGTTGGCCTCCGCGTTCAACCGGCCGTACGTGAGGTGGCGGTCGCCCTCCACGACGGCGACGGCGTCCGGGGTGCGGTGTGCCTGCTCCTGGACGAGCAGGTGGACGGGGCATCCTTCCGCGTTCGTCTCGGTACCGGTGCAGAGCTGCCGCAGCACCGAGCGTTCGGTGTCGCTGAGCAGGTCCAGAGCGCCGATGCGGCGCTCCGGATCGAGGACGCCCTGCAGGACGGCGACGAGGTGGCCGGCCATGCGCCGCATCGTGGTGTCGTCGAACAGGGCGGTGCTGTACTCGATCTCGCCGGAGAGGGCGCCTTCGCCGCTGTCCCGGAAGGTCAGGGACAGGTCCGAGAGGGTGAGGTCACGCGTCATCGCGGGACCGGGCACCGCGGAACCGTCGTCGGCGTCGGCACCGGTGGTGGTGTCGGCCTGGTGTGTGGCGTACGTCGGGTCCGGGCGGTCGTCGGATGCGGACGGGTCCGCCGCTCCTGCGCCGTCACGTACGTAGTTGAAGTAGACCTGGAACAGGGAGGTCCGGGACCGGTCCCGCTCGGTGACGAGGTCGTCCACCAGCTGTTCGAACGGCAGGTCCTGGTGGGCGTAGGCGCCCAGGGCGGTCTTCCGCACCCGACCGAGGAGTTCGGTGAACGTCGGGTCCCCGGACAGGTCGGTGCGCAGGACAAGCGTGTTCACGAAGAACCCGATCAGGTTCTCGGTCTCGGCCCGGTTCCGGTTGGCGACGGCCGTGCCGACCGCGACGTCGTCCGTGTCGCAGTAGCGGCCGAGCAGGACGTCGAACGCCGCGAGGAGCGTCATGAACATCGTCGTGCCGCTCGCACGGGACAGCCCGCGCAGCGCCTCCGCCGTCTCTGCGGGCACGGTGAACTGCGTACTCGCCCCCACCGACGACCTGATGGGCGGGCGGGACCGGTCGAGGGGCAGTTCGAGCTCGGTCACTCCCGCCAACTGGTCACGCCAGTAGGAGAGTTGCCCGTCGACCACCTCGCCGCTCAGCCACTCGCGCTGCCATACCGCGAAGTCGGCGTACTGCACGGGCAGCGGCAGCAACGGGTCCGGCTCACCGGCGCGGAAGGCTTCGTAGAGTGCCGCCATCTCCTGGTGGATGATCCGTGCCGACCATTCGTCCGAGACGACGTGGGGCATGGCGAGCGACAGTACGTGCTCGCCGATCCCCAGCCGGATCAGGGTGCCACGGAAGAGGGGACCCGCAGCAAGATCGAACGGCTCGGTCATCCCCCGGGCGACCATTTGCTCCGCGAGGCCGAGCGGGTCATCGCTGCCGGATACGTCGACCACGGACAGCGGGACAGCCGCCGACGGGTCGATCACCTGGTGGGCCACGCCGTCCGCGTCCGCCACCAGGCGGGTGCGCAGCACCTCGTGGCGAGCGACGAGTGCACTCAGAGCGGCTCCCAGAGCGGCGACGTCCAGCACGCCGTCGAGCCGGACGGGGAGGGCGACGTTGTACTCGGTCGATTCGGGTTCGAGCTGGTCCAGGAACCACAGACGCTGCTGCGCGAACGACAACGGCAACGGCCGATCCCGGTCGGCCCGTG
>NZ_JBIURV010000132.1:0-4661 GCF_044741025.1 Streptomyces sp. NPDC088246
CAACCCCCACCACCCCACCCAACACCTCCTCCACACCCTCCACCCCACAACACCCACCCGCCCCACCGCACACACCACCACCCACACCACCACCGGCTCCGAAGTCGCCACCCGGCTGCACGGCCTGGACACGACGGAGCGCGAGCGCGCCCTGCTGGACCTCGTACGCACGCACGTCGCCGGAGTGCTGCACCACGACAGCGCGAGCGCCGTCGACGCCCGGCGCGCGTTCACCGAGATCGGTTTCGACTCGCTCTCCGCCGTGGAACTGCGCAACAGGCTGAACAAGGCGACCGCCCTGCGGCTGCCCGCGACTCTCGTCTTCGACTACCCGACACCGCAGGCACTCGCCGAGTACCTGGGCGACAAGCTCTTCGGCGCGGCCCCGGCCTCGACCGCGACCCCGGTCGTGCCGTCCGGTGCGGCCCCCGACGAGCCCATCGCCATCGTCGGCATGAGCTGCCGCTTCCCCGGCGGCGTCAACTCTCCCGAAGATCTTTGGGAGTTGCTCGCCGAAGGACGCGACGGCATTTCACCCTTCCCCGAAGACCGCGGCTGGAACATCGACGACATCTATGACCCGGAGCCCGGCAAGTCCGGCAAGACCTACTCGCGTGAGGGCGGTTTCCTGCACGACGCGGCGGACTTCGACGCCGAGTTCTTCGGCATCTCCCCCCGCGAAGCACTGGCCACCGACCCCCAGCAACGCCTGCTCCTGGAAGCATCCTGGGAGGCACTCGAACGCGCCGGACTCGACCCCCACACCCTGCGCGGCAGCCGCACCGGCGTCTTCGCCGGCATCATGTACCACGACTACGCCTCCCGCCTCGGCAACTCCCCACTCCCCGAAGGCGTCGACACCTACCTCGGCAACGGCAGCCTCGGCAGCGTCGCCTCCGGCCGCATCTCCTACACCCTCGGCCTCGAAGGCCCCGCGGTGACGGTGGACACCGCGTGCTCATCGTCGCTGGTCGCACTGCACCTCGCGGTGCAGGCGCTGCGCAACGGCGAATGCTCGCTCGCCCTCGCCGGCGGCGCGACCGTGATGTCCACGCCTGACACCTTCATCGACTTCAGCAGGCAGCGCGGTCTGGCGCACGACGGCCGCATCCGTTCTTTCTCCGACTCGGCCGACGGCACCGGCTGGGGCGAGGGTGTCGGCATACTGTTGGTCGAGCGGCTCTCCGACGCCCAGCGCAACGGACACCACGTACTGGCAGTCGTACGAGGCAGCGCCGTCAACCAGGACGGCGCAAGCAACGGCCTCACCGCACCCAACGGCCCCTCACAACAACGCGTCATCCACCAAGCCCTCCACAACGCCCGCCTCAACCCCACCGACATCCACGCCGTCGAAGCACACGGCACCGGCACCGTCCTCGGCGACCCCATCGAGGCACAAGCACTCCTCGCCACCTACGGCCAGAACCGCCCCGCCGAAAGCCCCCTGCGGCTCGGCTCCATCAAGTCGAACCTGGGACACACCCAAGCCGCCGCGGGCGTGGCCGGAATCATCAAGATGGTCATGGCGATGCGCAACGGCATACTGCCCAAGACCCTGCACGTGGACGAGCCGTCATCGAAGGTGGACTGGACGTCCGGACAGGTGGAACTACTCACCGAGGCGGTGGCCTGGGAGAGCGAGGGGCCGCGAAGGGCGGGCGTCTCGTCGTTCGGGATCAGCGGCACCAACACCCACGTGATCATCGAAGAGGCACCGCAGGAGGAGACGGCGGCGGAACCTCGGGGTGCTGAGGTGGCGGTGCTGCCGCTGGTGTTCAGTGCACGGACCGATGGCGCACTGCGGGCGCAGGCAGCCGGCCTGCTGGACCTGCTGGAGGGGACGGACGCCCCCGAGCCAGTGGATGTCGGGCTCGCACTGGCCACGACCCGCGCGCAGCTGGAGCGCCGCGCGGTCATCACCGGTGCAGGGCGCGATGAGCTGCTCGCCGGACTGCGGACACTCGCGGCCGGCGAGGAAGCGGCAGGGACCGTACTGGGCACGCAGGTTGAGGGGCGGCTGGCGTTCCTGTTCACCGGACAAGGCGCGCAGCGCACCGGGATGGGACGTGAACTGGCCGAGGTCTTCCCGGTGTTCGCGGCCGCACTCGACGAGGTGTGCGCACACCTCGACCCGCTGCTGGAACGGCCGCTGAAGGACGTGCTGTTCGCGGCGGAGGGCTCGGCGGAGGCTGCACTGCTGAACCGTACGGAGTACGCCCAGCCCGCCCTGTTCGCCATCGAGACGGCCCTGTTCCGCCTGGCCGAGTCGCTGGGGGTACGCCCCGACCTGCTGGCCGGACACTCCATCGGCGAGATCAGCGCCGCGCACGCGGCCGGAGTGTTCTCGCTGGCCGACGCGTCTGCTCTGGTCGCGGCGCGCGGCCGCCTCATGCAGGCGCTGCCCGACGGCGGTGTGATGGCGGCCGTCCAGGCCACCGAGGACGAGATCCTCACCATTCTCGACGGAGTCGAGGACGCGGCCATCGCCGCCGTCAACGGACCCCGCGCGATCGTGGTCTCCGGCGCTGCGGCCTCCGTGGAGAAGGTGGTGGAGGCAGTACGGGCGCAGGGCGGCAAGACGTCCCGGCTGAAGGTCTCGCACGCCTTCCACTCCCCGCTGATGGACCCGATGCTGGACAAGTTCCGCACGGTGGTGTCGGGCCTCAGCTACAGCGAGCCCCGTACCCCGGTCGTCTCGACCGTCACCGGACGCACCGCCATGGCAGGGGAACTCACCTCACCCGACTACTGGGTGTCCCATGTCCGCAAGGCGGTCCGCTTCGCCGACGGCGTGCAGACCCTGGCCGGCGAAGGCGTCACGACGTTCCTGGAGGTCGGCCCGGACACGGTCCTGACCACCATGGCCCCCGACGCCCTGCCCGACGACACCACGGCCGCATTCATCCCGCTCCTGCGCCGCAACCGCCCCGAGGAGGCCGAGGCCCTCACCGCTCTGGCCCGCCTCTGGACCATCGGCCACACCGTCAACTGGCCGGCTCTGCACGCCGGCGGCCCCGCCCGCCCCGTCGACCTCCCCACCTACCCCTTCCAGCGCCGGCACTACTGGATCAACGCGGTGGCCGAGCAGGCCGACGTGTCCGCCTCCGGCCTCGCTCCCGCGCAGCACCCGCTGCTCGGCGCCGCCATCACGCTGCCGGAGTCGAGCGCGGTGGTCCTGACGGGACGCATCGGTCTCCAGACCCACCCGTGGCTCGCCGACCACGCCGTCATGGGCACCACCCTCCTGCCCGGCACCGCTTGCGTCGAACTCGCCCTGCGGGCGGGCGACCAGGTGGGTTGCGGCCTGCTGGAAGAGCTCACCCTCGAAGTGCCGCTCGTCCTTCCGCCGCAGGGCGCCTGCGACCTCCGGGTGTCCGTGGGTGAGCCCGACGAGTCCGCACGGCGGCCGGTCAACGTGTACTCGCGAGTCCAGGACGCGGCCTCTGCCGACGCCTGGACCCGGCACGCCAGCGGTCTGCTCGCCGTCGGCGCGAGCGCGTCCCGCTCCGGGGCCGATCTGAGCGTATGGCCGCCCGAGGGCGCCGCCAGCGTCGATGTGAGTGAGCTCTACTCGACGCTGGCCGCCGACGGGCTGGAGTACGGACCGGTGTTCCGGGGCCTGCGCGGCGCCTGGCGCCGCGACGGTGACGTCTACGCCGAAGTTGCCTTGCCGGAAGAGGCGCACGGCGACGCCGGTGCGTTCGGTCTCCACCCGGCCCTCCTCGACGCCGCACTCCACGCCACCGAGCTGGTGGGCGGCGAGAGCCGGCAGCTCGGACGCGGCGCGGCCCTGCCGTTCGCGTGGAGCGACGTGTCGCTGCACGCCTCGGGGGCGACCGCGCTGCGGATCCGGGTCGCGGCGGTCGACGGCAGTGCGGACACGACGTCGCTGGACCTGGCCGACGCGGCCGGAGCACCGGTGGCAACCGTCCGCTCGATGGTCGCCCGGCCGGTGTCTGCCGAGCAGATCGCGACGGCGCGCGGCGGTTCGCTGCCGCTGTACCACGTGGAGTGGACCCCGATCCCGACGGATGGCGCGAGTGCGGGTACCGGCACCAGTTGGGCGGTGCTCGGTTCGAAGGCTGACAAGTGGGCCTGGGCAGGCCTGACTTCGTACCCCGACCTGGCTTCGCTCGGCGATGCGGTGCCACCGGTGGTGCTGCTGCCGTGCCCGGTCGTCGAGTTCGACGCCACGGACCCGGACGGCAGGACGACGATGCCGGAGCGGCTTCGTGAGGTCCTCGGCGATGTGCTGGGCACTCTGCAGCAGTGGCTGGCGGAGGAGCGGCTGTCATCCTCGCGGCTGGTCGTCGTGACTCAGGACACGGACGGTCCGGGAAGCCTGATCAATGCGGCGGTGGGGGGTCTGGTCAGGTCGGCCCAGGAGGAGAATCCGGGCTGCTTCGTGCTGGCCCGCTGGGACGGCTACGAGGCCTCGGCCCGTCACTTCCCGGCCGCGGTCGCCAGTGGTGAGCCGCAGGTTTCGGTCCAGTCGGACGGTGTGTACGCGGCCCGGCTGGGACGCGTCGCACCCGATGTGACGGCCGCCGGCTCACCCGCTCCCACCGGTTTCGAGGACTGGGGCCCCGAAGACACCCTCCTCATCACCGGCGGCACCGGCGGACTCGCCACCCTCATCGCCGCACACCTCATCACCC
>NZ_JBIURV010000133.1:0-4657 GCF_044741025.1 Streptomyces sp. NPDC088246
AGGTAATGCGCCAGACGATTCGCCCGGCCCATCAACTCCCCGTACTCGACCGACACCTCACCGCAGACCACCGCCACCGCACCCGGCATCGACCCTGCACGCGCGGCAATCAGCTCGTGCACCCCACCCACCACGGGCAGCGGCTCGACCGTCGCGTTCCACTCACGTACGACCTGCTCATGCTCCGCCTCCGTCAGTACCGGCAGTTCATCGAGGCATCGGCCCGTATCCGTGGCCAGGGTGTCGAGGAGTGCGACGAGATGCCCCGCCATCCGCTCGATCGTGGCCGCGTCGAAGAGCGCGGTGCTGTACTCGATCGCTCCGGACAGTGCGCCTCCGCCGTCCGTCAGCACCAGTCGCACGTCGAACCGGTTGGTCATGCTGGTTCCGGTGTCGTCCGTGAACGACTCGGGGTCGAGGGGGTCGTCGCCGGTGCGGCCGTCGCTGGACCGGCCGTCCCCGGTGAAGTAGTTGAACAGCACCTGGAACAGCGGGCTGCGCGACCGGTCCCGCTCAGTGACGAGTTCGTCCACCAGCTGCTCGAACGGCAGGTCCTGGTGCGCATAGGCGTCCAGGGCCATCTTCCGTACACGGCCGAGGAGTTCCTCGAACGTCGGGTCGCCGGACAGATCGGTGCGCATCACGAGCGTGTTGACGAAGAAGCCGATCAGGTCTTCGGTCTCGGCACGGTTCCGGTTCGCGACCGGGGTGCCGACCACCACGTCGTCCGACCCCGCGTACCGGCCCAGCAGCACGTTGAACGCGGCCAGCAGCGTCATGAACATCGTCGTGCCGTGCTCGCGGGACACGGCCCTCAGTGCTGCCATCGTCGGTTCCGGGACCTCGAACCGTGTCGTCGCGCCGACCGGTGACCACACCGCGGGACGCGGCCGGTCCGTGGGCAGCTCCAGGGTCGGAGCCCCGGCCAGCTGCTCCCGCCAGTAGGCGCGTTGTGCGTCGAGCACCTCGCCGGTGAGCCGCTGCCGCTGCCAGACCGCGAAGTCCGCGTACTGGACGGGCAGGGGCGGCAGCGACGGCACGCCGCCCCTGCGCAGCACGTCGTACAGGTGCATCAGTTCGCGCTGGAAGATGCGCGTCGACCATTCGTCGGAGACGACGTGGTGCATGGACAGCGCCAGGACGTGTTCGTCGGACGCCACCCGGATGAGCGTGGCGCGGATCAGGGAGCCGTCGGAGAGGTCGAACGGGGTCGCCTCGTCCGCCGCGACGAGCTTCTCGGCCACGCGGAGCGGTGCGCCCTCCCCCGACACGTCGATCACCGGCAACGGGAAGGTCGCCAGCGGGGCTATCACCTGGTGCGGCACACCGTCCGCGCCCGCGACCAGCCGCGTCCGCAGTACCTCGTGCCGTGCGACGATCGCGGTCAGGGCCGCCTGGAGTGCGGAGATGTCCAGGTCACTGCCCATCCGCACCCGCATCGGCAGGTTGTACTCCAGCGATCCGGGCTCCAGCCGGTCCAGGAACCACAGCCGCTGCTGCGCGAACGACAGCGGCAGTACCTGGTTCCGGTCGACGGGCGTCACCGGTTGGAGGCCGGGCTGCTCGGCCGACCCCGCGATCGTCGCCGCCAGGCCACGTACGGTCGGGTGGTCGAAGAGTGCCGACAGCGGGACCTCGGCGCCCAGGACGGCGCGTATGCGGGAGATCACCTGGGTGGCGAGGAGCGAGTGCCCGCCCAGCTCGAAGAAGTTGTCCTCCGCGCCGACCCGGTCGATGCCCAGGACCTGGTTCCAGATCCCGGCGAGGAGCTCTTCCACAGCGCCCGCGGGTGCCACGAACGCGTCCGCGTCGGGGCGGCCGATCTCCGGTTCCGGCAGTGCGGCCCGGTTGAGCTTGCCGTTGGGGGCCAGGGGGAGGTCGGCCAGCTCGACGAAGACCGACGGGACCATGAACTCGGGAACGCTGCGCCGCAGGTGCTCGCGCAGATCACCGACCGCGGGTATGCCCTCGGTGTGGTCGGCCGGCACCAGGTAGGCCACCAGGCGGCGGTCCTCCCCCTCGCCCCAGGCGGTCACGACCGCGGACCGCACGCGGGGATGGCCGGTGAGCGCCTCCTCGATCTCTCCCGGTTCGATGCGGAAGCCGTGGACCTTGACCTGCTGGTCGATACGGCCGAGGAATTCGAGGCGCCCGTCGGCGCGCCAGCGCACCTGGTCGCCCGACCGGTAGGCCCGGGAGCCGTCGCCCGCGAACGGATCGGCCACGAACCGTTCCGCGGTCAGCGCGGGCCGATGCCCGTAGGCACGGGCGAGGCCGGCGCCGGCGATGTACAGCTCGCCCGCGATGCCGACCGGCACCGGGTTCAGCCGCTCGTCCAGGACCATCAACCGTACGTTCGTCAGCGGCAGGCCGATCGGCACGAGGCCGCCGGGCGACCAGTCCGTCATGGCGTCCACGCGTGAGCAGACGGTGCTCGCCGCGTCGATGGTGTTCTCGGTCGGGCCGTACAGGTTGGCCACGACCGCCGTCGCGTTCTTCGCGTAGAAGCGGGCCACGTCGGCCGCCGCCAGCGCCTCACCCCCGCAGAACACCGCGCGCAGCGCGGACAGGGACGACGGCCAGGTGTGGGTGACGAACAGCTTGAACAGCGAGGGGACGAACTGCACCACCGTGATCCGCCGGGACTCCAGGAGTTCCACCAGGTAGTCCAGGTCGCCCTGGAGTCCGGGGGCGGCGAGAACGAGCTCGGCACCGTTCACCAGCGGCCAGAGGAGTTCCCACACGGAAGCGTCGAACGTGAGCGGCGTCTTGTGGAGGACCCGGTCCGCCGCCGTCAGCCGGTGCTGGTCCTGCATCCACGAGAGGCGGTTCACGACGCCCCCGTGGGTGATCTGCACGCCCTTCGGGCGGCCGGTCGAGCCCGAGGTGTAGATGACGTACGCGAGCTGCTGGGGGTGGACCGGTACGTCGGGGGACGTGGTCGGCCGTGTCGCGATGGCCTTACGGGTGGCGGGGTCGTCCCACCACACCACGGTGTCCAGCGCGCCTCGCGCGGCCAGGTCGGCCGCGACGCGACGGTGGCCGACCAGGACGGTGGCGCCACTGTCCGCGAGCATGAACTCCAGGCGGTCCGTCGGGTAGCCCGGGTCGAGGGGCACGTAGGCCGCCCCTGCCTGCCAGACAGCGAGGACCGCGGCGACCATGTCCGGTCCGCGTTCCAGGCAGAGGGCCACCGCGCACTCGGCACCGACGCCCGCGTCGCGCAGGTGGTGGGCGAGGCGGTTGGCGCGAGCCATCAACTCGCTGTAGGTGAGGGTCTCTTCTCCCGATACGACAGCCACCGCGTCCGGTGTCGCGAGCGCCCGTCCGGCGATCAGCTGGTGCATACCGCTCACCGGCGGCAGGGGGGCCGCGTTGTCGGTCCACTCGCGCAGGAGCCGGTCGCGCTCGCCAGCGGTCAGGACCGGCAGATCGCCGATCCGCCGGTCCGCATCGTCGTCGGCGACGGCCTCCAGGAGGGTGAGCAGGTGCCCGGTCATCCGCGCCACGGTCGTGGCGTCGAAGAGGGCGGTGCTGTACTGGATCTCTCCGGCAAGAGAACCGTCACTCTCGCCTTCACCCAGGGTCACCATCAGGTCGAACTTGACCGGCAGGAACTCCGGTACGAACCCCGGCCCGGCGGATTCCCGGGTCGGCGTCGCGTCCGGCGCGCCGTCGGATCCGGTTGCGCTGCGGCGTGCAACGGATCCGGTGGACTCCTCGGCGACATAGCTGAAGAGCGTCTGGAAGAGCGGGGTACGAGACCGGTCGCGTTCCGTGACGAGGTCGTCGACCAGCTGCTCGAAGGGCAGGTCCTGGTGTGCGTAGGCGCCGAGCGCGGTGTCCCGTACGCGGTGCAGGACTTCGCTGAACGTCGGGTCGCCGGACAGGTCGGTGCGCATGACGAGGGTGTTGACGAAGAACCCGATCAGGTCCTCGGTCTCGGCACGGTTCCGGTTCGCGACCGGCGTGCCGACCACGACGTCGTCCGTGCCGGCGTAGCGGCCCATGAGGATGTCGAACGCCGCGAGGAGCGTCATGAACATCGTCGTGCCGTGCTCCCGGGACAGCGCGCGCAGCGCTCGCGCCGTACCGGCCGGCACGGTGAACCGGCTCACCGCACCCTCGGTGGAGCGCACCGCCGGACGCGGCCGGTCGGTCGGCAGCTCGAGCGTCGGCAGGGCTGCCAGGGTGCGACGCCAGTAGTCCAGCTGACCGTCGAGCACGTCGCCGGTCAGCCATTGGCGCTGCCACGCGGCGACATCGGCGTACTGGAACACGAGCGGCCGCAGCGGGTCCGGCCGCCCTGCATGGAACGCCTCGTAGAGTGCGAGGAGTTCGCGGCGCAGGATGCGGTCCGACCATTCGTCGGACGCCACGTGGTGCATCACCAGGGCGAGCACGTGCTCGTCGTCACCCAGCCGGATCAGCGTGGCGCGGATCAGGGGGCCGTTCGCCAGATCGAACGACACCGAACCGATCTGCGCGAGGAGACGGCCGGCGGCGTCCTGTGGGCTCGGGTCGGCGGAGAGGTCCACGAGCGGCAGGGGCATGGGGGCCGACGGGTCGATGACCTGGTGCGCGACTCCGTCCGGGCCGGCGACGAGGCGGGTCCGCAGCACCTCGTGCCGGGTCACGATCGCATCCAGCGCAGCCC
>NZ_JBIURV010000134.1:0-4499 GCF_044741025.1 Streptomyces sp. NPDC088246
TCAGCAGGCTGACCGCGAGCCCGAGCCAAATCGGGCAATACCTCCGCCCGAAACCGCCCGCGGCAGCATGAAACGGTACCGAACACCCTCTAAGAAGGTGGGCGGCGACAAGACTGGGGCTCGGGACGCGGCAGTCTGGCTCACGGCTGTGGAGTACGCACGCGAGCACCCTGACGAGACCGTCTACTTCGTCAGCGAAGACAGTGACTTCGGCGACGGCTCGTCCTTCGGTCCTCCCATGGTTACGGACGTCCAGGGCTTGGGCGACAAGTTCGTGTTCCTCTCCTCGCTCGACGATGTGCTGACCAAGTTCGCTGTGCCATCCGAGGTCGATGACGCAGAGCTGAAGAGCCTCCTCACCGATCCTCGGCGTGGTGGCGCCGTCGCACGCAACTCCAGAGGTCAACGCGGCTTTTCGGGCGCGGTCATCCTTGAGTCGGGGCAACTGGAAGAAGCGCACGACTGGGTGTGGGTTGGTGCACATGCGTTGGTCGGGTTCAACTCCGTATCCGACGCCCGAGCCTTCGAGATTGCCGGGCACCGGTGGTACACGGCCACAGTGCGCTGGCTCGTCTCCGGGCGGGCCTGCCAGAGGAGTGCCGTCGATATCCCGCAGTGGGTCAACTGCTCGTTGACCACACGGGTGCTGCTGAGCCCCACCGCGCCCAGCAAGCGGCTGGCCATCATTGATCGTGGGCGGCTGCTCCCCATCACGGCCGAGGACATCGACAGCGTTCCAGCGCACGCCCCTGGAGAACTGGCAGCACCGCAAGGCCTGCGCCACCAACACAAAAAGGTTGTGGGAGAGGCCTACAGACTGGCTCGTCCAGAATTCCTCCAACTCAGCGAGGAGGGGTACGTGGGGTCTCTCGCCCACACATATGCCATCGAAAAACGCATGCAGCGGCTATTCAACGAGCGAGCCCAGGGACAGTACGAACTTCCCGAAGACGAGTAGCCGGGTACAGCGCGACGGCCGAGCAACACCACTGCCGAAAGGTCCTGAACTGCGACTTTAGAGTGAGCCCCGGTCGGGACGACAGGATCTGAGCCGGCGACCCCTTGACCTCAGCGTTCGGACAAGGGTCCGGTCGATGCTCACCAGTCCGAATCGTGCAGGTCGGGGTCCATCTCATCCACCCTGCGTGACGCCTGATAGCGCCTCATGAGGCATAGTCCGTGAGAGCCGTGTGAGAGGCACGTGAACCGCAGTGATCTGTCTCACTGCGGCTCGCCTGCGTGTTCTGCCTCAATGGCTACCGCAGCCCGCGCTCACCCAGGCTTGCCGAAGTGCCACGCCACGACGTCCAGGACGCGCAGCAGCGTCACGTCCACGGGGGCCGCTGCGGCGAGGGCTTTCCACTGCGCGGGCTGCGATTCGAGGTCACTCGCCATCGATTCAGCCAGCAGCGTGAAGAACTCCGCCCAAGTGCGCTTGGGAACAGGCTGGATGGGGTGGTCCACCGTGGTGCCGCAGTAGCAGGCATAAACCTGGGTGTCGTACAGCGGAAGGAACAGCGGTCGCTTACGGTGCATGATCTTCATAAGGATGGTTCCACCCACCCCCGGAACACCACCGCCCTGGTCCAGAAACCCACCCAGCGCCTGCAGCGGCTGCCCGTGACTCCCACCGGCCACCGCCGCCTGCAGCGTGAGGTCCTGTGGGATGCCAGCAAGGACCGCTTCGAGTCCAGAACGTATTGCCTGCAGGTTGAACACCGCTTTGACCGAAGGAGCTACATTCAGCAACACCGGAGCAAGCAGATCCCCATCATTGAGCCGGTCCGGACCACTGCCAGTCTCCATACGGTCGTACGCCGGATAGGCGTACGGCTTCCCGCCTTTGACCGCAGCGGCCGCCGCGTTGCCCCGCTCGTCGAAGTAGGCGGCAACCCACCCGACAGCCGTCGCAAGTGCGACCCGGCGACCACCGACTCTGACTTCTTGCTCCACCGCAATCCCTCAACGCCCAGACCGCACGGGCGCTGGGCAGACCACCTGGCTCGATCTTCACGATCATCAAGTCCAACGGCGGCTACGTTCCACCGGTCCGCCAGCGCAGGTCGAGTCAACTGGCTTTGTCTGAGCGGGAGCCTATCTCGCGCGCTCTGGCCCGGGGTGACTCGATCCGCGAGATAGCCCGCTCCTTGGGGCGCGCTCCTTCGACTGTCAGTCGGGAGATCGCCCGCAACAAGGGGACGCCGGGGACCGCGCATGGGACCGCGCCCGGCGGCGGCAGCCATGCCTGCTCGTCACGAACGCACAGCTTCGGGACACCGGTGTCGGCGGCCATAGACGGGATCCATCGGCTGCCGACACCTGCCGCAGCACTGGAGCGAGCTACTGGCGCACCCGGAAACTACCCAACAGAGTCCAGGGGCTGGTCAAAGTCCCCCCTCACCACGCCCTGCGGCTCGCCGTTGATTGTTACGGCCGGGTCGGCCTCCAATACGCGCACAGCCATGTCGATCGGTGCCGGGCGGGCGTTGGCTGATTCAGCTGCCGAGAGATGTTGGACGTTGGAGGAGCCGTCGGCGAACGGGCGGACGGTGTGGGCCAAGAGGCGGGTCAGTTCGTCTTCGAGGCCGTGCTGCAGTGGGGTGCCGTCGGGGCCGAAGGAATCGATCTCGCGCTCGGCAAGCTGCTTGCCGGTGGCCGCGTGGGTGGCGGTGAAGCGCAGGATGCCGCTCTCGTTGTAGCGGAACTTGATCTCGATCTTGTTCCGGCGGATGTCCTGTTCGCGAGTCGGGAGATGCACCTCGATGTTGGCCAGGGGGAAGGCGCGGTCGCTGTCGGCCGGGTAGCCGGCCTCGCCCTCGATCACCGGCACGCGCACGAAGGAAGCGCCCGGCGTGTCCGGGTAGAAGTTGGCCGAACTCTCCGCGGGGAGCGTGGCGTTGCGTCGGATGATGGCGCGGAAGCCCTTCTGTTCGCCCGCGCTCACGGCCGTGCCCAGGTCGTAGCTGGTCACCAAGGAGAAGTCGCTGTCATCACCGAGTTCGCCGTCGAGGGAGGCCGCGTAGATGGCTGCACCTCGGGCGACGGCGGTCATGGGTCGGCACAGGCCGCTGTCGACGATGCGGTCGTGGCCGAGGAGCTCGCCCAGGGCGTGACGCACCTGGGGGATCTGCGAGGTGCCGCCGATCATCAGAACGGAATCGATGTCGTCCGCGGTGACTGCCAGGTCTTCCAGGGCCTGCTGGACCGGATTCAAAGCGCGGGTGATGGGCGGGGTGATCGCCTCGGTGTACTCGGCCGCGGTGATCCTGACCTCACGCCTCGAGATCGAGGGGGCGAGGCCGACCGGGAGGTCGAAGAAGAGTGCGCCATCCGTAGGCACGGAGGACAGTGCGATCTTCGTCAGCTCGACCGACCGGCGCCACCGGCGTCGTTCGGCCTTGGTGAGCTGGTCCGCGGTCAGGCCGATCTTCTGCTGGATCAACTGGGCCAGCGCGTTGTCGAACTCCAAGCCCCCGAGGGCGGTAATGCCTCGGGAGGTCTGCTCCTCGAAGAGGGCGTCGTCGTGTTCGAGGACGGTGACGTCGATGGTGCCGCCGCCCCAGTCGAAGACCAGGAATCGGCCGGGGATCGGAACGTCGTGGGCGTACGAAATCGCGGCCGCGGTGGGCTCGTTAAGCAGGGCCCGGACTTTCACTCCGCCGAGTGCCGCCGCGGCACGGGTGCGGTAGCGGGCGCCACCCGTGGCGTTGGCGGGGACCGTGACGACCGCGTCGGAGAGGTCGAGCAGCTGGACGGAGACGCCTTCCTTCATCCGGCTGAAGAGGGAGGCGGCCGCGACCGTGCTGTGGAACTTCTGCGAGCCGACCCAGACGTGGTGCTCCTCGAGCTGGGCTGCGACCTCGAGACCGTCAGTGTCGCCGTCCTTCTCGGCACCGGAGCGGGTGCCGAGCATGCGCTTCACAGCGTCGAGCGGCTCGCTGGTGCCAGTCTTCGCCTCCCAGCCGAAGCAGAGGGTGCGCTGGAGGTCGCGGACGGACAGCGCGGAGGGGAAGAGCTGCTCGAACTCCGACATCCGCCACTGGGCGGGCACGTTGTCGCCGTCGACCGGCAGCACTTCGGTGGTGTGCCCGTTCCAGCGAGCAACAACCGAGTTACTCGTACCGAAGTCGATACCAAAACTCATCGCGTGCCTCTCTGGTTCATCTGCTTGCTGGCCGCAGCACGCAGCGACTTCCTATAATTCGTTGTCTTCGGCACGCGCCCACCTGTCGTCACATCCGGTGAACCAGACGAAGACCGGGAAACGCCACGCGATCCCTCCTCGAGAATCTCCCTGGCTGGCGAATCCCCAAGCCCCTGTTGAACGCCAGGCGCCTGACCCCGATGGACCTTCTTCTTGTGCGGAGAATCACCAGGATCCCCATTGAGGCCTTTCCTCTGCTTTCTAGTGCCGTAGCAGGGAACGTTTGCCCTGTTGTGATGTGACGCGCCGTTCGGGTGCTGTGCCGGGCGGCGTGTGGCCGTCACTCTGTTGGGGT
>NZ_JBIURV010000135.1:0-4388 GCF_044741025.1 Streptomyces sp. NPDC088246
CTCCTCGCCATACGCCTCACCAACCGCATCAACACAACCCTCAACACCCACACCACCATCCACACCCTCTTCCAACACCCCACCATCGCCGACCTGGCCAATCACCTCAGTGAACCGCGCCGTGAGCGGCCAGCACTCCGGCGTCGGACCGGTCCGCGTCCGTGATCTGTCATCTGTCATCTGTCATCTGCTCGTGACTTTCCGCGTCGTCCAAGGAGTCAGAAGTGTTCGTGCCCCAGATCCTCGTCAAGAGCGAAGAGATCTTCGAACCTGAGTCGCACATTTCGCAGTACGACCGGGCGCGGGAGATCTCCAAATATCTACTGATGCACTACGGCGTGGTCGACGACGCGTTCGAAAGAGCCGATCATCCGCTCGCCGCAGCACACGGCTATCCTCGCCGGCTGTCGGAAGTGCTTCGGGCGAGCGCCCAGTCGACCGGTACCCGTGTCCGTACCGCCCTCGACGTGGGATGCAACGTCGGCGGGGTCAGCCACGCGTTGAGCACCTGGGTCGAGGACCGAGTGGTCGGAGTGGACATCAGCCGACGGTCGATCGAGGTGGCCAAGGCCCTGACCATTGGTGGGGGCGGGGTGTTCAGCATCGTGCAGCAGGGGCCGTTCACCAAGGACGTCGAAGTGCGGCTCCCGGACGCGGATACGTGTGCACGCGTGGAGTTCGAGGTCGGGGATGGCGCGGACCTGCAGGCGATAGATGGCACCTTCGACGCCGTGCTGCTGTCGAATGTGGTGGACCGGGTGGCCGATCCGGCGCTTTGCCTGCAACAGTTCGGCGCGTCGGAACGGACTCTGCGCAGCGGTGGACTTCTCATGATCGCTTGCCCGTGGTCCTGGTACCCGGAGTACAGCCCCCCTGGTTCATGGCTGGGGTCCGCGTGGGACGCCACACCTAGCGAAGAGGCGGTCAAGACACTATTGGCCAACGACTTCGATCTCGTCACCGAGGTCGACGAGCCATGCGTCCTGCGTCAGAACCCCCGCGAGTACGACTACTTCGAAGCACACGTCACTGTGTGGCAGAAGCACTAACTTGATCTTAAACGTTCGGCGTCGAATGGTACGTCGAAATCGATCACTCGGTTCGGTAACCGGCGTACGCGGAAGCGGCCTTCGTCAGAACATGTGATCCGACCAAGGAACACACACGTCCAGCGCGCAGGCCGTGAGGATGAGTCTGCTGCATCACGATGCCGGTCAGGAGGCGGTGGCACAACTGTCATTCTTCCGGGGCGATTTCCACTCCTGTCTCACCGCTCGTACGGTGGGCGCGCGCCAACAGCGGCCGGGCGCGCCCGATCAGGGTGCGCCACGGCCGCCCGGCCGGCGTGGTGGCGGGCGCGGTCTCCGTCATCCGATGCCCGGTTCGGACGGGCCGAGGGGCCGCGCCCCGACAGTGGGCCCCAGGGTTGACGCGCTCCGGGGTCCGGGCCGTCGGGGCGCGGCGTCCCCGCGCGTCCACCCGAGCCCGTCGCCGGATCCGGCCGTATCCACGCCGGCCACTATGCGTCCCGCCGTTTCAGTGCCACTGCGGCTCCGGCGAAGGCTACAGCCGCGTACAAACAGCAGACCGCGAATCCGGTCCACGGCGCCAAGGTATTCGGGTCCGATTGGAGAACGGCGAGCGCGTGTCCGGCGTTGCTCGGCAGGTACGGGCCGACCTGGTCGGCCCGGGAGGACGGGAGAGCCTTGACAAGTTCCGGCAGGACCAGCAGCAGACCGAAGACGGTCGTCATGCCTCCCGCTGTGTTGCGGACCAGGGCGCCGATCCCGACGCTCAACAACGCCACCACCGTCATATACAGACCGTTACCGAGGACGGCACGAGTGACACCGGGGTCGCCCAGCGAGGCTCCAGCGCCCGTGGAGGACATCAGCGTCCGGTCGGCCAGGAACGCCATCAGGGACGTGGTGGTCATCAGCGCCCGGGCCACCGCCCCGTAGACGGCGGCTTTCGCCCACAGGACCGGCAATCGGCGCGGTACCACTGAAGGTCGCACGGATCATTCCGGTCGAGTATTCGCCAGTGACTACCGGCACACCCATGACGCCGACCGCGAGCTGTGCCAGGAAGAACCCGATCAGGCTCAGTGCTGTCGGGTTGACGGCCGCCCGCTCGGCCGCGCTGATGTCGGACCAGTGGGCAGCAGTGACGGTCGAGAAGAGCGGGCCCATCCCGGTCATCGCAACGGCGGCGGCGAGCAGTGTGAGGAACGTCGAGCGCAGAGTGCGGAGCTTGACCCACTCCGAGTGCAGCACCCGCGTCCGGGTGAGGTGGCCGCGCGCAGCGGCAGGGCGGGGAAGAGTATCAGTGGTCATGCCACACGCCCTTCGGTGCCCACGCCCACCGGAAGCCGGTCCGGAGTGTGGTACTCGACCGCGTCGCGGGTCAGCTCCATGAACGCCTCTTCCAGCGATGCCTGACGCGGGGTCAGTTCGACGAGTGCGATCCCGTTGTCGACGGCGACCCCTGCGGCGAGGGCGCCCGGTGCGCCGACTCTGGAACACGGGGTTTGGCCAGGGCGGGACGGGGCGGTGGCCAGGATGCGACTGGGGCTGATGTGCCGGACCGGCCGCGGCACCTAGCGTCCCGTGCCACGCTCAGAACTTCCGTAACACCGACCGTTGCCCTGCTCACACTCGCCCTCGCATTGCCGACCGCCGCCACGTGGCCGGCCGCCGCGCCCCCGACCCATGCGCCCGCCGCCGCCCTCGTCCACAGCGACACGGACACACGCACATCGCTTCGCCGCCCCACCGGCCCGTACACGGTCGGCCACGACACCCTCCACCTTGTCGACCGTGCCCGCCGGGATCCGTGGGTGCCGGATGCGGCTCGTGAGCTGATGGTCGGCATGTTCTACCCCGCGCTCCCTGGCACCAGTACGCCGGCGCCGTACGCCACAGTGCAGGAGGCCCGGCTGCTCCTGCAGAACTATGGGTTGGAAGACGTCTTCCCCGCCGAGACCTTGAGCGCCACGGCCACCAGCGGCCGCGTCAACGCCCGGCCCTCCCGCGGCCGGTATCCCCTGGTGGTGCTCTCCCCAGGGTTCGGCGTCTCGCGCTTCACCCTCACCGGCCTCGCCGAGGAACTCGCCAGCCGCGGATACGTGGTCGCCGCGGTGGACCACGCCTACGAGTCCATCGGCACTGCCTTCCCCGGTGGCCGGATGCTGACCTGCGTCGCCTGCGCGAAGGCCCAGAGCGAGCAGGACATGGAGGCCGTCACCGCCAGCCGGGGCAAGGACGTGTCCTTCGTCCTGGACCGGCTCGCCGGGCCCCGCCCGACCTGGCGGTACGCCGGGCTGATCGACAGGAACCGGATCGGCATGGCCGGTCACTCGGTCGGCGGTGCGAGCGCGGCGGCGGCCTTGGCGGGCAACCGCCGCATCCGGGCGGGCGTCAACATCGACGGCGCCTTCCATGCCGCCGTGCCCGCTGACGGACTCGGCGGCAGGCCGTTCATGATGCTCGGCACAGACGACGAGACGCACCGTCCCGGCGGCACGGACGCGAGCTGGGACAAAGCGTGGAACCGGCTGGACGGCTGGAAACGCTGGCTGACCGTCGCCGGTACGAACCACTCCAGCTTCTCCGGCATCCCCGTCTTCCTGGACGAACTCGGCCTGCCCGGCGCACAGTCGCCGCAGGCCCTCTCCGGCAGGCGCTCGATGGAAATCACCCGGGCGTACGTAGGAGCCTTTTTCGACCGGCAGCTGAAGGGCATCCCCCAGCCGCTGCTGGACGGTCCAGCGTCGGCCGAACCGGAGGTCACGTTCAACAATCCCCGAACCGATTACGGAGCGGCCTCGGGATGCCACGGCCATCGCGCCGTGCGGGGCCGCAGGCACTGCGAAGAAGTGGCCGTTGCGCATCGTCAGAAGAGACGCTTCCTCCGCGACATCGTGCCGCCGGGTCACACAGCCCGAAGGTACGGGGCGGCATCCGACCCCGCACCGGATCAGGGCCGAACACGGTCCCGGCCACACGCCACCGAACCGGGGGCGGCATAGGTAAACACCCAGTCATCACGTGTGGCTCCGGGGAGCCAGGAGGGTCGGCATTGTGGGGTCACCACAACGCCACGCTTCCCGTAGATGACATCGCCCGCCGCCGTAAAACATGTGCCGATCACCAGCACGTTCACTCCACCACTACGAGTCAGCAAGGGTCCCGACCCCGTGGAGCCACCCCGCTCATCACAGTCAGCAGACCAGGCAGGTGACCCACCAGAGCCTGACGCACCATCAGTAAAGTCAGCATTGGGTCTACTAAACCTTGATCCACCGAGGGGATTTGAGAGTGGTTTTTTGATCGGTTTCGGGTCGGGTGGCCGGGTGAGGGCAGGTTGTGTCCGCTGGTCTGCCCAGC
>NZ_JBIURV010000136.1:0-4249 GCF_044741025.1 Streptomyces sp. NPDC088246
CGACCGGGTACCGGTGCCCCTTGTACGACGGCGATGCGCTGTCCACGGACGACCCCTCCCAGCATGACCAACCAGAAGATCATCCCACCCGGTCAATCAACGTGACAGTGCCGACTGCCGCTGTGAAACAGCGAGGCCAGTGGAGCGCGCAGCGACACGCGACGACCCCACCCACGACCACATGGAACAAACCGGGGCGATCCACTCACCTTCCGAGAGCCGAATCACGGCTGCCGAATTGAGGCTGATCGGCCAGCAGACGCAGAAGTGCAGCCCCCACCGGAAATTACTCCGGGGGGCTGCATTCTGCTGGGTCAGAAATCTAGCCCATAGCTCGCGCGAAAATTACCTTATCCTCACGGAAAGTCTCCTCGTGTTCAGGTTTTAGCTTGATAGGAGCTCCCCCGACTTCCAATACTACGAGTGAGGCGATCAATAGACCGCGAACAACCCCGTGCAGTACCGGATTTCGGGTAGATGAGTAGGTCTCGTACAGACCCTCGACGAAAGTCCGGAAAACTGGCAGTTCAATGTCACAACCACCCTGCGAATTTGGCGCGAGCCCGGAAGGAAGATCCATGAACTCGGCTGCACCTTCTGCGAGAGAGGCATACAGCCGACCACTACGAGATCCCGCATCCCACACTGTCTCGCCGTCGATATCGAAGTAGTAGCTCAATCTGCAATCTCCACTCTTAGGTCCAAATCGGGGTGGTCCCGTCTGAGCTGCTCGATCCGCTCCGCCAATGCGGCCCGGAAACGCGGTTCCATGCCCGACCTGGTGAAACGGAAGCCGATCGGCGCGTTCTCATATGAGGCTGGAAGGTGCGCACGGGCCTTAAGGTAGGAGGCGAGCTTCTTACTGACGTGCTTGTCCATCCAGTCCGGAGTAGGGGCAATGTCGGTCTTTTCCTCCCACAATACTCCCTTGTCGAAATGATCGATATCAGTGATCCTTTCACCAGTAACAGGATCATACACATCGTGATCTCTTAGCCCTTCCAGGCATCCGTAATCTGTGCTGTCCGACTGCACAAGTGACATGCCTGACACAAAGGCGGCGGAATTTGCCCGAGCGACCTTGCTGACAACCTTACAGCCCCGCTTCAGCAATTTCAGGGAATCGAATGCCTTGTCCAGCGCTCTGAGTTTGGCGCCGACGAGGACGTCTGCTGCAAGTGGCCAGCAGTGTTCGAAGTCTTTGTTTTGCATGCACGCTTCGAACTCGCCGAGGCCGGCGAGTTCCTTGGCGACCTCCAGCGAATGCTCCAGGGCGTCGCCGATTTCTTTGCCATTTTCGAGGATTTGGCAATCGATCGGGCTTTGCGTGCACCAGCGGATGTAGTCCTGCGGATCGCAGGGAACGATCGCCTGCGCGCAGCGGTACAGCTCTGCGGCCCGCTGGCCGGCTTCATTCTTCTCCTTGTTTTCGACGGCGGCCTTGCGCCGTGCTTCTTCCTCCTCCCGCTTCTTCGTGACTGCGATGGTGAACGCTTCGGTGGCTGCAGTGAGTGCGGCTGCCGCGTCCTTGCCTGCGGCGATCGCCGAGTTCCGGGCCTGGTCGGCGGAGTACCAGGCGGTGGACGCGTGGACCTGGGCCATCTCCGAGGAGAGCGTGGCGTCGGCTGCCGAATTCGCTGCGTCGGACGCGGCAATGTTGGCGCTGTTCGCGGCGTCGCGGGCCGTCTTGGCGGATGCGGCCGCGCTGGCTGCGGAGGCTTCGGCGTCCTTGGCGTGCTGTGCTGCCTGCTCTGCGTAGCCCTGTGCCTGGGTCGCGGAGGCGCTGGCCTTCGCTGCCCATTCGTTGGCTTCGGCGGCCGCCTTGCGGGCGAGGGCGGCGACCTTCTGGGCGGTCGCGGCGTTCTTCTGGGCGGTGGCCGCGATCTTCGCCGCGTCCGCGATCAGCTTCTGGACCTGCGCCACGTGGGTGGCGTTGAGGAGGTCCTGGCGCTGGGCCTTGTACTGGCCGGTGGCGATGAAGGCATGGAGGGTCTGCGGGGATCCCTCCAGGGCGATGCGTGCTGCGGATTTCACCTCCGGTCCGCCGGAGGAGATCAGCTGTGCTGCCTGTACCCGCTCGTCCTGGGTCCGGGCGGTGTGCTGCGTGTCGGTCAGGAAGGCGCTGTACTTCTTCGGGTCGCCTGTGGCGAGAGCCTTCTGGCCGGCTTCGGTAAGAATCGGTCCGGCACCGTCGACGGTCTGGGCGATGGCAACGCGCATGCCCTGGGCGGCGGCCTGGTACTGGCCGTTGTCGATGAACTCGGTGATGGCGGCGGCGTCGCCGTCCAGTGCGGTCTCGGCCGCCTCCCGTACTTCCCTGGCCGAGCTCTCCTCGGCGAGCCGCTCGACGTAGGAACGGTCGTCCTGCTCCTTGGCCGTGGTCCAGCCGTTGCGCAGGTAGTCGATGACTACCTCGTCGGGACCGCCGAGTGCGGCCTCGGCCGCGGCCCGGCCCCACGCCGTGCCGTTCTTCATCACGAGCACGGCCAGCTTGCGCCCCTGGCCGGCCACGGCCGTCAGGTCGGCCCCGGGCTCGGCTGCCGTTGCGACCAGCCGCTCCCGCTCGGTATCCCGCTCCTTCACCGCCTGCTGGAACTCCGCCAGTTTGGCGATCCGGGCCTCGTCAGCCTCTTTGTGGTCCCTGGCACGCTCAACGCCCGCGTTGGTACGGCCGAGCAGTTCCTCGGTCTCCACCTCACGTGCGAGTGCGTATATCTCCTGCGCCTTGAGCACGGCGCTACTTGCGGCGTTCGCTGCCTCCGTGGCCGCGTTGGCGTGTGTTGTGGACTTCGTGGCTGCCTGTGCCGCGTCGCCGGCGTGCTCGGCGGCGTCATCAGCGGCCGCGGCCGCGTTGTTCGCGTGCGTGGCCGCCGACCTGGCCGCGTCGCGGGCTTCGCGTGCAGCGGTGGCGGCCTTGCGGGCCAGTGCTTCGGCGGCAGCCGCGGCACGGTTGGCCTCCGCAGCGTGGCGCTTGGCGGCCGCGGCCGCGGCGCGCGCCTCGGCGGCAGCCGCGCTGGACTGGCCGGCGAAGTTACTCGCCTCGATCGCGGCATCGGCCGCAAGGTTCGCATTGGCGCCCGCGCCGATGGCCGAGTGCGCGGCATCACCGGCCGCATCGGCGGCGATCGCGGCCTGATCCGCGGCATCGGCGGCCAAGGCGGCGCCCTTGCCGGCATTACGGGCGTTCTCCGCGGCCGTACGGGCGGCAGCAGCGTTGCCCGCGTCCACCGCGGCGTCAGCCGCCGCGTTCCGCGCACGCGATGCCGCCTGCGACGCGCCTGCCGCTGCAGCCGCAGCCTGAGACGCGGCGTTCGCCGCGACACGTGCAGAATTGTTCGCAGCACGCGAAGCGTCGATCGCCGTCTGCGCGGCACTGGCAGCCTGGGAGGCGGCCTTGGCGGCGCGGCTCGCGGCACGGGCCGCCTTGTCCGTGTCGTCCTTCGCGGCCTCCGCCTCGGACGCCGCCCTCAGCGCAGCTTCCTTCGCCAGCTTTGCGGCCTCCACCGCCTTGGCCGACTCCGCCTTGGCAGCCGCGGTCTCCGCAGCGGCCTGCCGGCCCGCTTCCTTCGCCTGCGCAGCCAACTGAGCGACAGTGGCCTGCTCCTGGTCCTTGTCCCGGGCCACGAACTGCCCGACCGTCAAGAACTCCCGAATGTCCTCAGCCCCACCGGCCAACGCCAGCCGGCCGGCAGCCCGCACATTCGCGCCGCCCACACTGATGACCTGGACGAGCTGCACCCGCTCATCCTGCTCACGCTGGACGTACTGCCCCTCCTTCAGGAACGCGGCAACATCCTCCGACGAACCCGCCAGCGCAGCCCGACCCGCGTCCTGCACAATCGGCCCGCCCGCATCGATGACCTGCGCCACCCGAACCCGGTTGTCTTGTTCCAGCGGGTCTTCCCAGCCGTCGTCCAGGAAGTCGTGAAGATGCTCCGGAGTTCCGGCCAGCGCGGCGCGGGCGGCGGTCAACAGCTCGGTACCGCCTACCGACGCGACCTGGGCTGCACTCACCCGCTCATCCTGGAAGGACAGATCGTCCACAATTTCCAGGAATGCCTCAAGTTCGGCATCGCTTCCGGTCAACGCCGCTTCGGCAGCCGCTCTGACCCCAGGACCGCCTTCCCGCCAGTAGTCGACCACACGACCACGGTCGGTCGGCGTCGCCTCCGCCAGGGCCGCGACCTGTCCCGTGCCGGACGCGAGGCCGGCCGCTGTCACAGGCGGGGAGCCCAGGAGGCCGAAGGTG
>NZ_JBIURV010000137.1:0-4226 GCF_044741025.1 Streptomyces sp. NPDC088246
CTCGCTGGAGGGAGTTCTGTCCGGTAAGTCCCCCTGTGAGCCTCCGGAGTGATCGCGTAAATTGGGTCGAGCTGGCTCTTATCGCCCTCTAAGAGCCCCGCAGACAGGGACAGCGGGGCTGCAATCGGTGTGGCATGCGCGCAGGGAACGTGTCGGTTTTTGCCGCCCCGCTCGCGTGGCGCCGAGCGGGGCGGTGGGGCAAGAGATCCGGCCGGCGTGGGGTGACGGCCCGACAACAAAGGGCGCCGACGGTTACCCCGGTCCGTCGACCTGGTCCCCGACGGATGAGTACCTATCTTCATGCCCCGCTGCCCCGAGCAGCCGATTGCACGACGAACCGATCGCTTGCCCTCATTCACGCGGCCAGGCCATAAGAAGCGACGTCTGTGGGGCCCGGTGTGCTTTCGTTCAGTCGGCGGTAGGTCGCCACTGGTTGGCCTCCCGGGATGCCGCTCGTGCACCGAGGGACCCGACGGTCAGGGAAACCGCAGCACACGCTGTGATCCCGTATCCGAGAATCGTCCAAGACACGGAGCCTTCCTGTACCAGGGCGATGAAGAACACCGAATGCCATGCGGTCACGGCCCCGGTGACAACGGTGGAGATGAGCAACGGGACGGTCAGATGCCAGGAGGTCACGGAGCGGAATACCCGGCGGTGGCCGGTCAGGACGGAGAGCGGGGCGAGAGCGTGGCGGACCCGGACGAACTCGGCCGCCGCGCTCATTGAACCGGCCACGAGAATGAACAGGATGCCAGTGACGCCGAACAGCTGGATCCAGTTCGGCAGGCGAGAACGCGAGGACCCCAGCCAGTTTCCGCCCAGGGCCTCGACCTGCACCGAGGGATTGGGAAGTGTGAACGCGGCCTGCTTCACTGCGGCGAGCTGCCCCGGTGCGGGGGTCACGACGAGAAGGGACTGTGTGCCGTCCGGCTTCACGCTGATCCGGGGGACCTGTGTGAATCTGAGATCGCCGTACCAGCGGCGCATCTCTTCCACCTTGGCCAACTGGGCACTGCTTCCCGTCAATGCCCTCGCGTCACCGTCACAGGCCACATGCAGCCTGCGTAGGTCGCGGCAGGATCCTCCAATGGTCGTCCAGGGGTCTCTGGACGCTCCCGGATCGTAAAAAGTCCGGTTCAGCAGTATCGAACCGGACGGAAGCGAAGAGCGGAACCGGTCCGTCTCCGGCGCGGTCATTCCGCTGGCAGTCACCTCGATCACCGTGTCCTTGATCCGCTGGTGCGTGGCGGCTGCCGCCTGTGAATGCACTCCGAGCCTGCTGGTCCACACCTGCATCTGGGCGACAATCCCGATACCGATCACCATGGCCAGAGCGAGGCGCACAATCACGCCGGGATGCGCGTGCGTCCACCGTCCGCCGATCATGCGGCCCGCATGCCCCCTGCGCTTCCCGTTGGCGGCGAGCCAGGAGCCCAGGTGGCGGGTGAGGAGTGCCACGACCGAGGAAAGAAAGGCCCACATCACGACGGTCCCGCAGGTGAACACAACAAGCTGGGCCTTCCGGGGCACGTACTGGCTCGTCAGGACCAGCGCGACGCCGACGCCACAGGCGACCAGGCGCCATGCGGGAACACGGGAGGTGAAAGCGGCGGGGCGGGTGGACGTACCGTCCCGGGCAATGCGGTGTGTACCCACCACGATGCCCAGCACGACCAACAGAGATACAGCCGCCGACGCCATGGCGGCCGGCCATGCCGCCCACACGTCACGGTGGTCGAGGATGTACCCGGTGGGCGCGAGGCGGATGTCCCATACGGAGGCCGCGGCATACGGGACGAACGCGATGAGCGTTCCCAGTGCCGCAGGAATCGCGGCTTCACCGATGTTGACGATCATCCGGTGCCGCCATGTCCCACCCAGGGCCTGCAGCAGGCTGCTGCGCCGGTCACGGGTGCGGGAGCCGACCCGAGCAGCGACCACAGCCAGGGCGAGGGCGGGCAGCCCGGTCAGCGCCCAGAGAGCGAGGACGGGGGAGGTCAAAGAGGGCTGATCGGCCATCTCTCCCGTCGCTCCGCCACCGCTTCCGAAGGTGGACACCCCCATCCACCGGGGATCGCCCTTCGGCGGACTGTCCGCCACCCGGACATACGCGATCCGCTCAGAGGGAGTGACCAGCCCATCGTTGGTGATGGTTCCGGCGAACCGTCCGTACCGGTTCAGGATTCCTTCTCCGCGTCCGGTCCTGACGAGTTCGGGAGAAAGTAGGACCTCACCCGGATCCGGCCAGCGGGCCACACCAGCAGGAAGAGGAGCCTCGGGTGTGAGGGGGTGTACAAACACGATGGATACGGGCCTGGAGCCGACAGAGTCGATCCCTTCCCGGTACAGCAGCGTGGCGTCCTTGCTGAAAGTGATCACCGGCCCTCTGGCGTCCGCTCTGGTCTCACGGCCGTGATACGTCGCAACGGTGGCCGCGGTCGCCAAGATGACGAAGGCGACCGCGGCCGCGGCGCAGAACAGACCCCACCAGCGCAGACGGTCGCCGGGAGTGGAGCGGCCCGCTGCGAGACCGATCCTGAACAACTTTCCTGCGGTTCGGACTCTTTCCTGCATCAGAGGGCTCCTGCTTCGGCCAGGATCCCGCCGAGGAGCTCGTGTCGGCGGTCGGCCCGAGCAGCAACCGTCAGGTCGTGCGTGACCAACAGCAGTGCGCAGCCCCGCTCACGGGCAGTCGTGAACAGCAGGCGGGCGACTTCCTCCTTGGCGTCGGGGTCCAAGGCGCCGGTGGGCTCATCGGCGAGGAGGACGTCCGGCTCGGTGATCAGAGCCCGGGCAACGGCAGTGCGCTGGCGCTCGCCGCCGGAGAGCATGCCGGTCGGGGTAGAGCCGACGGGGACACCGAGCTCTTCGAGGAGCTCCTCCGCGCGTCGGTAGGCGTCCTGGTGGCGGCCTCCGTCGAGCAGGACCGGCAGGGCGACGTTCTCTACCGGACTTAGCTCGGGAAGAAGTTCACCGAACTGGAACACCATGCCCAGAGTCTCCCGCCGTACCTGCGCAAGCTGGGTGGACCTGAGGCCGGTGATCTCCCGGCCCCCGGCGGTGATGGTGCCCGCCTGCGGTTTTATCAGGCCGAGGATGCACATGAGCAGCGTCGACTTACCGGACCCGCTGGGGCCGGTCACCGCGACCGACTCGCCGGCGGACACGGACAACTCCACGCTGTCGAGGAGAGTCCGTCCCTCGACCCGATAGCAGAGGCCGCTCACGCGGAGCCCCGGCGAATCGCTTTGCTTCACAGATTTTTGCCTCTTGTCAGAAAATGGGGACACCGCGCCGGCCCGTACCGGGCCAGCGCGGCATATTGGGCGTGGAGAGCAGACTTACGGGATGACCCAGCCCGAGCAGTCGTCCGGCGAGCCGTAGTTCTCGTCGCACGCCTTGAACTTGTAGATTCTGGATCCGTCACCGGAGTAGACGGTGGTTCCCGGTCCGCTGTGATTCCACAGGGTCCGCTTCGTTTCCGAACTGTCCACCCGGTAGTACTCGGCCTTTACCGGGTCCCCATCGCTGCTGTTATCCTTGACGGCTATCTTCCCGCTGTCACCGCCGTCAGCCGGAGACCAGGCATGGGCGCCTTTGGCAACGGCGTCAGCGGCAACGGCAGTGGCCGTAGGAACCGCAAGCGACGCAGTGAGCAGCGCGGCAGCGATGAACTTCGTCCTCGTCATTCGTGTGCACTCCTTCAGATGAAGATGTCGAAAGAACACAGGGCATACCAGAGAGGCATCAGCGGCGTGATCGCCGGTTGATGCAAAGCCTTGGTGACGTCTAAGCCGGGGCCCCAATGTGACGCAGTGATCACCGTAGGCAAGTGCGGTGCATACGAAAAGAGTTGACCTCCAAAGGCTCAAAACCGATCACGGTGCACCAACCTGGCCCTTTGCCCGATGCGTGCACACAAACGCTGCATATGCTGCTGGTAACTACTGGGGAAATTTGACCTGAATCCGATCTTCGGAATAAGAGCCTCCTCACCAGCCAGCGAGAGAGGTTCGGTTCTGGGGAGCTGGATCCCTGTCCGGGGTGAAGCGCCGGGCCGGGGAGGGTCCGGCCGGAGTTTGAAGCCCCGCCGGCGGGATGCCGCGCACGAGCGGTTCGTGGACCTGTCCCGTTACCGTTTTCGTGGCCCCGCAATGGGGTGCCTGGCCCCCGGGTCCGGTATGGCTGTGTGCCCCCTGTCGAAGTCGATGACCTGGGGGGTG
>NZ_JBIURV010000138.1:0-4075 GCF_044741025.1 Streptomyces sp. NPDC088246
TGGTGGGTTCGCTGACTGCGGAGCGGTTGGGTGCGGTGTTGCGGCCGAAGGTGTTGGGTGGGTGGAATTTGCATGAGTTGACGCGGGGTTTGGCGTTGGATGCGTTTGTGGTGTTTTCGTCTGCTGCTGGTGTGTTGGGGGTGCCGGGGCAGGGGAATTATGCGGCGGCGAATGCGTTTTTGGATGGGTTGGTGGAGTTTCGGGTGGCGGAGGGGTTGCCGGGTGCTTCGTTGGCGTGGGGTCTCTGGGGTGACACGGGTGTGGGGGGTATGGGTGGTGGGTTGTCGGAGGGTGATCGTTCGCGGATGGCGCGGGGTGGTGTCTTGCCGTTGTCGGTGGTGGACGGCTTGCGGTTGTTTGATGCGGGTGCGCGGGCGGACGCGGCGTTGGTACCGGTACGTCTTGATGTGGAGGCGCTGCGAGCACACGGCACCGCCCTGCCCCCCCTCTACCACCACCTCACCGGACGCCCGGCACGCCGACAGGCCACCTCGCGGACCGCGATCGCTGCTGCCAGCTCGCTCGGTGAACGCCTTGCCGTACTAGCCGAGTCCGAACGCCACGAAGCGGTCCTCGACCTGGTGCGGGGACAAGTCGCCGCAGTGCTGGGTCATGCGACGCCCGCGGCCATCGCGCCGGACCGCGCCTTCAGTGACCTGGGCTTCGACTCGCTGACCTCGGTGGAACTGCGCAACAGCCTCAACAACACAACCGGCCTGCACCTGCCGGCCACTCTCGTCTTCGACTACCCGACCGCCGGCGACCTCGCGGACCACTTGCTGTCCGAGGTCTCCGGAGACGTGGCCGCCGCCACCGTCCTGCCGACGACCGGCGCGCTCGCCGACGACCCGATCGTCATCGTGGGCATGTCCTGCCGCTTCCCCGGCGGCATCGAGTCGCCCGAAGACCTGTGGAAACTGGTCTTGGAAGGCGACGACGCCATCACCGACTTCCCCGAGAACCGGGGCTGGAACGTCGACCGCCTCTACGACCCCACCGAGTCCCGCCCGGACACCACGTACGTACGCAGGGGCGGGTTCCTGCACGACGCGGCCGACTTCGATGCGGACTTCTTCGGCATCAGCCCGAACGAGGCCCTCATCACCGACCCGCAGCAGCGACTGCTGCTGCAGACGTCCTGGGAGGCGTTCGAGCGGGCGGGCATCGACCCCGCGACGCTCAAGGGCAGCGCCACCGGTGTCTTCGCCGGTCTCGTCTACCACGACTACACCGGCAGCAACAGCTCCGGCAGCATCGTCTCGGGGCGCATCGCCTACACGTACGGCCTGGAAGGGCCGGCCGTGACCGTGGACACGGCGTGCTCGTCATCGCTGGTGGCGCTGCACCTCGCGATCCAGGCCCTGCGCAACGGCGAGTGCGATCTCGCCCTGGCAGGCGGTGTGACGATCATGGCCTCGCCCGCCGCCTTCGTGGAGTTCAGCCGCCAGCGCGGCCTGTCCCGCGACGGTCTGTGCAAGGCGTTCGCCGCCGGAGCGGACGGTACCGCCTGGGGCGAGGGCGTGGGCCTCCTGGTGGTCGAGCGGCTGTCGGACGCGACGCGCAACGGCCACCGGGTGCTCGCGCACGTACGCGGCTCCGCGGTCAACCAGGACGGCGCCAGCAACGGCCTCACCGCGCCGAACGGCCCCGCCCAGCAGCGCGTCATCCGCCAGGCACTGGCCAATGCCCAGCTCACCGCCGCAGACGTCGACGCGGTCGAGGCGCACGGCACCGGCACGGTCCTGGGTGACCCGATCGAGGCCCAGGCCCTGATGGCGGCGTACGGACAGGAGCGCGCCGCCGACCGGCCGCTGTGGCTGGGCTCGGTCAAGTCCAATATCGGCCACACCCAGGGCGCCGCCGGCGTCGCCGGAATCATCAAGATGGTCATGGCGATGCGCAACGGCGTACTGCCCAGGACCCTGCACGTGGACGAGCCGTCCACCCACGTCGACTGGACGGCGGGCGCGATGCGGCTGCTGACCGAGGAAGTCGCGTGGGACGTCGACCGGCCGCGCCGCGCGGGCATCTCGTCCTTCGGTATCAGCGGTACGAACGCCCACGTGATCATCGAGCAGGCTGCGCACGACCGTGACGACGAGCCGGCAGCCGACTCCTCGAAGGCCGGGCCGTCGAGCGACACCGTGGTGCCGTGGGTCATCTCCGCCCGCGGCGAGGAAGGGCTGCGCGCCCAGGCGGCGCGACTCGCGTCGTACGTGGAGGAGCACGGCGAACTCCGTCCGGCGGATGTGGGCTGGTCCCTGACGACGATGCGCGGCGCGCTGGAGCAGCGCGCGACCGTTCTCGGCGCGGACACGGCCGAGCTGGTGGCCGGCCTGCGGTCCCTCGCTGCGGGAACGGCCGCGCCGCACGCGGTGCGTACCAGCGGCAAGACCGCGTTCCTGTTCACCGGGCAGGGTGCGCAGCGCACCGGCATGGGCCGTGAGCTGTACGACACGTATCCCGACTTCCGGCAGGCTTGGGACGAGATCTGCGAGCAGTTCGACGGTCTGCTGGAACGGCCCGTGAAGGACGTGCTGTTCGCGGACGAGGGCACGGCTGACGCGGCATTGCTGGACCGTACCGAGTACGCCCAGCCAGCCCTGTTCACGGTCGAAGTGAGCCTGTACCGCCTGGTCAACTCCTGGGGCGTACGCCCCGACTTCGTGATGGGGCACTCGATCGGCGAGATCGCCGCCGCGCACATCGCCGGGGTGCTGACCCTGGCGGACGCCTGCACGCTGGTCACCGCGCGCGGCCGGCTGATGCAGGCGCTCCCGGCCGGCGGCGCGATGGTCGCGGTCGAGGCGACGGAGGAGGAGACGCTGCCGCTGCTCGCTGAGTCGGCGGGAGCCGGCCTGGCCGCGGTCAACGGCCCGCGGTCCGTGGTCCTTTCCGGCCCCGAAGCGGCGGTGGAGGAGGTCGCGGAGCGGCTGCGGTCACAGGGCCGAAAGACGTCCCGGCTGAAGGTGTCGCACGCCTTCCACTCCACGCTGATGGAGCCGATGCTGGCCGACTTCCGGCAGGTCCTGGAGGGCCTGTCGTTCGCTGAGCCGAAGCTGGCAATGGTGTCCAACGTGACGGGCGACGTGGCCGCCGAGCAGGAGCTGTGCTCGGTGGACTACTGGCTGCGGCATGTGAGCGAAGCGGTGCGCTTCAGCGACGGCGTGCGCAGCGCCGCGGACCGTGGAGTGACACGGTTCGTGGAGGTGGGCCCCGACGGTGTGCTGACGGGCCTTGCGCAGACGTGCCTCGCGGAGAGCGTGGAGACCGAGGAGTCTGTGCGGGCGGGGCAGACGGAGCAGACGGTGTGCGTGCCGCTGCTGCGCAAGGGACGTCCGGAGGCGCGGTCCCTCCTGGCCGGACTGGGGCGCCTGTACGCCGCGGGTGGCGAAGTCGCCTGGCCCGCCGTCTTCGAGGGCAGCGGAGCCCGCGAGGTCGATCTGCCCACGTACGCCTTCCGGTGTCGCCGTTTCTGGTCGCAGACGCCGACCGATCACGGTGACCCGGCGGCCATCGGCCTCGGTGCCACCGACCACCCGCTGCTGGGCGCGGCCGTCGTGCTCGCCGACTCGGAGGGGGTCCTCTTCACCGGTCGACTCTCTGCGCAGACCCAGCCCTGGCTGGCCGACCATGTCGTGGGTGGCTCGATCTTCTTCCCCGGCACCGGGTTTGTGGAGTTGACGATTCGGGCGGGGGATCAGGTCGGGTGTGGGGTGTTGGAGGAGTTGACGCTGGAGGCGCCGTTGGTTTTGCCGGTGCGTGGTGGTGTGCAGGTGCAGGTGGTGGTGGGTGCGCCTGAGGGTGGCTCTGGTGGGCGTGCGGTGCGGGTGTTCTCCCGTGGTGAGGGTGCGGTGGACGACACGTCCTGGACCCGGCATGCGACGGGTGTGTTGGGTGCTGGGGTGCGGGGCGGTGTGGGCGAGGCTGATCTGACCGTGTGGCCTCCGGTGGGTGCGGTGCCGGTTTCGGTTGAGGGTGTGTACGAGCGTTATGCGGAAGGGGGGTTGGTGTACGGCCCGGTGTTCCAGGGTCTGAGGGCTGCGTGGCGGCTGGGCGAGGATGTGTTTGCTGA
>NZ_JBIURV010000139.1:0-4017 GCF_044741025.1 Streptomyces sp. NPDC088246
CAACGGCCGCTGGATCACCTTCGAGTACGACGAGACCGGTGCCCCGACGTCGATCGTGCACCACGGCGGCTACCACCTGAAGCTCACCACGAACGAGGGCAGGGTTACCGCCCTGCACCTGGCGGGCGCCGCACCGGACGGTACCGACCAGGAGATCCTCCGCTACGGTTACACCGACGGCCACCTCACCGCTGTCACCAACTCCTCAGGCAAGCCCCTGCGGTTCGGCTGCGACGAGCTGGGCCGCGTCACGTCGTGGACGGACACCAACGGCAGCCGGTACGAGTACGTCTACGACGAGCACGACCGCTGCGTGTACCAGACCGGCACCAACGGACACCTCGAAGCCCACTTCACCTGGGACGACACCGACCCCGCCACCCGCCTGCGCATGACGTCCATGACCGACGGCCTCGGCCACACCAAGCGATACGTGATCAACGACCGCTCCCAAGTGGTAGCTGAAATCGACGCTCTGGGAGCCGTCACCCGCTTCGAGCACGACCGCTTTCACCGGCTGCTGTCCGTCACGGACCCACTGGGGCATGTCAGCCGCTCCACGTACGACGAGCACGGCTGCCCCACCTCGGTGGTCCGCCCGGACGGGCGGGAGCTGACCGCCGACTACAACGCCCTCGGCCTACCGGTGCGCGTCAGGGGCGCGGACGGGACGGTCACCCGACAGACCTACGACGAGCGAGGCAACCGTACGTCGGTCACCGATGCCTCCGGCGCGACAACGACCTATTCGTACGACGAGGCCGGGAACGTCATATCTGTGACGGACGCCCTCGGGCATCATTCCGAGGCACGGTACGACAGAGCTGGTCTGCCCACCGAGACTACCGATCCACTGGGCGCGACGACTCGGTTCGAACGGGACGCCTTCGGCCGACCGGTTGCTGTCACCGATGCCCTCGGTGCAACCAGTCAATACCAATGGACAGTCGAGGGTCGTCTGGCTCGGCGTACCGAGCCAGACGGCAGCGAGGAATCCTGGACGCATGACGGCGAAGGCAATTGCCTGTCCCATACCAATGCCATGGGTGCGGTCAGCCGTTTCGAGTACGCCGACTTCGACCTCCTAGCAGCACGCACAGGCCCGGACGGGGCTCGCTACGAGTTCACTCACGACACCAATCTGCGACTGACTGAGGTAAGCAACCCGCACGGCTTGAAATGGAGTTACACCTACGATCCCAGCGGTCGTCTCATAGCGGAGACCGACTTCGACGGCCGCACACTCGCATATGGTCACGACGAGGCCGGACGCCTGACCACTCGCACCAATGGGCTCGGCCAGAGGATCCGTTACGAGCGCAATGAAATCGGACAACTGCTGCGCAAGCATGCGGACGGCGAGGTCACCACCTTCGAATATGACATCTTCGACCAACTAGCCTGCGCCGTCGGCCCTGACGCGGCCCTCACCCGCCTGCACGACCGGCACGGGAGGCTCAGGTCCGAGACCGTAAACGGACGCACACTGACTTACGGCTATGACACGTTGGGGCGACGGATTTCCCGAACAACCCCATCCGGCGTGACAAGCACCTTGGACTACGATGCTGCCGGGCGGTGCAGCAGCCTCAGCAGTTCCGGCCGAACCGTTGCGTTCACACGGAACGCCGCCGGACAGGAGAGCGCCCGGCACATCGGGCAGTCGATCAGCCTCACCCACGAATTCGACACGGCGGGCCGTCTCGCCAGCGAGCAGGTATGGGCCCGGGGGCAGAGCCTGAAGCACCGCGCCTACACTTACCGCGCAGACGGCAACCTCATCGGAATCCACGACAGCGTTTCCGGAGCCCGCCACTTCGAGCTGGACGCCATCGGCCGGGTGACCGCGGTCGACGGCACGCACTGGACCGAGACCTACGCTTATGACCAGGCGGGCAACCAGACACAGGCAGCGTGGCCTGTAGGTCACCCCGGTCACGAGGCCACGGGCGAACGTACCTACACAGGCACACGGCTCACCCGCGCCGGCCGCGTCCGCTACGAGCACGACGCCCAGGGCCGGATTGTCCTCCGTCAGAAGACCCGCCTCTCCCGCGCACCGGAAACCTGGCGCTACACCTGGGACTCCGAGGACCGACTCACTTCGGTCACCACTCCTGACGGGGCGCACTGGCGTTATCTCTACGACCCTCTCGGCCGCCGCATGGCCAAGCAACGTCTGCAAGCCCAAGGCGACGCAGTGATAGAGGAAGTCTCATTCACCTGGGACGGAACCACTCTGTGCGAACAGATAACCTCCGCCGAAGCTCTGGCCAACCCGGTTGCCCTCACCTGGGACCACGATGGGCTCCGCCCCCTCACCCAGACGGAACGCATCCTCTCGGCCAGCGCCCTGCAAGACACCGTCGACGAGCGATTCTTCGCCGTAGTCACCGACCTCATCGGCACCCCGACCGAGCTCATCGACGAGTCGGGCAGTCTTGCCTGGTATACCCGCAGCACCTTGTGGGGCACCACCACCTGGTCCGCCACCAGCATCGCCTACACACCGCTTCGCTTCCCCGGCCAGTACTTCGGATCCGGAAACCGGACTCCACTACAACTTTCACCGCCACTACGACCCGGAAACCGCCCGATACCTCTCTGTCGACCCTCTGGGTATCGCACCGTCATCCAACTCGGGTGCCTACGTCGAAAATCCTCACACAGGGGCAGCCCCTTTTGGACTTGCCCCCTGCCCCGAAGTCAACCCGAGAAAGTTGGATTACCTGTTCAATAAGGACGTGAAGCCGGATCCTCACAACACTCCGAGGGCGATACAAAATGCCAATCAACTCAAGAGTATAGGGTTCCATGACACCCCGGCCTCTCGTCAATTCGTGACCGAACACTTGAAGGAGGCAACCGGAAATGGATTCTCAGAACATTTCACCAACGAATGGGGGAATTTCGGTAAAACGAAATCTGTCCTATATGGCCCACATGGAATGCTCGGCGTGGAGAGCACCTGGCAGATCATGCCCGATGGTGGGTACAGGCTATCGACGGTAATATTCCGTAGTTGAGAGATCCGTCGACCGCTTGCAGTTCGATCAGGTAATCGCGCGCGAAATCCAGGAGAAAATTCCTTGCCATCTGAATTCGTCACACCTGACCCCCAGGAAATCGTCAACGCATTGGGAGTCGAGCCAGAGATCACTGGTGAGACTCAGAGGACCGTAAATCTCGTTGATGTCACAGGCGAAGACTTGACATTGTCGTACGACGCGGTCGGACAGTCGGTAAATGTACGCTGGTGCACACCACTCGGCAAGGTCATGTTGAATCTGTTCAGAGAAGGAGCGATCCTACTCCGTGTCCAGGAGGGAGGCGGCGCGACCCAACTCGTCGTGGAATTCGAAACTAGAGACACCGCAGGAGAGCTCAGATTGCAGGTATTTCCAGAAGTCTCTATCACCGAAACATCACTCTTCTCGTGAGCCGCTCGTGAAATCCGGCACGACAAGCCCCCTCTGTCCAGGAAGCCGGGCGGATAAAATCAAAACACTCATCGAAAAATTAGAGAGTGACCGTGAGTGCCGCTGAATTGATCGCCTCATTTATCGCATCGGGGCGACTGTGCGGGGTATCCGGTGTATTCTTTCAACAATCTGTTCTCGTCCTGGGAAAACCTTGTGCGCAGGATGGAGTCCGACTGGCAACTACCGGGGCAGTACCCGATCAGCGCTTACATCAATGATCTGGATGCACGTGATCAGTTGCAGATTGCCATGGGCACACTGACCGACGAGGCCCAAGCGGAGCTGTCCGCTCCGCTGGCGGCGTTGGATACGCGCTTCGTGTACGAGTCGGTGCCGGACGAGGGGGTGAGCTCCGCCCGTGGCTGAAGCCGTCCTCGGGTGAAGAGCCGCATGGATTCTGGCTGCGCAAGCCTCGTAACCACTCCTGGTAGACCGCGGGCCCGCCCCGTTACCGTTTTCGTGGCCCCGCAATGGGGTGCCTGGCCCCCGGGTCCGGTATGGCTGTGTGCCCCCTGTCGAAGTCGATGACCTGGGG
>NZ_JBIURV010000140.1:0-3818 GCF_044741025.1 Streptomyces sp. NPDC088246
GCGGGTGTTTTGGGGGGCCCGGGCCCCCCCCCGGGGGGGGCGCCGGCCCCACTGCCGCCCCCCCCGCCCCCGGCGGGCGTATGGTTCACCCGGCGCACCGGTGAACCATCCGCCGACGGGCGCCGTAGTGGCCATCGGGTGCACGGCACAGCGACTGTGCCGTCCTCGTTCTCGACCGTCCCGGCTCCGCCGCCGGGGCGTCCCGACAAGGAGTCAGAAGATGATCTGGTACGTCCTGGCCGTGGTGCTGGGGCTGGCGCTGATCGGGGCGGTGGCCGCGCTGATCGTCACCGAGCGACGTCGGCCACCCCGCCCGCCGAAGCCCGTCGCGGCCTCGAAGGCCGTCGTGGGTCGGGAGGCGCTGGACGTGGTCAACGCGGGCCTGCGCCGGCTGACGGGCGAATGCCTGCGCTCCGGCCGGTCGCTGCCCGACCTGTACGCCGTCGCCTACTCCGAGGAGCGGCTCGCACTGCTGCTGGCCGGGGCCGAGGAGGCCGCCCCCGCGCCCTGGACCGTCGAGGCGGACGGCGAGCGCTGGACGATCTCGCCCGACGATCTGCACCGCCCCGGCCCGGAGGGCGAACCGGCCCTGCCGTACGCGCTGACGGTGACGGTGGGCCTGGACGGACCCGACCGCGTGCTGGTCGACCTCTCCCGGGCGGCGGGGCCCGTCTCGGTGACGGGTCCGGACAAGGAGGTGCGCAGCCTGGTGCGGGCCGTCGTCACCGAGGCGCTCGCCGGCCCGGTGGGGGCGCTCGCCGAGGTCACCCTGGTGGGATCCCTGGCCGACGGCGGGCTCCTTTCCGGCGACGAGCCGCGGACCTCGCGTCTGCACAGCGCGGCCAGCCTGGAGGAGGCGTTCGCCACGGTGGCGGCGTCGGCGGGCACGGGAGCGCCGGAGCCCGGCTCGCCCGACGTCACCCAGATCTTCCGGCTGATCGAGGGCAGCAGCCGGATCGCCGTCCAGGGCGAGGCGCCGCATCTGTTCGTCGTGGACGCCTCGCAGCTCCCGCGACGGGAGGGGGCACTGGCCGGTCTGCGGCGCGGGGACGCGCTGCTGGTGGTCGGCGAGGCACCCACGGGGTGGCGCTGGCGTGCCGGTGCGGGCGGATCGCTCGACACCGGGCCGCTCGGCCTGGAGATCAACCGGCACGCGGGACGTCTGGCATAAGTGTCATCCGGCCTCGCGGTACAGGTCGCCCGCGTACAGGCCGCGGCTGTGCAGTGCCTCGCGCAGGGCGCGGGCGGCGTAGAACGTCCGGGACTTGACGGTGCCCGGCGGCACGCCGAGGACCTCGGCCGTCTGGTTGACGCTGCGTCCCAGGTAGTGCACGTGCAGCAGGACCTCGCGCTGTGCCGGCCGCAGGTCCCGCAAGGCGTCGATGAGCACCTGGGAGGTGAGCATGTGGTCCACGCCGTCGGAGACCGGCAGGTGGTCGAGTTCGGGGTCACCGGTCTCCAGTGGTCTGGCCTGGCGGGCCCGGTGGCCGTCGATGACGAGATTGCGCAGCACGGTGAACAGCCAGGGCCGCACCGAATCCGCGGTCGGGTCGAGTTCCCCGGCGTGCCGCCAGGCGCGTATCGCGACTTCCTGGAGGATGTCCTCGGCGCGGTGCCAGTCGCCCTCCAGCCGCCGCGCGGCGAACTGCAGCAAGGCGCTGCCGTGGAAGTGGTAGAGCGCTCTGAGGAACTCGTCGGGGCAGGGTTCCGTGGTGCGGGGGCAGGGTGGTCGGTCTTCAGTCGAAGCGCTGGCCGACAAGGGCCTTTTCCTCTCCGGTCGTCTGTGGGGAAGACGGGTTCGGCCGGCTGCGGGACAACCGGCAGGCGTCGCCGCGAGCCGCCGTGCGCCCGTGCGGCGCCGGTCAGCCTGCGGCGGCGGTGAACTTGCCCCCGTCAGCGCCGGTCAGCCCGGTTCGCGAGAGGAAAGCGAGTCCACCTCACGGGACGTCAACTCCCGGTCGTAGACGTGTACGTCGGCGATGTCACCGTTCCAGTAGTCGACCGGCTTCCCGTCGAACTTGGCACGTCCGATCACCACAGTGCCAGTGGGGTACACGCTGCTGGAGGCCACCCTGGTCCCCGCGAGCCGGCCGTCCACGTAGGTCCGCATCAGGTGGTCCTTCTGGCTGTACGTGCCGGTCAGGTGGTACCAGCGGCCGGGCTGCGGCTTCTCGGACGTCGCGACGGCACGGGTACCGGAGAAACTGAAGGCGAAGTTCCCGTCCTGGGCGGAGTACTGGAGGAAGAACGTGCTGACCCGGTCGCCGTCCTCGGACAAGGCGGTGTGGAAGCCGTTCATGTCCTTGGGGGCGAGGCGCACCCGTGCGGCGACAGAGTAGTCCTTGCCCGCGGTGTCGAGCCGGGTGCCGGTGTCCGCGTATCCGCTGGTGCCGTCCAGCTGCAAGGCGCCGCCCTCGGGGCCGTCGGTCCACTGCGTGCCGCCCCTGACCACGGCGTCGTGCGCGCCGGCTTTCGCGGTGCCGGACTGGTGCAGGGGCCACCAGCCGAGGCCCTGCAGCGACTCGGCGTCGCCACCCGGTTTCGGCGCGGGCGGGTTCGGCGCGGCCGGGTTCGGTGCGGGCGGGTTCGGCGCGGCCGGGCTCGACGCGGACGGTTTCGACGCGGATGGTTTCGGCGTGGCCGGTTTCGAGGCGGATGGTTTCGGCGTGGCCGGTTTCGGCGCGGACGGGCTCGACGCGGCCGGTTTCGCCTCGGTCTGTTCCTTCCCGGAGTCCTGGCCGCGCACCAGTTGGACGACGACGAAGGCCAGCGCGACGGTCAATGCGGTGATCGTGGTGATAAGCGCCCATCTGCGCGTCATGAATTTCCTCAGGAGGTGCGGCATAAATGTGTCACTGGTGATCACGAGTCGGATCCTGAAGTGGTTCGGTGTGCAACTAAGTTGTGACAGGTCTGTGAGGCAGCGGACCTGTTCGCCCCTGGATGTGCGCCCGTGCGCGGGGAGATGCGGCGACGCCTTGTCCGGGGCAGTGGAACATGGGGAGTTGTGACGTTCCGGCGGCGCGGGCGCATCGTCCGCCAGCCGTTCCCGAGTGTTCACGACGCGGTGGCCGGCGTCCGCCGGCTTTCCCCGGCCGTTCACCTGTGTGTGGTGGGGTGCGGGTTGCGGGGCCCGTGCTCGGCCATGCTCTGCACCACGACGGAGTGGATAAGGCTCTGTGATGGTGGTGCCCTGTACGAAGAACGTGGACGCATGGGGCGAGCCTGGCGCAGAAACCGGCCCTGGGCGGGCGGCTTCGCGCCGCTGCCACTCATAGGGGGTTGTTACGCAACGTGACAGGTGAGGGGGTGAGTGTCACGTTGTACGGAGAGGCGGCCGGTGCGGCGAGGGGTGGGCTCGGCGGTAGGGTCCGCGCGACGAACGTGACAGGTGCAACTCCGCAAGGCGGGCATGCAATTCGACGCCGTGCGCGTGGACGGTGACGAAGGGGGGGACGGCTCGCCTTCTTGATGGAGGCGATTACGGGCGGCGAGCCGGGGCCCGTCGTCACCGAGGCGAACGGGCGGAGGGCGGTGTACTTCCTCGTCCCGGGCCGGGAGCGCCGTACGCAAGTCCTGGCCGGCCGGAGTCACTCCGTTGAACGCGGCGGCGGGCCGGATCAGTTATGTGCCGATCCCCGCCCTGACCGGCCGTACCTGGCCGCTGGCGTGGCACTTTCCGCCGACGGTGCCCGACGGGTTCGTCCACCCCCTGCTGCTGAATGCGGTGTCCGTGTTGCTGGGCTGATCAGTCGGCCTTGGTGTACGTGAGCTTGTCGCCGGTGTCCGTGTTCTCGCGGCGCAGGGAGCCGTCCGGG
>NZ_JBIURV010000141.1:0-3804 GCF_044741025.1 Streptomyces sp. NPDC088246
CCCGGACGGCTCCCTGCGCCGCGAGAACACGGACACCGGCGACAAGCTCACGTACACCAAGGCCGACTGATCAGCCCAGCAACACGGACACCGCACTCAGCAGCAACAGGGTGTGGACGAACCCGTCGGGCACCGTCGGCGGACTGCGCGAACTCCTACGCGCTCCAGACCCGCCAGCATCTCGTCACTGGCAGGTTGCGCGCAGGTCTCCATCGCGCTCACGGCCGCCACCCGAGGTCGCCACCTGCCCCCACGCCATCCACGTCCGGGACTCCAAGGTGCCCGAAGGTCCCTCCTTCGCGGTCGCCCCCGGCGCCTGGTCGACGTTCCTCACCTGGGCGAACTGACGGTTGGCGGGGGCGGGGACGTCCCGGCCCCGCAAATGTGTACGAGATGTGGACGCCATGCCATACCCTGCGTTCCTGGGCCGCACCCCTTTCTCATCTTCGGGTGCCACGCGGCCCTCTTACCGTGGGGGTAGACATCATTTTGCGTACGCGCAGAATCTCGGCCGCGACCTCGCTCGCGGTCCTCTTCAGTTCCGTGGTTCTGGTCGGCGGTGCGGCGAATCCGGCCGCTGCCGACTCCAGCAAGATCCTTCCCGCCGCATCGGTCGGCGACATCGTCGCGGACGGTGTGCACCAGCGGGTCTTCATCAGTGACCCGACCGGCGGCAAGGTCCTCGTCGCCGACTACAACGGCTCGGTCGTCGCCACGATCTCGTCTCTGCCGGGCGTGACCGGTCTCGAACTCTCCGCCGACTCCGGCACGTTGTACGCGGCCGTGCCGGGCGCCGACGCCATCGTCACGATCGACACCGCCGCTCTCAAGGAGTCCGCGCGGTACGCGACCGGCAACGGCACCGACCCGAAGTTCCCGGCGCTGGCGGGCGGGAAGCTCTGGTTCGGGTACGGCGGGGGCGGTTCGGGCCACATCGGTTCGCTCGACCTGTCCGGCGCCGAACCGGTCGTCACCCTGGACCACGAGACGAACGGCACCTGGTACGCGGCCCCGACCCTGGCATCGACACCCGGTGCGCCGGACACGCTGGCCGCCGGTATCGAGACCCAGAGCCCGACGTATCTGGCCGTGTACGACGTGTCCTCGGGCACGGCCACACGCACCGCGTTCCGGTCCACGGACGGGGGCAATCTGCGCGACCTCGCGCTGACGCCGGACGGCAAGCAGGTCGTGGTGGCCAGCGCCGCTCCGTACCTTCACCAGGCGTACAGCGCGACGGACCTCACGCCGGGGATCGCGTATCCGTCCACCTCGTACCCCAATGCGGTCGACATCGCTCCGAACGGCATGGTCGCCGCCGGATCGTTCGCCTGGTACGACCCGGACGTCTACGTCTACAAGCCCGGCGTCACCAGCAAGCCGGTCCGGACGTACGAGTTCCCCAACACCGGGAACAGCAGCGGTGCGGACACCCTGGAGGACGCGGGCCTGGCCTGGGCGCCGGACACCAGCCGCCTGTTCGCCGTCACCGTGAACGACAACGGCGTCCGCTCGCTGCGGGTGCTCACCGACGCCGTCAAGTCCGCGACCACCGTCACGGTCAACGCCCCGGCGAAGTCGGAGCGCGGCAAGAAGCTCACCGTCACCGGCCGGGTGAAGTCCGAGGGCGCGTTCCCGGCGGGCGCCAGGGCCACGGTGACGCGCACCGACATCGAGTCGCCCAAGGGCAAGACACTTCCCGCGGTGACGCTGAAGTCGGACGGCAGCTTCTCCTTCACCGACACCCCGACCGCGGGCGGCCAGGTCACCTACAAGGTGTCGTACGCGGGCGACGCCACCCACTCCGCGGCGTCGGGTTCCGACAAGGTCGCCGTCTCCCGGGCGGCCACCTCGCTGACCCTGAACCACAACAAGGCGCTGTACTCCTATGGCGCCAAGGTGTCGTTCACCGCGCACCTCGGCAAGACGTACAAGAACCGCACCGTCGAGCTCTGGGTGGACCCGTTCGGTCCGGACAAACCCAAGAAGCTGGTGAAGACCGGCAAGGTCAACTCCAAGGGCGATCTGTCCACCACGGTCGCCATGACCCGGGACACCACCGTCACCGCCGTCTTCAAGGGTGACGGCCGGTACGCGTCCAAGACGGTCACGTCCACGGCGTACGCCAAGGTGAGGGTCTCGACCTCCATCTCCAAGCAGTACAAGACGGCCAAGATCGGCTCCACGTCGTACGCGTACTTCCACAAGAAGACCAACCCGGTCTTCACCACGACGATGAGCTACTACAAGAACCGGTCCCACAAGCTGTCCCTGGAGCTCTACTACCAGGGCAAGTGGTACGACGCGGGCTCGCAGTACTTCAAGCTCGGCACCAACGGCCAGTCCATCGTGACGCTCACCGGCACCCATGACACGGGCTACCGGATGCGCGTCCGTGCCTCGTACGTGAACGGCACCTCGGGCGACTCCGTGAACTCGAACACCAATGGCTCCTGGAAGTACTTCATCTTCACGAAGTAACCGGGCAGGCAGGCGGACGAGCGAACGGGAAGGGTGCGGGGCCGGGCGGATCGCCCGGCCCCGCACCCCTGTCAGGGACGGCGGTTGTGGGTTCCGGGGGTGTAGCCGAAGGCTCGGCGGAAGACGTCGATGAAGGCGCTGGTGGAGGACCAGCCGCAGCGATGGGCGACCGTGGTGACCGGCATGTCCTCGGCCAGCATGCGCAGGGCGTGGTAGAGGCGTAGCTGGGTGCGCCACTGGGGGAACGTCATGCCCAGTTCGCGACGGAAGAGGCGGCTGAGGGTGCGTTCGCCGGCTCGCGCCGTGGTTGCCAGGGCTGCCAGGGGGCGAGGGTCTGCGGGGTTGCGACGCAGGAGTTCGCAGACGGCTGTGAGACGGGGGTCGGTGGGGGCCGGCAGCTGGACGGGCTGCTGGGGCGAGGCGCGCAGCTGGTCGAGAAGGACCGCGCGCAGACGGCGTCGTTCGGGGGTGTCGTCGTGCGGGCTGCGTGTGGAGGCGAGGATCAGTTCGCGCAGCAGGGGGCTGACGGCAAGGACGGTGGGGTCGTCGAGGCCCAGGGGGTTGGTGGCGGCGGGCAGGCCGAGCAGGTGCAGATCGAGGCGGCCGTAAGCGCGGTGGGCGTGGACACATCCTGCGGGCACCCAGATGGCGCGGGTCCCGGGGGCGAACCAGGTGCCGGCGGCGGTTGTCACGGCCAGGACACCGGAGCCCGCGTAGATGATCTGGTGGTCGTCGTGGCGGTGCGCGTCGATGCTCTCTCCCGGAGCGAGCATCTGCGTGCGGGTGGGCGCCTCGGGAGCGTGGCGGATATCCGGCATACTTTGGCATTTTATCGGAAGCGCGCCAGGCGCCGCCGTGGCGACGATGGCCATGTGCCGACAACCCGTACCTCTCGTACCGGCCCGATCACGCTCCTGTCCCTGGGCCATGCCTGCGTGGACATCTACCAGGGAGCGGTGGCCGCGCTGGTACCGTTCTTCGTCTCCGAGCGTGCCTACACGTACGCCGCCGCCTCCGGTGTCGTCCCGTCAGCATCGGCGGCATCGCCGGACCCCTCATCGGCGCCGTCGCCGACGCCACCTCCTTGCAGACCGCCCTCGCACCGCTGATCGCGCTGCCCGCCCTCGGCTGGGTTCTTCTGCGCACCCTGAACGAGCCCGAGATGCTTGACGCGCCCTCCGACCGCCCGTCGGCCACGGCACGCCAGGAACCCACCGCCGACACCGCGTCCTAGACCCGGACTTCGCGGGTCACCGTTTCAGGTCTGTGGCCAGCGGGTTTGTCCGATGTCGGTGTCGAGGAGATCGAGGAGGTGAAGTTGAA
>NZ_JBIURV010000142.1:0-3716 GCF_044741025.1 Streptomyces sp. NPDC088246
TCAGCAAACACATCCTCGCCCAGCCGCCACGCAGCCCTCAGACCCTGGAACACCGGGCCGTACACCAACCCCCCTTCCGCATAACGCTCGTACACGCCCTCAACCGAAACCGGCACCGCACCCACCGGAGGCCACACCGCGAATTCGGACTCGTCCGCGCGACCGCGCGTCCCCGTGCCGAGCACACCCGCGGCGTGCCGCGTCCACGACGCCTCACCCACCACGTCCTCCTCGCCACGCGAGTGGATGCTGAAGGTGCGGCTGCCCGAGCCGTCAGGCGCGTTGACCACGAGCTGGGTGTGGATCACTCCGTGCTCCGGGAGCACCAGCGGAGTCTCCAGGGTCATCTCCGACAGCAGCGCGCAGCCCACCTGGTCACCGGCCCCGATCGCCATCTCGACAAAGCCTGTGCCGGGGAAGAGCACGGTGTCACCGATGGCGTGGTCGGCCAGCCATGGCTGGGTCCGGGTGGAGAGCCGTCCGCTGAAGAGCAGACCGTCCGACTCGGCGAGCACGGCGGCTGCTCCCAGCAGCGGGTGATCGCCTGCGCCGGACGCCGCACCGAACGGGGAGTAACCGTCGATCCAGTAGCGCCGGCGCTGGAAGGGATAGGTGGGAAGGTCGACCTGCTGAGCTGTTCCTGTGGCGTGCAGGCCCGCCCACTGGACGGTGTGGCCACTGGTCCAGAGGTGGGCCAGCGCGGAGAGGATTTCGGCCTGTTCGGGGCGGTTGCGGCGTAGGAGGGGGATGAATGCAACTGTGGTGTCGTCGGGCAGGGCGTCGGGGGCCATGGCGGTCAGGACCGCGTCCGGGCCGATCTCCAGGAAGGTGGTGACGCCCTCGGCCGCCAGAGCCTGGATGCCATCGGCGAAGCGGACGGCATCGCGGACGTGGGACACCCAGTAGTCGGGGGAAGTGAGTTCACCGGGTGCGGCGGTACGGCCGGTGACGTTCGAGACGACGGGGATACGGGGCTCGCTGTAGGTGAGTCCCGTCACCAATGCCTTGAACTCCTCCAGCATCGGGTCCATCAGCGGGGAGTGGAAGGCGTGCGACACCTTCAGCCGGGACGTCTTTCGGCCCTGTGCCCGCAGTTCTTCCACCACCGAGTCGACGGTGTCCTCGCTGCCGGAAATGACCACCGCACGGGGGCCGTTGACCGCCGCGACCGCAGCGTCCTCGGCGCGGTCCAGGAGCGTGAGGATCTCGTCCTCGGTGGCCTGGACGGCGGCCATGATGCCGCCGTCAGGCAGGGCCTGCATGAGCCGGCCGCGCGCGGCGACCAGGGAGCAGGCGTCGGCGAGGGAGAACACGCCGGCGGCGTGCGCCGCGCTGATCTCGCCGATGGAGTGCCCAGCCAGCAGATCAGGGCGTACACCCAGCGACTCCACCAGGCGGAACAGGGCCGTCTCGACAGCGAACAGGGCGGGCTGGGCGTACTCCGTCCGGTCCAGCAGCACCGCCAGGTCCGAACCCTCCTGAGCGAAGAGCACATCCTTCAGGGGGTGGTCCAGCAGGGGGTCCAGGTGCCCGCACACCTCGTCCAACGCCGCCGCGAACACCGGGAACGCCGCGGCGAGTTCACGGCCCATCCCGGTCCGCTGCGCGCCCTGGCCCGTAAACAGGAACGCCAGCAGGCCCTCGGTCACCGCCCCTTCGACCACACCCGGCGCACCCTCGCCGGCAGCCACTGCCCGTAGCCCTGCGATCAGTTCATCACGTCCAGTACCCGCAATCACCGCACGGTGGTCCAGCTGCGCCCGCGTCGTCGCCAGTGCGACACCCACATCCACCGGATCGGGAGCGTCCTCGCGCCCCACCAGGCCCAGCAGCCCCGCCGCCTGTGCACGCAACGCCGCCGCGTTCGCGGCGGACACCGGCCACGCCAAGGTTCCGGGAGGGCCGGCCGGCTCGGTCGCCGGCCGCAGCCCGGAGGCGGACCGGGAGCCGACGGGCTCGGGGGCCTGCTCAATGATCACGTGCGCGTTCGTGCCGCTGATCCCGAAGGACGAGACGGCCGCACGCCTCACTTCCCCGGCCTCCCAGGGCCGGGACTCCGTCAGCAGTTCCACACGGCCGGCCATCCAGTCCACCTTCGACGACGGCTCGTCCACGTGCAGGGTCTTGGGCAGTACGCCGTTGCGCATCGCCATGACCATCTTGATGATCCCGGCCACGCCCGCGGCGGCTTGGGTGTGCCCCAGGTTCGACTTGATGGAGCCGAGCCACAGCGGGTGCTCGGCGGCGCGGTCACGTCCGTACGTCGCCAGCAGCGCCTGGGCCTCGATCGGGTCGCCCAGGACCGTGCCCGTACCGTGTGCCTCCACCGCGTCGATCTGGTCCGCCGACAACCTGGCATTCGCCAAGGCCGCCCGGATCACCCGCTGTTGGGACGGGCCGTTCGGCGCCGTCAAGCCGTTGCTCGCGCCGTCCTGGTTCACTGCGCTGCCGCGTACCACCGCAAGCACCTGGTGGCCGTTGCGTCGCGCGTCCGAAAGCCGCTCCACCACCAGCACGCCGACGCCCTCGGACCAGCCGGTGCCGTCCGCCGCCTCGGCGAAGGACTTGCAACGACCGTCGCCCGCCAGGCCGCGCTGCCTGCTGAATTCGATGAAAGTGGCGGGTGTGGACATCACCGTCACGCCGCCGACCAGGGCGAGGGAGCATTCGCCGGTGCGTAGAGCCTGGCCCGCCAGATGCAGGGCCACCAGGGACGACGAGCACGCCGTGTCGACAGTCACGGCCGGCCCTTCCAGGCCGAAGGTGTAAGCGATACGGCCGGAGACGATGCTGCCCGCGCTGTGACTGGTCGGGTAGTCGTGGTACATCAGGCCTGCGAACACGCCGGTCGAGCTGCCCTTCACGGTCGCGGGGTCGATGCCTGCCCGCTCGAACGCCTCCCAGGAGGCCTCCAGCAGCAGTCGCTGCTGCGGGTCCGTGCTCAGTGCTTCGTTCGGGCTGATCCGGAAGAAGGCGGCGTCGAAGTCGGCAGCGTCGTGCAGGAAGCCGCCCTTGTTCACGTACGTGGTGTCCGGCCGCTCGCCGTTCGGGTCGAAGATCGCGCTGATCTCCCAGCCGCGGTCCTCCGGGAACTCGGACACGGTGTCATTGCCCTCGGAGACCAGTTTCCACAGGTCTTCGGGCGACTCGATGCCGCCGGGATAGCGGCAGGACATGCCCACGATGACGATCGGGTCGTCGGTTACGAGCCCCTCGTGGCTCACCGGCGCAACAGCGGGGGTGTCGAGCGTGCCGAGGAGTTCATCGTGGAGATGGTCCGCGAGGTCGCCGGCAGTCGGGTAGTCGAAGACGAGAGTGGCCGGCAGGCGCAGGCCGGTCGCCGCGTTCAGCCCGTTGCGCAGTTCCACCGAGGTCAGCGAGTCGAAGCCCAGGTCACTGAAGGCGCGGTCCGGCGCGATGGCCGCGGGCGTCGCATGACCCAATACGTCGGCGACCTGTCCCCGCACCACATTGAGCAGCGCGCGTTCCCGCTCGGCCGGGGTGAGTGCGGACAGCTGATGGTGCAGCGTGTCAGCGGTGGTGCCGTCGCTGATGGCAGCGGTACGTCGCACCGTGGGGACCAGGTGGTGGTAGAGGGACGGGAGTGCGGTTCCCTGTGCCCGCAGCGCCTCCACATCAAGACGTACCGGTACCAACGCCGCGTCCGCCCGCGCACCCGCATCAAACAACCGCAAGCCGTCCACCACCGACAACGG
>NZ_JBIURV010000143.1:0-3715 GCF_044741025.1 Streptomyces sp. NPDC088246
ACCCGCGCCGCATACGCACACGCCAGATCCGCGGTCAACGGCCCCATCGACCACCCATCCGCAGCAATATGATGCAACACCAACACCAACACCGATTCAGCACCGGTGTCGACGACGTGCACGCGCATCGGAAGATCGGCACCGAGGTCGAACCTGTGCTCGCACTCCTGGGATATCCGTTCGTCGGCCAGTTGCGGCAGGCTCTGTGACCACTGCACGGTGACGGTGGCCTGTCCTGCCGGGAGGATGACCTGCAGCGCCTCGCCGTCCTGCTCGGGATACACCGTGCGCAGGATTTCATGCCGGATCACCAAATCGGATATGGCCTCCTGAAACGCCTCCCGGTTCAGCGCCCCGGAGACGTGGCTGGCCAACGCGATGTTGTACGCAGCGCTCCCGCCGTCGACTTGGTGCAGGAACCACAGCCGACGTTGCGCCGGGGACAGCGGTACCTTGGCCAGCCGGGGATGCACCGCTACCAGGGGAACCACGTCGGCCACGTCAGCCTGGTGCAGCCATCGCTCCAGTCCGGCCACACTGGGATTCTCGAACACCGTGGGCAGAGTGAGCTCCGCCCCGAAGGTCACCCGCACCCGGTTGACCAAACGGGTGGCCAAGAGGGAGTGCCCCCCCAGCGTGAAGAAGTCGTCGTCGACGCCCACCTCGGGCACACCGAGCAGTTCGGTGAACAGCCCGCACAGCATCTCTTCGCGCGGAGTGCGCGCGTGCCGCGACGTGCTGCTGTAGTGCGGCGCGGGCAGAGCGCGACGATCGAGCTTGCCATTGGTGGTGAGAGGGAACGCGTCAAGCGTCACCAGTGCGGACGGCACCATGTACTCCGGCAACCGCCGGGCGAGGCACCGTCGTATCTCGGAGGGCTCGGCCGAGCCGGTGACGTAGCCGACCAGACGCCGTTCGCCCGGCTGGTCCTCGCGCACCAGGACCGCGGCGTGGCCGACCCCTGGGCATGCGAACAGCGCGGCCTCGACCTCACCGAGTTCGATCCGGAAGCCGCGGATCTTGACCTGGTCGTCGGCACGCCCGACGAACAACAGCCGACCGGACCTGTCCCAGCGCACCACGTCGCCCGAGCAGTACATGCGGGTGCCAGGGGGACCGAACGGATCGGCGACGAATCGGGACGCGGTCAGCCCGGCCTGGCTCACGTATCCCCGGGCCAGCCCGGCGCCCGCGATGTAAAGTTCCCCCGCGACCCCCGGCGGTACCAGCCGCAGTGCCTCGTCCAGCACGTAGACATCGGTGTTGGCCACGGGGCCACCGATGGTCACTTGTTGCCCGGCGGGCAGCGGACCGCCCGTCGCGCAGACCGTGGTCTCGGTGGGCCCGTAGGAGTTGACCAGGTTGTGGGTGGTTGCCCACTGGTCCACCAGCCATTGCGGGCAGGACTCGCTGGCCGTGATGACCACGGCCCCTTCAGGTACTGCGTGCGCCGGCAGAGCTGCGAGCATCGAAGGCGTGACCAACACATGGGTGATGTCCGGAGCATCGCCCGGCCGGGCCGTGAGCAACGCTTCCGGTTTGCCGATCACCAGTGTGCCGCCGAGCAACAACGCCATGACCAGCTCCCACACGGAGCCGTCGAAGCTAATCGACGCCAATTGCAGCACGCGGTGCGCCGAGTCCGGTGCTACGAAGTCGCGGTGCCGGCACACCAGTCGGGTTATTCCGGTATGCGGTAGAGCGACCCCCTTCGGCTTTCCGGTCGATCCCGAGGTGTAGATGACGTAAGAGGTGTGGCTGTGCTGCAGCGGTGCCGCCCGGTCGGCCGGACGGATGTCGTCGGCGGAAAACCCCGAAAGGTCGAGGTCGCCGAGGAGCACGGTGGGCATATCGACGTCGCCCAAGGCGTCCGCGGCGTCGACCAGTGCTATCCCAGCGGCACTGTCCGCGAGTACGAATTGCTTGCGCTGCGACGGATACGCCGGGTCCACCGGCAGGTACGTGCCGCCGGCCTTCGAGATCGCGAGGAACGCCACCACCCAGTCGAGCGAGCGTTGGGTGGACACGGCAACCGGAACGTCCGGGCCGACGCCCTGACGGATCAAGTAGCGTGCGAGCCGATTGGCGCGTGCGTTCAGCTGGGCATACGACGTGCCGATCCCGTCTGCTTCGACGGCCACCCGTTGCGAACCGGCCTTGACCTGGTCTTCGAACAGTTCGGGCAGGGTGCTCGGCACTACGTCGTCGGTCCGGTTCCAGTCCTCCAGCAAACGCCGCCGGTCCGCAGCGGTCAGCAGGTCGATCTGTCCGATTCGGAGTGACGAGTTGTGGGCGACCGCGCTCAGCAGACGCACCAGCCGGTCGCCCAGTTCGCGTACCGTGCCCTTGTCGAACAGGTCCGTCGCGTAGGTCAGTGTCAAGGTGATTCCGCGGGCTTCGTCCTCGGTCACGCCATGCTCGATCGCGCCGATGAGAAGGTCGAACTTTGCCGGGGACATCGGCACTCGACCGGTGGTCGTCTCGACCCCGGCGAGCCGCAGTCCCGGCGCCTCGTCCTCGACGCTGAGGGCGACTTGGAACAGCGGATGGCGAGACAGCGACCGGCTGAGGCGCAACTCCTCAACTATGCGGTCGAAGGGCACAGCTTGGTGCTCGTATGCCGAGAGGTCGGCTGCGCGGATCCGACCGAGCAGCTCGTCGAACCGGGGATCACCGGAGGTATCGGTGCGCAGCACCAAGCTGTTCACGAAGAATCCGACGAGGTTGTCGAGAGCCGGATCGTAGCGGCCTGCCACCACCGTGCCGAGCGGGATGTCGGTGCCGGCACCGACCCTGGTCAGCACGGCGCTGAGAGCCGCGTGGACGACCATGAACATGGTGCTTCCGTGATGACGAGCGAGGTCTCGCAGCCGGTGATGAGTCTCCGGCCCGATCCGCACAGTCACTTCGGCTCCGTTGTGGGAGGCACGTGCCGGCCGTGCCCTGTCGTACGGCAGCGCCAGTTCCTCCGGAAGGCCCGCCAGCGCTTCCCGCCAGTACGCCAGGTCGCTGTCGTGCCGGTCTTCCTGCTGGAGGGACCAGAGCGCGTAGTCGGCGTACTGAACCGGTAGCGGGAGCCACTCGGGTTCCCGGCCGGCGGTCCTGGCGGAGTACGCGCGCTCCAGGTCGGCCACGAGTGAACCCATCGACAAGCCATCGGCCGCGATGTGGTGTACCACGAGAACAAATACCGTGCTGTCGGCGCCAGTTCGCACCACATGCGCGTGCACAGGCGGTTCGGTGACAATGTCGAACTCGTAGGCACACTGCTCGGCCACTGCTTGGTCGACGTCTTCGAGCGCGCAGGACGACCAGCCGATCTCGACGCTCACGTCGGATCGAACCGACTGTGCCGGCTCGCCGTCGAGGTCGGTGAACACGGTACGGAGTGCCTCGTGTCGGCGCATCACATCGGACAGGGCCAGACTCAGGGCATTGCTGTTGAGGGAACCACGGACCCGTGTGACCAGTGGAATGTTCCAGACCGGGCTGGGCCCGTCGAGCTGGTGCAGGAACCACAGTCGGCGCTGTGCCGGCGAGAGCGGTATCCGCTCAGGGCGGGGAACTACGGCCGTGACCCTCTCGGACGTGCCGACGCCGGTCGTTTCCAGGTATGGGACAAGGTCGGCGATGGTGGGGTGTTGGAAGAGGGTGTGGATGGTGGTGTGGGTGTTGAGGGTTGTGTTGATGCGGTTGGTGAGGCGTATGGCGAGGA
>NZ_JBIURV010000144.1:0-3705 GCF_044741025.1 Streptomyces sp. NPDC088246
GCGGATGCCGCGGGTCGTGCGGTGGTCTCGGTGGAGCGGCTGGATGTCCGGCCGATCTCCGAGGAGCAACTGGCCCAGGCACGCGCCGAGTTCCACGACTCCCTGTATCGGGTCGACTGGGCTCCGTCGCCCTCGGCTCCCGCTTTGGCCGACAACGGCAAGTGGGTAGTGGTCGGTTCGAATGCCGTCGAGTGGTCGGAATCTCTTGCCACCGTGGTGGCGAGCAGCGCGGCGGTACCGGAGCTGCGCGACGCCGGCGACGCGAACGTAGTCGTCCTGCCGGTCGTCGGAGACACCCGTACGGCCGGGGCTGGAGTGGATGTCGCGGCCGCGGTGCGCGAGCGTACGCATCGGACCCTCGCCGACCTTCAGACATGGCTGGCGGACGAGCGGTTCGCCGCGTCGACCCTGGTGGTGGTGACACAGGGCGCGGTCCCGACGGCGGCCGGCGACGTGAGTGATCTCGCGGGTGCCGCAGTGGGCGGTCTCGTACGGTCGGCGCAGATGGAGAATCCGGGCCGGATCGTACTGATCGACGTGGACGGCCACGATGCCTCTCTCGCCGCACTGCCTCGGGCCGTGCATACAGATGAGCCGCAACTCGCGCTGCGCGAGGGCGACGTGTACGTCCCGCGATTGGCGCGGATGTCTGCCGCGGCCCAGCCCGCCGATGCCGATGTCCCGTCCGAGCGGAAGGTCTGGGATGTCGACGGCACGGTTCTGGTGACTGGTGCCACTGGCGCGCTGGGGGCCTTGGTCGTACGCCACCTGGTGGCCCAACACGGGGCCGGCCATGTACTGCTGGCCAGCCGCCGGGGTCCGGACGCGCCCGGTGCCGCCGAGCTGAGTGCCGAGCTGGCCGAGCTGGGCGCCGACGTGACACTCGCTGCCTGTGACGTCGCCGACCGCACCCAACTGGCCGCCCTGCTGGCGGCAGTTCCGGCCGACCACCCACTGACCGGTGTCGTACACGTCGCCGGCACGCTGGACGACGGAGTTATCGGCTCGCTGACTCCGGAACGCATGGACACCGTGCTCCGGCCCAAGACCGACGCGGCCTGGAACCTGCACGAGCTGACCCGCGATCTCGGCCTGTCCACGTTTGTGCTCTTCTCCTCCATCGCCGGGGCGCTGGGCGTACCGGGGCAGGGCAACTACGCGGCAGCCAATGCCTTCCTGGATGCGCTGGCCCAGCACCGCCGGGCCCATGGTCTGGTGGCCAGCTCGCTGGCCTGGGGTATGTGGGCGGACGACGGCGGCATGGCCGGCACGCTGAGCGGCACCGATGCGCACCGCATGGCACGCGCGGGTGCCGGGGCACTCTCCGCCCAGCAGGGTTTGGCCCTGTTCGATACGGCTGTGCTCGACCAGGACCAGATCGGCAACCCGACCGACGCGCTCCTCGTCCCGGCTGTGTTGGACGTTCGCGCCATGGCACAGAGCGGTGACGGGGAACTGCCGCCGCTCTTCCGCGGCTTGGTGCGCGCACCCGCACGGCGGATCGCGCAGTCCTTTTCGCAGTCGCCCGCCGACTCGCAGAGCTTGCGCGCCCGCCTCGCGGACACGCCCGCACACGAGCGGAAGGACCTGCTGATCGAGGTGGTGCGCGCGCAAGCCGTGGCGGTACTCGGCCATGCCGATACCGAAGCCGTGGACTCCGAGCGGTCGTTCAGCGACCTGGGGTTCGACTCGCTCACCGCCGTGGAGTTCCGCAACCGCCTCAACGCGGCCACCGGCCTGCGTCTGCCGGCTGCGCTGATCTTCGACTACCCCAGTACTCGGGCGGTCGCGGGTCACCTGTGGGAGGAGCTCGCTCCGCAGACAGAGGACGACCCGAGCGAAACGGGTACCGGGTCGGCGGAGAACCGTATCCGTACCGCGCTCGCCGCGATCCCGCTGTCCCGGCTGCGGGAGGCCGGCCTGATGGACCGCCTGCTGGAACTCGCCGGAATCGAAGCCGGACTCGCGGCGCAAGACGCGGACTCCATCGATGCCATGGACACCGAGGCCTTGATCAGCATGGCTCTCGCGGACTCCGGTTCCGCCCACGACGACCTGTCCGACAACCTGTCCGAAGGCCCGGCCCACGACGCGGCCTACGAATCCGACTACGTGTACGACGAATTCGACGTCAACGACATGACGCGGGAGAAGTGACACCGCAATGACTGAGCCCAGTCGTCCCAGCCGGCCTACTCAGACTCCGCAACCCGATCGGCCCGACGCGAGGCTCGTCGACGCCCTGCGGACATCCGTCAAGGAGACCGAGCGTCTGCGCGAGCAGAACCGCAAGCTGACCGGCATGGCGCAGGAGCCGCTCGCCATCGTGGGCATGTCCTGCCGCTACCCGGGCGGTGTCCGGTCGCCGGAGGATCTGTGGCGGCTGGTCTCCGAAGAGGCCGATGCCATATCCGGGTTTCCCGAGGACCGGGGCTGGGACCTCGATGCCCTGTACGACCCTGACCCGGAGCACGACGGCACCTCGTACTCCCGTCACGGCGGGTTCCTCTACGACGCCGCCGACTTCGACCCGGCCTTCTTCGGCGTGGCACCGCGTGAGGCGCGTGCCATCGACCCGCAGCAGCGGCTGCTGCTGGAGGCTTCCTGGGAGGCGCTCGAGAACGCGCGGCTGGATCCGGGCACTCTCCGCGGCAGCCGCACGGGTGTGTTCGCCGGTGTGATGTACCACGACTACATCAACAGCTACGGCAGCGGCAGCGTCGTCTCGGGCCGTGTCTCCTACACCCTCGGTCTTGAGGGGCCGGCGGTGACGGTGGACACGGCGTGCTCGTCGTCGCTGGTGGCCCTGCACCTGGCTGGCCAGGCGCTGCGCAACGGCGAATGTTCGCTCGCGCTGGCGGCAGGCGTCACGGTGATGTCGACGCCTGGGACCTTCGTCGACTTCAGCCGGCAGCGCGGGCTTGCGGCCGACGGCCGTTGCAAGTCCTTCGCCGAGGCGGCCGACGGCACGGGGTTCTCCGAGGGCGTCGGCGTGCTGGTGGTGGAGCGACTCTCCGACGCGCGGCGCAACGGGCATCGGGTGCTCGCGGTGGTGCGGGGCAGTGCGGTCAACCAGGACGGCGCCAGCAACGGTCTCACCGCGCCGAACGGCCCGGCCCAACAGCGGGTGATCCGGGCGGCGTTGGCGAATGCCAGGCTGTCGGCGGACCAAGTCGATGTGGTGGAGGCACACGGTACGGGCACGGTTCTGGGTGACCCGATCGAGGCGCAGGCACTGCTGGCCACCTACGGTAAGGGCCGGCCGGCCGAGAGCCCGCTGTGGCTGGGGTCGGTGAAGTCGAACCTGGGGCACACGCAGGCTGCGGCGGGTGTGGCCGGGATCATCAAGATGGTCATGGCGATGCGCAACGGCGTACTGCCCAAGACTCTGCACGTGGACGAGCCGTCGTCGAAGGTGGACTGGACGGCCGGCGGCGTGGAACTGCTGACGGAGTCCCGGCCGTGGGCAGCGGGCAGGCCCAAACGTGCGGCGGTGTCGTCGTTCGGGATCAGTGGTACGAACGCGCACGTGATCCTGGAACAGGCACCGCCCGGGGCACCGGTCGAGGCCACCGTCGAGGCGGAGAGCCCGGAGCGGGACGGCGTCGTAGGGCCGGTGCTCTGGCCGGTGTCCGGCGCCAGCCCGGACGCGCTGCGCGCCCAGGCAGTCGGCCTGCTCAACCTCCTGGAACGCACCGACGCCCC
>NZ_JBIURV010000145.1:0-3665 GCF_044741025.1 Streptomyces sp. NPDC088246
ACCGCAGCCAACTCCCCACTCAGCACGTCCTGTCAACGACACGACCCATCAAGAAGACACGCCATCGCAGACCGCACATGACCAAGCACTACTAGTGCCGAGGTCGCCACCGAGCAGGATCAGGCTCCTCGAAGAGTTTGGGCACCGGCCCCAGACCGCCCAGGAGCATCTGAGATGTGGCCCTTCGTCCGACGTAGTACGAGTCTCCCGAGCCGGAGACCGCGAAGGGGGCCGCCGAGAAGTCCCTCCAGGAAGCTCAGGCCCGGACCTCGAGTCCGAGACCAGGCTCACCGAGAGCCGCCGGGTGAAGGAGCAGCTCAGAGCCCACAACCGGGCAAACGCCTAAAGCGACTTCATCGGAGGCATGGCCCTCCCTCCGCCCCCTCGGCCACCGGCCGCAGGGGCTTCTTCATGCCCGCACACACACCCCATGGAGGCCACCGTGTCCGACCTCTGGAACCCAGCGCCGAGAGACTCGTCATCGGCAATGCCGGGCGAGTCGTCGGCTTCGACGAGGTGGTGCTGGCCTGCAAAACACACGTAGCGAGGAGCGAGGCGGTATTTAGATCAGGGCCCACTGTTCAACCCAAGGTCGCTAGAGTTGGCACATGCCGAACGTTGCCATAATCAGCATGGTCGCCCTAGCAGCCGCGGGCTGTGCAGTGTTGGCAACACTCTTGATCCTCCGTCGGCGTCGGTTGGACGTCATTACGGGACCCGCGGACGAGAACCTTCAACCAAAGGCGCCGTCGGGCATGACCGGCTTGGTGTCGATGGAGTCGAGACCATCGTCCGTACCCGTCGTTGACTCCCAGGTCTTGGTCTTGCCGGGGACCAGCGACGATGAGGTGTACGCGTTCGGCGCGCGCGAGAATCTGGACGTGTTCGGCACGACGGTGATTCAGACGCCAATGCAGCTCGGGTCGTGGGCCACTCAGGCCAAGGCTGCCATGGACGGCGTTCAGGCGTACCAGCAGATGGTCGGATGCATCGTGCGGGTCGACCCGGAGATGGCGGCCGCTATTCGCGCGGGCCGTGCGGCGAAGGATAAGGCGGGAGAGGTCCTCGCCCTCGTTCGAAACAGCAAGGGCAGGTTCGAGCATGTTGCGCGCCTCAAGGGGACAGGTGGGCTCGCCGCAGCAGCGTCGATGACGAACGCTCTTTCCGCGATGGCGCTCCAGGCTCAGCTCGATCGGATCGAGAAGCAGCTCACGACCATTTCCGAACAGGTGGGAAGCGTCCAGCGACAGCAGCTCCGCGAATGGCACTCGGAGGCTCGTGCCGCGCAGGACCAACTTGCGGAGGTCTACCGAACCGCGAGGAGCGTCGAGACCCTCTCGGAGATGAACTGGGGACAGGTCGAGTCGAGCGGGATTCTGCTCCGGAAACATCTGCTCCACGACGTCGACAGACTTCGCGAGGCGATCGCGACACTCGAGGACGTAGCGCGCGATCGAACTCTGCGAGGTCGTGAACGGAGATTGACCGACTCGGTTGAGGTCCTTCTGGGTTCGGGCACGGCACTTGAGGTCTCATCGCGGTCCTGGGTCCAGTTCTCAACTCTGCGGCTGTGGCGGATGACCGTTGTCGACGATCCGACGCTGGAGTCTTACCGCGAGGAATTGACGGCGTACATCGCCCGGCAGGCTTCGACCCTCGACCCGCTGATCGCGCGGGCTGATGCCGCGATAAGCCAGGTCGCGGACTTTCGGTGGTGGCATCTCGCGCGGAATCCGATCGCCGGTCGGCGACTGCCAGCCAAGGTCGAGTCTGCGTTGGTCCTGGTGAGAGGCGTCAACTGGTCACCACTTCGCCTGGAACAACCACACCGGAGCCTCGAAACTCCGCAGCGTGCCCTCGACGCCTCAACCAGCGAGATCTCATAGCACAGTTGAGCAAGCCCATCAGGCGACACCAACACCCCTCAAAGGCACACGAACCATCTTCTCAGCTCCGGCAAGTCCTCAGCAGGGCCCCTGCTATCCCTTTCGGCTGTATGTCGGCTGCCCCCTAGCCCACGCCTTCTGCGTGGGTGAGCCGGCAGGCATGAATGAAATGGAGCGGGAGCGCTTCGGTTCCCTGTCCGGTGTTCTGCGGACCAGGGTAAGGAATTCCGGGAGGGATCGAGCGGACGATCGGCGAACATCTGCAGCCCGTCGGGGAGTAGAGGACTACGGCCGCGGCTAGCTGGTCTCCTCGTAGATCTCGATAACGTCGCGTGCCTGCCAGGCTAGTCGGTAGGCGAGGACTATGACCTGGAAGAGTTCGGCCGTGCTCGGCAGTTCTTCGCTGGGGATGTTGGATCCGACGTGGCGGTAGTGGACCGTGTTGGCGACGGCGGTGACGCCGGCGGGAAGCAGCCCGTCCTTCTCGGCCCGCTGGTAGGTCTCAACGACGTTCGATGACCAGCTTCCCGGGATATCACCGTAGTAGCAGTGCGCCAGTTGCAGGGCACACACGCGCAAGACCTCCCAGCTCGATGCCAGGGCCCGCTTCGGATCCTTCGGCGCGGCCGCGCACGCCTCCTCAAGGCTCAGGCCGGTGGTGATATCGGGGATGTTGGTACGCACGGACGTGAGCCAGTCGGGTACCGGCTCCACCGAGGTCGGCCGCCCTCGCGCCGCGACCCACCGATCACGCAGGTCATCTGCATCTGCGCCAAGTGCGATGGCAAGCTTCTCCACGAGCGGCGAGGTAGGCAGGCGTCGCCCGGCGAACGCCTCATTGATGGTGCTCTTGCCGTACCCGGTCCGCGCCGCCATCTGGCGGGTGGAGGGCGCGCCGGCTGCGGCGTGCAAGTGGCGGAGATGGTGGGCGAAGTCCTCAACTGCGGTCACGGCAACCTCCGATGGCGCGGCTGTGCCTGCCCAGCGTAGAGGTGTCCGGTACCCCTGTCCGGCGCTGTCCGGTAATCGTCCGGACAGAGCCGCAACTGTGCCGGAGTCCTGTCCGGACACCCGGCGGACGCGGTTTCGTCGACATTGCCGACCCACCGCCCGCCAAGGCCAAGATCCAGGAAGAAGGCCGCCTGATGACCACTTCGACGCAGCAGCCGGGGGTGTCTCCCGCACCGCCCGCGCCCCGGGCGGGCATCACGCGCAAAACGGGCGTCACCGTGCTCGGCGGAGCCGCCTCGATCAGCACGCTCACCTTCGTTGGTGCCCCTTGGTGGGTGGTCGCCATCGCCGTGGTGCTCGCGATCGTGACGCCGGGCGGGATCCTCCTTGTCCAGGCGGTCGTCCCGCAGGACTCCGAACATAAGAGGGACCTCTGGCTGGCCGGGATACGGCTCATAGACCGCCGTGCCCGTCGTAAGCGGACCGGCCGGAACCGCGAGTGAGCGCCAGCGGTGCATTGCCGCGACCGGGGCTTCGGGCGGGTCCGTGATAACTGATATGCCGGGTTCCTTGGTGTGCTCATCGACATGCCCTGGCGGGCTGCCAAGCCGGCCACCACCAACGCGGCCCGCTGTGCCTGGCGCAATGAGGGGCATGGGCGAGGCATTCCGAAGTTTCACCTGGTCAGGCCCGCCCAGCCGTACTCCCTGCGATAGGGGCTGTGTGAGAGATGCGTACCCCCGTCGGCAGGTGCCGACGGGGGTTCTGCGTGTCGCGGCGGTCTTTCTGCGGGGCGATCGATGTGGCCTGTCGGGTCGGGGCGTCTAC
>NZ_JBIURV010000146.1:0-3593 GCF_044741025.1 Streptomyces sp. NPDC088246
GTGGCTGATCCGTTTGCCGCGGATGGTGGGCGGATGTATCGGACGGGTGACCGGGTGCGGTGGCTGGGGGATGGCCGGCTGGAGTTCGTGGGTCGTGCGGATGGTCAGATCAAGGTGCGTGGTTTCCGGATCGAGCCGGGTGAGGTGGAGTCCGCGCTGCTGGGTCATGCGCAGGTCGGCGCGGTGGTGGTGACGGCCAGCGGTGCGGGTGCGGAGCGCCGTTTGGTGGCGTATCTGGTTCCTGATGGTCTGGAGGAGGGGGTACCGCCGGTCGGGGAGTTGCGTGCGTTCCTGGCGGGGCGGTTGCCGGAGTACATGGTTCCGTCGGTATTCGTGGAGCTGAGCGAACTCCCGCTGACCGCCAACGGCAAACTCGACCACGCAGCACTGCCCGCCCCCGACAGCGTGCTCCACGACCAGACGGGCTTTGTTGCACCGCGCACCGAGGTGGAGCGCATCCTGGCCGAGGTGTGGGCGCAGGTGCTGGGCACCGACGAGATAGGTGCCGAGGGAAACTTCTTCGAACTGGGCGGGCAATCGCTCCTGGCCACCCAGGTGATCTCCCGTGTCCGTGAGGTGTTCGGCGTCGAGGTACCGCTGTCGGCGCTCTTCGACGAGCCCACCGTGCGGCAGCTCTCTGTGGTGATCGAGGGCGCCGGAGACGCCGTGGTCGCCCCTCCGGTGGTGGCGGTCGACCGGGGCAGGGCCCTGCCGCTCTCCTTCGGCCAGCAGCGCCTGTGGTTCCTCGACCAGCTGGAACCGGGATCGTCCGAGTACAACCTGTCGACGTCCGTGCGCTGGGACGTCGACGTCGACGTGGCGGCGTTGCGTGCGGCGTTGGGTGGGGTGGTGGCGCGGCACGAGGTGCTGCGGACGCGTCTGGTGGCGGACGCGGAGGGTGTGGCGCATCAGGTGATCGATGAGCCGGCGCCGTTCGAGCTGCGGGTGGTGGAGGTGCCGACGGGTGCGGACCCGGTGGTCGCGGTGCGGGGCGTGGTCGCGGCGGATGCGCAGGTGCCGTTCGACCTGGCGCGCGGGCCGCTGCTGCGGGCGACCCTGATCAGGGTCGCCGCACAGGAGCACGTGCTGGCGCTGTCCATGCACCACGTGGTGTCGGACGAGTGGTCGGGACGCATCCTGCGCCGCGAACTCGTCGCCCTGTACGAGGCGTTCCGCGCGGGTGACCCGGACCCGCTGCCGCCGCTGGAGATCCAGTACGCCGACTTCGCGGTCTGGCAGCGCCAGTGGCTGACCGGCGACGTCCTCGACACCCAGCTCGCCTACTGGCGCGACCGGCTCAGCGGCATACCCACCCTCGAACTCCCCACCGACCGCCCACGCCCCCCGGTCCGCTCCACCAAGGGGGGATTCGTCGACTTCCGCGTGTCGGCGCAGACGGCGCAGCGGCTGCGGGTCATCTCCCGCGAGGGTGGCGCCACCATGTCGATGACCCTGCTGGCGGCCTTCAACGTGCTGCTGGGGCGGTACGCGGGCACCGACGACGTGGTCGTGGGCACCCCGGTTGCGAACCGGAACCGGGCCGAGACCGAGAGCCTCATCGGCTTCTTCGTCAACACGCTCGTCATGCGGACCGACTTGTCGGGCGGACCGACGTTCACCGAACTCCTCGGCCGCGTACGAGACACGACGCTCGGTGCCTACGCCCACCAGGACGTGCCGTTCGAGCAGCTCGTGGACGAGCTCGTGACGGAGCGGGACCGCTCGCGCAGTCCGCTCTTCCAAGTCCTCTTCGACTACGACAACGGGCAGTCCGGCGATCCCGGCGAAGCTGCCACCCCCGATCTCGAGGACTCCGCCGACCAGCAGGGACCCGGCCCGGACGCCCTGCCGGTGAGGTTCGACCTGGTGGTCACACTGGGAGCGTCCGGAGACGAACTCTTGGGAGAATTTCAGTACAGCAGTGAGCTGTTCGACCCTGCCACGATCGAGCGGATGGCAGGACACCTCGTCACACTCCTCGACGCCCTCGCCGAGAACGCGGGCCGGCGCATCGACGATCTGCCGGACCTGACCGAGGCCGAGCGGTCCCAGCTGGTGTACGAGCGCAACCACACGGCCGAGTCGCTGCCCGCAGTAGGCGGTGTGCACGAGCTGATCGCGGCACGGGCCGCCGAACATCCGGATGCGGTGGCGGTGGTGTGCGGTGACGAGTCCCTGAAGTACGGGGATCTCCTGGCACGCGCGAACCGTCTTGCCCACCATCTGCGCGGCGCCGGCGTCGGTGCGGAGTCCGTGGTGGCCCTGTGCCTGCCGCGCGGGATCGACATGGTTGTGGCTGCGCTCGCGGTGTGGCAGGCGGGAGCCGCCTACCTGCCGCTGGACCCCGAATACCCGGCCGAGCGGCTCGCGTTCATGCTCGCCGACAGCGGCGCCCAAGTGCTCGTCCGTGCCGGTTCGGAGGCCGAGGATCTCTCGGCGGAGACCGTGATCAGGCTCGATGACCCGGCCGTCACGGACGCCCTGGCGGAGCTTCCGTCGAGTGAGCCCGAGGTGACGACGGGTCCCGACCAGCTGGCGTACGTCATCTACACGTCGGGTTCGATGGGTCGGCCGAAGGGTGTGCAGGTCGCGCACGGTGGTGTGGTGAACCTGGCGTTGGCGCAGGCTCGGACGTTCGGCGTGGGTGCCGGGGATGGCGTGTTGCAGTTCGCGCCGTTCGGTTTCGATGCCGCGGTGTCCGAGGTCGCGGTGACGCTGGTGGCGGGTGGCCGGCTGGTGGTGGCCACGTCGCAGGAGCGGAGCGAGCCGCGGGCCCTGGCCGCGCTGGTGCGCGAGCGGGAAGTGCGGGTGGCGACACTCCCGCCGTCGCTCCTGGCCGCCCTGACCCCGGCCGACCTGACGGGCCTCACGACACTGGTGACTGCGGGCGAACGCCTTGAGGAGGCCGCGGCCGCCGCATGGCGCAGCCGCTTCCGGCTGCTGAACGCATACGGTCCGACCGAGGTCACCGTCTGCGCCACCATGGCCGTCCTCGACCCCGAGGCCGAAGGCGTTCCTCCGATCGGCACGCCGATGGCCAACACCCGTGTCTACGTACTTGACGCGCAGCTGCGCCCCGTGCCGATCGGTGTGGCGGGTGAGCTGTACATCGCCGGTGCCGGTGTGGCCCGTGGCTACCGTGACCAGCCTGCCCTGAGCGCCGAACGCTTCGTCGCCGACCCGTTCGCCGGGGACAGCACCCGCATGTACCGCTCGGGCGACCGCGTGCGCTCGCTGCCGGGTGGAGAGCTGGAGTTCCTGAGCCGGGCGGACGACCAGGTGAAGGTGCGTGGGTTCCGTATCGAGCCCGGCGAGATCGTAACGGCGCTGGCCGCCCACCCGGGAGTGCGCACCGCCGCGGTGACCACCTTCGGCGCCGGTAACGAACAGCGCCTCGCGGCGTACGTCGTGCCCGAGTCCCAGGCCGAGGGCATCCCTGCCGTCAGCCATCTGCGGGACCACTTGCAGCAGTCCCTGCCTGCGTTCATGATCCCGTCGGCGTTCGTGGAGCTGGCGGCGTTGCCGCTGACCCCGAACGGGAAGCTGGACCGTTCGGCGCTGCCGGATCCGGAGGGTGCGCGCGTCGGCTCGGC
>NZ_JBIURV010000147.1:0-3501 GCF_044741025.1 Streptomyces sp. NPDC088246
CCGGTGGTGAGGGCGCCCCACATTTCCCAGACGGAGAAGTCGAAGGCGTAGCTGTGGAAGAGGGTCCAGGTGTCGTGGGGGCCGAACGGGAGGCGTTGTTGGACGGCGTTGAAGAGGCGGGTGACGTTGGCGTGGGTGACGGTGGTGCCTTTGGGGCGTCCGGTGGATCCGGAGGTGAAGATGATGTAGCAGGCGTGGTCGGGGTCGAGGTGTTGGGGGAGGTGGGCGAGGGTGTGGTCGAGGTCCGGCGTGGTGGTGGCGGCCTGGAGGGTGTCGATGTTCAGGGTGTGCCAGGGGCCGTGGGGGACGGTGTCGTGGGTGGGTTGGTGGGTCAGGACGAGGGTGGCGCCGACTTCGGTGAGCATGTGGTGCATGCGGTCGGTGGGGAAGGCGGTGTCGAGGGGGACGTAGACGCCGTGGGCCATGAGGACGGCGAGTGTGGTGATCACGGTGTCGAGGGATCGCTCGACGCAGACCCCGACACAATGCTCGGGTCCTACGCCCTGCTCGATCAGCAGTGTGGCGATCCGGGCGGCGTGGGTGACGAGTTCGGCGTAGGTGAGGGTGTTGTCGTCGCAGACGACGGCCACGGCGTCGGGGGTCTCCAGTGCCCGGCGTATGACCAGTTCGTGGATCGCGCCGACCGGGAGTTCTCCGCCGTCACCCGCCCACGACTCCACCAGCTCCCGCTCCGTGTCTCCCAGCAGGACGACGTCCCCGAACGCGGTGTCCGGTTCGCAGACCATCGACTCCAGCACCCGCACGTAGTAATCCCGCATCAACGCCACCTGGTCCTCGACCAGAACACCGAGGTGGTAGTCGAGACTCAGGAGCAGCCGTGTGGAGTACGGATTGCGGATCACGCCGACACTCAGCGGGAAGTTGGTCGGCTCGGCACGCAGCGTGCTGAAGCTGTCGATCTTCCCGTCCACGATCGTCAGGCGACCCTCACCGAACTCGTCGGTGAGCACGTGGAAGTGGTTGTACACGAAGCTGGTCTCGAACAGGGCTTCGCCACCCATACGACGCTGCAACGCCCCCAGCGGGTATCTGCGGTGGGGCAGCATGTCCTGCTCGGCCTCGAACACCGCGCGTACGAGGTCCAGCCAACTGCCGTCCGGCAGCTCCAGCCGGAACGGGACGGTGTTCAGGAAGAGCCCCCGCACCTCGGTCGCCCCGGCCTCCTCCAGCCGTCCGTTGGACGACAGACCGGCCAGCACGTCCGTGTTTCCGGTGACCAGACTCATGACCCGCAGATGCGCTGCCAGCATCACGGACTTCAGCGGCACCCCACAACGCTTGGCCAGCGCCAGCAGCTCGTCGCACAGCTCCGCCGGCAACAGCGTCTCGATCGAGCCGTGCTTCTCCGCCGTGTGCAGCACCCGCCACTCGTTCTCGCGCTCGGGCGTGGCCAGCCGGGCGTCGTGCCGGTCAGGCCAGCGTGGGAGCCGGCCCGTGGGCCGGTCCGTGAGCCGCTCCAGCCAGAACGCCTCGCTCTCCTTCGAGCGCAGCACCTCCCGTTCCGCCGCGATGAAGTCGCGGTACGCGGATTCGGGCGGGTCCAGGGCGACGACCGTGCCGGCACCGGTCGCGAGCCGGTGGTAGAGGCCAGTGATCTCGGCGAGCGTGGAGTGAAGGCTCCAGCCGTCGAAAATGGCGTGGTGCTCGGTCACCGTCCACTGGAACGCATCGTCGGAGAGCCAGTGGATGCCGAACCGTAGCAACGGCGGCCGGGAGTGGTCGAACACATGGGAGCGTTCGAAGGTCACGTATGCGGCGATCGCCGACTGTTGCGCCTCGTCGTCGAGTGCGCGCAGATCGGACACCACGCACGGCATCTCCGCCGTGGCATGCACCAGTTGGAGCGGCTCGCTGTAGCCGCTCAGCTCCAGGGACGTGCGGAGTATCGGGTGGCGTTCCACGACCAGGCGGAGCGCCTCCTTGAAGCTGCGCTCGTCGAACCGGCCGTTGATGCGCATGCTGTCCACGTTGTGGTACGGCAGCCGTTCACGGTCCAGCTCCATCTCGTAGATCATGCCGACCTGGAGTTCCGCCATCGGATAGGCGTCCACGAGGCCCAGTGGCAGCCGCGCCCTGTCCTCGGCGCTCACCATGGAGAACGGCTCACGGTCGCGCTGCGGAGCTTCGGATGCCGAATGGGTCGAGGCGGCCTCGGCCAGCCCCGCCACGGTGGGCGTACGGAAGAGGTCCTGCAACTCGAAACCGACCCCTTGGGTACGAGCCAGTCCCAGCACCTGGATGCTGCGGATGGAGTCGCCGCCGAGGTCGAAGAAGTTGTCGTGGCGGCCGACCCGGTCGACGCCGAGAACATTGCTCCAGATCCCCGCGAGCAGCTCCTCCGTCGCGGACAGCGGATCGACGAACTCGGCTTCCAATTCCGGGCGTTCGGTCGCCGGAGCGGGCAGAGCCCGGTGGTTGAGCTTGCCCTGCGGAGTGAGCGGGAGGGCATCGAGGAAGACGAAGTTCCTCGGGATCATGTAGTCGGGGAGGTGACCGGCGAGGGCGTCGCGGAGTTCACTGGTGGTGGGCCGGCCGACGTCCGGCTCCGGTACGAGGTAGGCGACGAGGTCCGTGTGGCCGCCGAGATCGTCCCGGACGACCACGACGGCCTGCCGGATCTCGGGCTGCCGGCCCAGTCGGGCCTCGATCTCCGGCAGCTCGATACGGTAGCCGCGCACCTTCACCTGGGCGTCGGCCCGTCCCAGGTATTCCAGGTCGCCGGAGGCCGTCCAGCGGGCGAGGTCCCCACTGCGGTAGAGCCGGGCCCCAGGCGTACGACCGAGATGGTCCGGCACGAAACGCTGTGCGGTGAGTGCCGGTTGGCCTGTGTAGCAACGCGTCACGCCGGGCCCGCCGACATAGAGCTCCCCCACGACACCGATCGGACTCGGATCGCTCGACGGATCCAGGACGTAGAGACGGAGATCGGGCAGCGCCCTGCCGATCCGGCTGAACGTACCGTCGAGCTGGCCCTCGTCCACCTCGGTGTATGTCACGTGCACGGTGGTCTCGGTGATGCCGTACAGGTTGATGAGAAGCGGCGAGGCGTAACCGTGACGGGCGCCCCAGCGGCGCACCGATGCCCGGTTCAGCGCCTCGCCTGCGAACAGCACAGCCCGCAGGGCCAGTTCCCCATCCTCCACCGCATCGACCGTTTCGAACTGGCGGAAGGCAGAAGGGGTTTGGCTGAGCATCGTGACCGACCGGTCGCGTACGAGTGCGTAGAAAGCCTCCGAGTCCCGGCTGGTCAGGTACGGGACCACGACGAGGCGTCCGCCGGTGGTGAGGGCGCCCCACATCTCCATGACCGACACATCGAAGGCGTAGCTGTGGAAGAGGCTCCAGGTGTCGTCGGGGCCGAACGGGAGGCGCTGTTGCGTGGCACTGAAGAGGCGGGTGACGTTGGCGTGGGTGACGGTGGTGCCTTTGGGGCGTCCGGTGGATCCGGAGGTGAAGATGATGTAGCAGGCGTGGTCGGGG
>NZ_JBIURV010000148.1:0-3132 GCF_044741025.1 Streptomyces sp. NPDC088246
CCTGTGGTTCCCGCCGGCCGATATCCCGCTCGGTTACGGGCAGCAGGGCCGGCCGCCCGTGCTCGTGATGGTCTCGGGCTACTCGCGGATCATCATCGCACGGATGCTGCCGACCCGGATGACGGGCGAGCGGCTTGGAGCCCTGTACCAGGCAGGACTTCAGAATGGTGGCTCGTCCATCCACAGGTGTGTCGTCGGTACGGCGGGCGGTGGTGGGTTTGTGTGCTGCAGGAGGGCCAGGGCGTCCTTGATGCGGCCGAGGTCGATGAGGTAGCCGGCCAGGGTGCTGGTGTTGGCGGGGGCGTACTGCTCGAGGACGATGACGGCGTCCTCGGTGCGCCCGGCATTGGCCAGCAGCGTGGCGACGTGCTCCGCCGCATACGAGGTGGTGCCCTCAGGGTGGGCTCGGGTCAGCTCGACGGCCTCGTCGACCCGGCCGCAGGCGGCCATCAGTGGGAGCCTGATCCAGAACAGCTCCCACTCCTCCTTGCCACGACGGGCCTTGAGGTCGTCGAGCCAGGTCAGGGCGTCCTGCGGGCGGCCCTGGTCGGCGTACAGGGTGCATAGCACGTCGACGATCCAGTCCTCCGCGCCGCCGGGGGCGTCGGCAAGCGCACGCATCACCTCGATCGCGTCGTCGTAACGGTCGTGTTGTGCCAGGAGGCGTGCGAGTTCCACTGCCGCGTTGCCGCGGCGAATGGACGCTTTGCTGGCTTGCCGGTAGACGGTGATCGCGCCGTCGACGTCGCCGCGCTCCTCGAGCAGCTCTGCAAGGCGCCGCGCGGCGTACCCGAGAGGTTCGGTGTCCGCGTAGGCGCGCAGCTCGTCGATCCGGTTGTGCCGGGCGAACAGGTCGGCGAGTTGGTCACGGCCGTTGAGTGAGGTGAACTGGCAGGTGGACAGCAGGGCGACCGCCTCTTCGACGCGGTCCTGGCGTTCGTGGACGGTGGCGAGCAATCCGATTGCCAGGTGGGGCTCCAGGCCGCGGCAACACCACGGGGAGTCGCACTCGTGCCCGGCCGGGATCCGGGCGGCGAGCAGTCCGGCGGCCTCCTCGTCGCGGCCGGCGCCTTGCGCGACGTCGATCAGTGCCTTGGCGAGGGACCAGTCGTCGATGTGGGGCTGCAGCAGGTCGAACGCCTCGTCGGCCAGGCCGTTCCGGGCGAGCAGCCGCGCGAACGACGCCAGCGTCAGCCCGCCCCCGGTCTCAGCGTACGAGCGGGCCGAGGCCATGTGCGTGCGGGCGAGGGCGACCGCCTCCTCACCGCGTCCCCATTCCTCCAGCAGCCCGGCCGTGGCTGCGGCTGCTGTCCACCAGCCCGTGGCCAGGTACGGGTCGAGCACCTCGAGCGCCTCGACCTGCCGGTCCTGCCCGCCGAGCACTCTTGCCCACTCCAACGCGCAGAACCACTCCCCGCGGCCTGCCTGGCGCTCCACCTCCTCGGCGTGGCCGAGCTCGAGCAACCGCGAGACCAGCTCCGGCGGGATGCAGCCGGACCGTGTCCGGGCCCGGTAATCAAGATCAGAAGCGTCCACGACCACGCACCGTAGCGCCTGCCTCTGACACCCTGCCCGTACCACCCACCGACAGCTTCGAATACAGCACAGTTGGAAGGGTCTGCCGCACTGGCTGGACGAGAAGCGCCGGCCGTCGAACACCAACCTGGAGCGCATCGACGCCGCCTACCGCCAGATGCGCCGCCAGAACGTCGCCCGGCACCTCCTGCGACGCCTGAACGCTGGCGGCGGGACGCGGGTGTAGCCGAGCGGGCCGGACTGCCCACCATCACGCCCACGCCCGCCGAACCTCGTCAAGTACGACGTCCGCGTGATCCCCAGCTCGTCCGCAAGGGATCCAGCCAGAAGATCGGTTTACCGTCACTCACCGGCAAACCGGCGATATCACCACCGCCCACCCACTACACAGGAAGGCCGGATCTGCTCTCCGGTTCCGGGATGGAGGTGGCTCAGTCTCCTCGGCGAGCTCGCGAGCGACATCACACAAACCAGCCACTGAACGGCCGGGCCGACCCGGCCGACCCGACAGTCACGGTGTTACTGGTGACCAGGCAAGAAGACGAGGACGCTGTTGACAACACCGAGTATCCCCACCATCGCGCCTCTGCCCGGCTATCGTGACCGGTTGCGGGCCCGCTACAGCGCGGCGGCAGACGAGCGGATCGAGAAGGCACGTACCGCCGCCCTCGTGCTCGGGCATACGGACGAGGTGCCTTGGGACGACATCCACGCGATCTACGTCCGGCCCTCCCGTACTGCGTGGAAGAGCTGTCTAGTGGTCATGAGTGATGTTCTCGCGACTGCATTTATTCGGTCGGCCGTGGTGGGCTATGTCCTCCTGGTCTTGGTGGCCGTGTCTGCCGTGACGGCCCCGGAGACGACGCCGCGGACCAAGCCGCTGTCGGCAGAGAAACGGCAGAAGGCAGAGCTTGAGCAGATGGTCGAAGGGACGCAAGGCGCCGCGGTGGTATGCATTGCGGTCTTCGCCGCCTCTTCGTTCCGGCGGTTCTCCGACACACGTGAGGCGATGAAGAAGGGGTACGCCAAGGACGGCGACCAAGTGGTAACCGAAGCTCTGGAAGCACTCCCCGCACTTGCCGCTCTCGCTTCCGCGCCGGCGGGCCGAACGCGCAACGAAGCGCTCACCGACGTACACGTGAAGGTGTCCGAGCTGGTGACCGCGGTGACAACTAGCACCAAAACGGCTGCGGGTATTCATGCCAAGTACATTGCCGACCGCGGGCGGCTGCGTGAACACGGCCGGAGAGTCCGCACCGCGTTCACCGACAAACTCTCCGAACTGGTGGAGAACCGCGAACCTACAGCACGTGCGCTCGGCGCCATGGCCCTCACAGTGGCCGCCCGCCAGTCTCAGGCCGCGTACGGCGCACTCCTGGATCCGGAGGCACTACCCGCCGCAGCAGACCCTGAAGTCAGGGAAGTAAGAGGGCTGGGCGTAGTGTTCGCCCTCGCTGGCCTCCCGGCCGTGGCAGCCCTCGTGTTCGGCCCCGCGCTCGGTGTGGAGGGAGCAGCACTGCTGTATTTCCCTCTCTCGACGTTCGCTCTGGCGGCCTTTTTCGTCGCCGCGTTCACACGAAAGCTCCCCCAGTTGAG
>NZ_JBIURV010000149.1:0-2981 GCF_044741025.1 Streptomyces sp. NPDC088246
CCATCCCACCGCACACGCATCGACAGGTTGTACTCCGTCGACCCCGGCTCCATCTGACTGAGGAACCACAGGCGCTGCTGCGCGAACGACAGCGGGAGGGGACCGGCCGGGCGGGGGTCCCAGGCGCGGCGCGATACCTGCTCTCCCCGGAGGCGTCGCTTCAGCAATTCCCGCTTGGCGTCAGAAAGCATCAGTTGTCCCCTGCAAATGAGAAAGCTGAATTAGTGCATGACGGTGCGCTGCTCGGCCCTGGGGTATCCGCCTCGGATCCCGGACCCTTGAGAGCGGGATCGCGAATGATCCGCTCCGCACCAGGTCATGGCGATGCCTCGGCGTGCGCTACTCACTCATGTGAGTCGAAGATTCCCCGAGTCACCATGGCACACCGCTGGATCATTGATCCAGCGGCTCCATGGCGTACGGGATGCCCGGTCACCGGCCAGTATTCCGGTGCCGTGTTCAAGTGCTGCGCGGCGGCATTTGAACGCCTCACGGGCGGCGTGCAGCGGCGAGTTCGTACAAATCCGTTCCAGCGAGCTTGGGCTGCTGGCTGACGGTGAGGGTGAAACCGTGTCGTTCGAGGAGGCCGGTGAGGGCCGCCAGCCGGCCGTCCTCGTCGTGGACCTCGGCGACGATGCGGCCGATCAGCGGCCAGTGCTCGTCCTCGATCCCCGCCAGGACCAGGTGTTCCGCGCGCTCCACATCGATCTTCAGGAGGCTGACCTCTCGCAGGTCATGGGTCCTGATCAGGTCGGAGACGGTCAGGGTGGGCACGGTCATGCCGACGCCCCGGTGCAGGTCCCTGACGATCTCCCCGATGTATTCCTCCGGGATTCCGGTGTTGCGCAGGAATATCCGGGTGTTCTCGTCGTCCGCCCGCTGGTCCGCGAACAGTCCCGAGTTTCCGGTCGACCTCGGGTAATAGGTGAAAGTCCGGTGGCCGGCCCGGTCGGCCACCGCACTGCGCACGGCGACGGCGCCGGGCAGATGGCGCCGCAGATTCGCCTCCAGACAGGAAAACGTGGTAGGCGCGGGTTCCACGGAGACGATCCTGAGATCGGGTGCCTTCCAACCGAACATCAACGAGACGATTCCGATGTTCGCCCCGATGTCGAGGACGGTGTCGCCTGGCCGCAGGGCGTCCGCGGCCGACTTGTAGAGCCCGGCGTCCACGGCCTCCGCCCAGAGGACCTTGGCCTCCGCCGGACTGACACAGGTGATCCTGCGCCCGTTGGGGAGTTCGTAGGCGCTGGTGCCCTCCGCCCCGGCGGTCGGCGGCTGCGTGCCTGTGGACCCCGTCATGCGGTCTCTCCTTCGTCGCGCTGCCAGCGGGTGATCTCGGCGCTCAGATAGGCGCCCACGGCCTCGGCGCTCTCGCCGTAGAACACGGTCGAGTGCTCGCCCGGCACGTCCACGACCTCCGGACCCCGCGTGACGGGGATCTGCCACTGTTCGAGGGTCCACTTGTACGGCTTGGGCCGGTCCTCGCGCGGCATGAGGAGCACCACACGGCCGTCGTAGTTACGCATGCCGCGGTGCATGAGCTCGCCGTAGTACGAGTAGGCGAGCCGGTTGATGGCCAGGGCACGCATGATCCGCAGGGCGTGCTTGTCGCCTTCGCGGACGCCCTTGGCGATCTCGTCGTCCGGCGCTCCGAGTTTCAGCACCTTCTTCTCGTCCGCCCGGGAGAGCTTCGTCCCGGCAGCGCCGTCGAGGGCTGCCTCCAGGGCGGCCAGCAGCTTCCGGTCGGAGCGGCCGAACGCCTGGCTCGGCAGGCGCCAGGCGAAGGGCTGGCGGGCCGGCGCCATGAGGAAGACCCCGCCCACCTCCTTGCCCATGGCGGTGAGCTGGCGCGCCATCTCCAACGCGACGTACGAACTCCCGGACTGGCCGACCAGCAGGTAGGGGCCTTCCTTCTGCACCCGCAACATTTCGCCGATGTACGTGGTCGCCATCTCCTCGACGGACGAGGGCGGCGCGTCCTCGCCGGTCAGGCCGCGTTCCTGCAGTCCGTAGAAGCGCTGTCCCTCGGCCAGGTGCCCGGCGACCTCCGCGAACGCGGCGACCTCACCGGTCAGGGTGTGTACGGCGAATATCGCGGGGCTGGTCCGGCCCGCGCGGATGGTCACCACCGAACGGACCTCGGGGTCCTCCGCCTGGATCTGGATCAGCGGGGCGGCGGTCGCCAGGGTCGGGTGGTCGAAGAGGTCCCCGACGCTGATGTCGTGCCCCGCGCCGCGAATGCGGCCGACGATCTGGGTGACGAGGAGCGAGTTCCCGCCCAGTTCGAAGAAGTTGTCGTGGGCTCCGATCCGCTCGATCCCGAGGACCTCGGACCAGATCTCCGCGAGGAGTTCCTCCGCTTCGCCGGACGGTGCGACGTACTCGGTGCTTGTGGAGCGGACCGGCTCGGGTATCGGCAGCGCCGCCTTGTCCACCTTTCCGTTCGTGGTGAGGGGCAGCCTCGACATCTCGGTGAAGGCCGCCGGGACCATGTAGTCGGGGAGGCTCCGGAGCAGTAGTTCTCGCAGGTCAGCCGGGTCCGGTATGCCCTCGCTGTGATCAGTGGGCACCAGGTAGGCGGCCAGTTTGCGGTCGGCGTTCTCTCCGTACGCGGTCACGACCGCTGTCCGTACGGCGGCGTGCGCGGCCAGCGCCGTCTCGATCTCGCCGGGCTCGACTCGGAACCCGCGGATCTTGACCTGGTCGTCGGCACGTCCGACGAACTCCAGCCGGCCCTCCGGCAGCCACCGCACCTGATCACCCGACCGGTACATGCGACTGCCATCACCCGCGAACGGATCAGCGACGAACCGCTCACCCGTCAGACCAGCACGGCCCCCATAACCACGCGCCACACCCGCGCCAGCAACGAACAACTCACCGACCACACCGACCGGGACGGGGCGCAGCTGCGCGTCGAGTACGTAGACACGGGTGTTGGCCATCGGCGTGCCGATCGGAGGAACGCCTTCGGCCTC
>NZ_JBIURV010000150.1:0-2938 GCF_044741025.1 Streptomyces sp. NPDC088246
CCTGATGGACCGGGTGCGTGACCGGGTCAAGGACAAGCGCGTGCTCGCCCTGGTCAAGGCGTTCCTGAAGGCCGGAATCCTGCGGGAGACCGGGACGACGGAACCGACCGAGACCGGCACCCCGCAAGGCGGGATCCTCTCGCCGCTGCTGGCCAACATCGCCCTGTCCGCGCTCGATGAGCACGTGATGGCGCCGTGGAGGCCCGGCGGAACGATGTCCAGCGACTCACGCCGACATACGCGAGTGGCCAAGAACCTGCCGAACTGGCGGATCGTGCGCTATGCGGATGATTGTGCGCCACGAACACAACAGGAGGTTTCGGTGTAGACGGAAGCTCTTGACGTGGTGCTGCACTGGTGATGGAGGTAGGCCCTCCGGGATCGCCCACGCAGGGGGAGGTCTCAAACCGCCGCAGGTTGCTCCGGTGAATGAGCCGGGGTGATGAGCACTGTGGAAAAGGCGCACGAGATGCGTCAGGTGTGTGCCGAGAAGGCGAACGCGAGTGAACCACTGCTGAAGTGTCGTAAGCGTATGAGTGGTTGCCGAAACCGGGGTCCAGTTGTTGCCCCGGGATGAGTCTGACGGGTTCCTGTATTCCTGGTCAGGTGGCGGCCCGGCATGAAGGTGGCGCGAGCTCGGCGACAGGCACCAGTGCGGAACGTGGGAACCCCTCGCCGCGATGCTGCCAACCGGTCCATGTTGAGGACGGGTTGGTGTAAAGGGAGAACTCCAAGTAGCTGAAACTGCAAGGAGCTGAGTACCGATGCGTGGCAGGGGGACGGACCGTCTCGTAGTAGTGATGAAGTCCCTGTAATGGGGGCGGAGCGAAGGGAGCGGGTCGTCCTGATCTTGTTTGGTGGTCAACCGGTAGTGCCGGGAGGAGCCAGGTGAACGGATCAAGGCCGCAGGCCGAGACCAAGTCGTTTTATATTTCCAAGTCGATGGTGTGGGAGGCGTATCTGAGGGTCAAGGCCAATCGGGGTGCACCCGGTGCGGACGGCGTTTCGATCGAGCAGTTCGAGCAGAACCTCAAGGGGAATCTGTACAAGCTGTGGAATCGCATGTCGTCAGGCTCGTATTTCCCTCCGGCGGTGAAGGCCGTGGAGATCCCCAAGGCGGGCGGGAAAGGTGTCCGTGTGCTTGGGGTGCCCACTGTGGCTGACCGGATTGCCCAGACGGTGGCCGCGATGTATCTGGAGAGACGGGTGGAGCCTGTGTTCCACCCGGACTCCTACGGCTACCGGCCGAGGCGGTCGGCGCTGGATGCGGTGGAGACTTGCCGGCGGCGTTGTTGGCGTAACGACTGGGTTGTCGATCTCGACATCCGGGCGTTCTTCGACAGCGTGGACCATGAGCTGATGCTCAGGGCCGTCGAGCGGCATGTCGACGCGGACGGGAAATGGGTCCTACTCTATGTCAAGCGGTGGCTTGTGGCGCCGCTAGCGAAAGCGGACGGCTCGGTGCAGCAACGAGATCGCGGGACCCCACAGGGATCGGCGATTTCGCCCGTGCTGGCGAATCTGTATCTGCACTACGCGTTCGATACGTGGCTGGGACGGGAGTTCCCGCACCTCACGTTCGAGCGGTATTGCGACGATGCGGTGATTCACTGCCGCAGCGAGCATCAGGCCCGCCGCGTGCGGGACGCGCTCGCAGCGAGATTGGCGCAAGTCGGTCTGGAATTGCATCCGGACAAGACGCGCATCGTGTACTGCAAAGATGCTGACCGGCGCGGCTCGTACGAGCACACGTCGTTCACGTTCCTCGGGTACACGTTCCGGCCGAGACTGTCCAAGAACCGGTACGGGAAGCACTTTGTGAACTTCCTGCCCGCGGTCAGCAAGGAGGCGATCAAGGCGATGGGCAAGGAGATCCGTTCCTGGCGCATTGCCTGCCGCAGTGACATGTCCCTCGGTGACCTTGCGCGGATGTATAACAGCGTCGTGCAGGGCTGGGTCAACTATTACGGGCGCTTCTACAAGTCCATGTTGTACCCCCTTCTCCGGCGCATCAACGAGTACCTGGTGCGCTGGGCTTGCCGGAAGTACAAACGACTCCACCGCCGGGAGAAGAAGGCACGGGAACTGTTGGCGGGCACCGCCCGCCGCTACCCGAACCTCTTCGCCCACTGGCGGTTCGGTCTCAAGCCTGACGGCTGGGCGATGGGAGCCGTGTGAGCCGAGAGGCTCCCGCACGGTTCTGCGAGCGGCGGCGGGTGAGATTCCCGCCGCCGACTCACCTCGTCGTACTGGTCAGGGGCGAACGCCACCACGTCGAGGCACTGAGAGAGGAGATCGGCGAGATCCTCGCCCCACTTGGGCTACGCCTGTCGCAGTCCAAGACGCGCGTGGTGCACATGGCCGACGGGTTCGACTTCCTTGGCTTCCACATCAAGTGGATGCATAAGCGGGGAACGGATAAGCGCTATGTCTACACCTTCATTGCGGACAAACCGGTCCGTGAACTGAAGAGGAAGATCAGGGCACTGACCCACAGGAGGTCGCAGGTCCCGTTCGCCGCCGTGCTGTCGCGGATCAATCAGATCCTGCGCGGCTGGGCCAACTACTTCAAGCACGCCGTCGCCAAGCACACCTTCAACGCCTTGCGCTCGTTCGTGTGGTGGCGAGTGATCAACATGATCACGTATCGGCGGCGCATGACGTGGACGGCCCTGCGTCGACAGTTCAAAGGCCCTCGTGGCTGGCGGCAGATCGCTTTGGACGGAGTCGAGCTGTTCAACATTGGTGCGGTGGCGGTCACCCGCTACCGCTGGCGAGGGTTGAATATCTCGACACCGTGGGCCGCATAGATCAACGATCCACCGGCAGTAACCCGTGGAGAGCCGGATGCGGTGAGAGTCGCACGTCCGGTTCGGCGAGCGGCTCGGGGAAACGGAGCCGGGGAAATCCCGGCCACCGCGCCCCGGGCCGACTCTCC
>NZ_JBIURV010000151.1:0-2926 GCF_044741025.1 Streptomyces sp. NPDC088246
TGTGTGCAGTTCGGTGCGGCAGTCGCGGCAGTGGCCGGGGTGGTGGGAGCGGAAGGCGCGGTCGCAGTGGTCGCAGTTCTGGAGGGGGATGACGATGACGCCAGGGCGTGCGGGTCCGAGGTCCTGGGCTCCCGGCAGCGGCGGTGGCAGGAGCGCCGTGATCCGGTGGCGCAGAAGCTTGGCTGGGTGCTTCAGGAGGTTCGGGAGGTCGGTGGTGAGGGCGTGGCGGATGGTGTCGGGGTGGGCGTCGCGTTCGAGCCAGGTGGCGACGCCGGGGGTGAGGATGTGGATGTCGTTCTCGGCGAGGGTGAGTTGGGGTGTGTGGCGGCGCAGGTCGGCGAGGAGTGCGGTGGCCATGCGCTGAAGCTCCGGCGTGAGCTCCTGCGGCTGGGGGAGCGGCGGAGGCGGCGTTGTGCGCGCGGTGGGGGCCGGTACGGGGACGGGCTGCGGCGGTGGCGTGGGTGCTGGGGGTGGTGCGGGGCGCGGCTCGGGAGCGGTTACGCGTGGCGGTGGTGCGGGCAGCGGGGCCGGCTCGTCGGGAACCGTTCGGGGCTGAGGGGCTGCGCCGGGCTGGTTGTACGAGACGGTGCGGGTGATGATGCGGCCGTCGGCGAGGCGTACGCGGCTGCGGTGCAGGTAGCCGGTGGCTTCGAGTTCGCGCAGTGCGGCGGCGATGCGGGTTTCGCTCTCGGGGAAGCGGTCGGCGAGGTGCTTGATGCCGATCTTGGCTCCGGCGGGGAGCGACTGGATGTGGGTGGCGAGCCCGATCGCGGTGAGGGAGAGTCCGCGGTGCTGGGCGAGGTGGTTGCCGATGACGGTGAAGCCGGCGGCGTGCCGGACATTGATGTGGATGACACCGGATGACGGTGTGGCGCCCCCGGATGCGGGGGACAGGGCGCACTGGGGCGCGGTAATCTGCGGGGTACCCATCGGGAAGCTCCGTACTTCCTCGGTGGTCAGGCCCTCGGTCGAGACTGCAATCTCGTCGGGGGCCGTCGCATGTCTGTAGTTGTCGCGGCGAGCATATGCCAGCCAACCCGTGTGAAATCCAGCCCAGTTGCCCTATGTCACCCGCGCGAGTGACGGGGCCGGGTGGGGGCGGGTTTGGGTGGGGAGGGTGATTTCCCCAGGTTCTTCAAAGCTTTATGTGTCGTGGGACGCGGCGACGTGGCCTACCGGGTCGTGGGTCTCCGCGACCCGGTGGAGCGGTCACGGTACGAGGCTGAGATCGGCCCAGATCGTCTTGCGGGGGACGGGCCCGATGCCGGTTCCGGATGTCCGTTGCCAATGAATCCAGCCCGCTTGTCATCAAACCCAGTCGACCGACATGGGGGCAAGGTTCTCAAACAGGGCGCTGTTTCAAGACGCCATAACCCGGCTGCGCGGGGAGCGGTGACGGCGGTAGTAGGAGACGGTGACGGCGGCGAGCAGGGGGCCCCACAGGACCAGCGGTTGGTAGAGGATGCCGACCACGAGGTCGCCGGTGTCCGTCATGCCATTGTGCGGGTACGTCCACCACCAGGGAACATTGGCCCACATCACGGTCAGTGCCACTGCGCCGAGGGCGGCTGGGACGACGGCGGCCATCGGGCGCACGGCGCGCCCTCCGATCAGCGGTATCCAGCGCGGCACGACCTCGCCCCAGGGCCGCACCAGACCGATCGTCAGGAAGGCAAGAAGCTCGCAGACCACGCTCAGCGTCAGCATCCAGACCTTCGCGCCGAGCGTCTCGAAGTCCGCGAAGCTCTCGTCCAGGTAGCCGGCCGGATAGCCGAGCACCAGGACGATCCGCCATAACCCGCTCGGCAGTACGACCAAGGTGGTCAGATGCGCGGCCCAGACCGCCCAACGGGGCGGCGGTGCAACGGAGTTTGCGGCCGTGGCGGCGTCCGGAGTGCTCATGTGACTCATCCTGCCGTCCCACCCATCGCGTTCCATCAGCCTCTGCGCCTGCTCCAGTTGGTCCGCTGGGCTGACGCCTGGCCTGCGTGACCGCGCCGCAAGGCGGACCGGCCGTCAGACTTCGAGAGGATGTGCGCAGCAAAGTGCGTCCGTACTTGCTGAGATCTGCCGACGACTGGGTTCAGTGACAAGCGGGCTGGATTCATTGGCGACGGACAGTAGAGGCAGTTGGTGATCAACCCCGCCATGAATGTTGACGGGAGACGACGTCATCGCCGGTGTCGCTGCTTGCGTTGCGCGAACTATTCGCTGTGACGTGACGAGGGACGTCCGTAGGGTTCGTGCATGACAGACGAGAGCGAGCGGGCCGTTCAAGCGGCCATTGAGGCAGAGATGCGGCTTCTCGACCCTGCAGTGCGTGCTTCGGCGGCCCTGGTCTCGGAGCTCCTGGACCCGGAGTTCCTCGAGATCGGAGCGTCGGGGCGGCGCTGGGACGCGAAGTCGATTCTCGCGGTGACGAGTGACGGTTCGGTGGCCCCCGAAGCTCCGGTCAAGGTCAGCGATATGTCGGGGGCCGTACTCGCTCCCGGCATTGTTCATCTGACTTACTTCGCCGACCACAGCGGGCGCCGAGCATGGCGGAGCTCCGTGTGGCGTCTGACGGAAGTGGGCTGGCGCATGTATTTCCACCAGGGCACTTTGACGAGCTAGGTCCGGTGACGGCCCCGACGCACCGCGGCCCGCGTCCTGTTCCGGCCCTCGGACGTGCGGGGAGCCGTGAACGGTATGCGGGCATGCGGGCAGGAGGGACGCAGTCACCGTGAGCCACCGGGGCGGGGCTACTCCTCGGCGAAGACTTCCTCTGTGGTGGTGGCGGTGGCGGCGCGGTTGAGCCACTGGTGCAGGAGCTGAGGGTCGTCGCAGCCGGTGATCTTCTTGCGGGTCTCGTCGGTGATGGCGATACCGCGCGCGTGGAGGACGAGCAGGAGTCCTTCGGCTCGACCTTCGGCTCGACCTTCGGCTC
>NZ_JBIURV010000152.1:0-2705 GCF_044741025.1 Streptomyces sp. NPDC088246
GCCGCGGTCAGGCCGTTGCGCGCGGCGAAGCCGTGCTGCATCCGCTTGACCATCGACTCGAACTGCGCCGACATCAGGCCGCACGACTGGGTGGCGGCCATTCCAAGGGCGTCCTCGAATCCGGCGGCGTTCAGCCCATAGAGCGTCCCAGCAGACACCGCGGCGCTGTGGGTACCAAAGACCACACCCGAATGCCAGCCGCGGGAGATCATCTCCAGGCCCCCCAGGGCCATGCCCACCCGTGGCCCCGTCTCATAGCCGAGGATCGCGCCGAGCAGGAAGCGGGACCCTGACACCTCGCCGACGTGCGGGACCGCCGCGAGCATGGCCGGCACGACCAGCGCATTGCTGTGCAACGGGGCGAGCGGGTGGTAGTCGTCGAGTTCGAAGCCCTGGATGAAGCTGGAATTGAGCATCGCCGCCGACGGCGCGCTGGTCGTGCGGGCTCCCCAACCGATCAGCATGGCGCTTCCGGCGTTGTCCAGCGCGGTGACCCCCTCGACACCCTTGCGGGAGACAGGGAGCCTGGCTCCGACCAGGGCACAGGCGATACCGTCGAGCAGCAGGTGCTTGGCGCGCTCGCGCACGGAAGGCGGCACCTCGCCCAGCGAGGTGCCGGCAAGCCAGGTGGTCAGCCGGCCGGTGGGACCCGCGGGGTCCGTGGGGTCGCCGCCGGCGTTGTCGGCCACCCGATCGGGCTTGGGTCCGGAGACACTCATGAGCTTTCTGCACTCCTGCCGTTTCCAGTATGGTCCTGAGTTCGTCGTCGCTGACGGCCGCTCATGGTGCCGCAGTGGAAGGCCCTCGAATCGTCAGCCCTGCGCACCTGTCGCCTGATTCACTGAGATGCCCGAGTCCCTCAAGGGCTGGCGATTCCTGCGAAAGCTCCGCTGCAGCACCAACCGCATCACCGACCTCGTCAAGACCGCCCTCGTCCTTCACCGCGCATCAACGTGAGGATGGAAAGGGCTCACAGATAAACCCTGCCCGGGAGCTGGGTACCGCAAGTTCCGGCCGGTGTTCAGTGTGGCGAGGAGGTGGGCGGGCCAGCGCACTGTCAGTGCAGGCGGGGTCATGTGCCCGTGCACTCTCGGAACAGCACGGGGATGCGGCCGGAGCTACCGTCCTTGGGGCAGGTCGGCGACATCGGGAATGAGGTCAGCAATGCTCTGGAACAGGAACAATCCTCGGTTCAATTCCACCGGGCTACGCGCTTCGATCGGAGTACTGACGGGGGGCCGCCCTGCTCGTCGGCGTGGCCGCGTCTCCGGCCTCCGCGGGCCGGGCCGAGTCGTCCTGGAAGCTGGTCGGCAAGGCGGCCCGCGCCAAGGACACGCCTGACAAGCTGTCGTACGCGGGCACCACGTACGGCGTGGTCGACGGCCTCGACGACCACATCTGGTGGAACTATGACGACGGCGACTACCGGCAGCATCCGGTGCCTAACACGACCTACGTCGCGCCGGTCATCGTCTCCATCCGCGGCCGCATCACCATCTTCCACACCGGGACCGATGGCCAGATCTACTACAGCGTGCTGGAGAACCTCGCCAACAACGCGTGGACGGCCTGGAACCGGGTTCCCGGGGACGCTTACACGCGCAACTCCCCCACCGTCATCCCGAACGGGAACCACGTCTACATCGGGGTCCAGCGGATCGACGGGCGCATGGCCTGGCAGGACATGGACGTGACCAACGGCACCCCGCAGTTCCGCGGCAACTTCGTCACCCCAGCCTCAGCCACCGGCACCCTGCTCCGGGGAGGAGACCGCTGGGGGGACGCGAAGATCTCCGGGATCGTCATCCCCGACACCAGCACCGAGAACCCTCAGGACGGACAGATCGTGGCAGTCGGCGTGGGCAGGCTCGACGATCCGCTCTTCACTGCTCTCGACGTCTCGCTCCCAAGCACCGTGACGTGGTCCAAGTTCCCCGGCGACGCGCTCTGCGAGTCCAGCGTCGAGATCGCCCGCGGCGGCTCGGTCACCATCACCGAACAGCCCGGCGACCCCGAATACGCCCAGCAGGCCCACGAGGCCGTCGCCTGCCTTGGCACCGACGGCTATGCCTGGATCAGCCAGTCCAGCGATTTCGGGCGGACCTGGGAGGGCTGGCACCGCCCAACCGACGGCGTGGGCGCCTCCGGCTCCGCTCCCTCTCTCAACTCCAGCGGAAGCACAATCGACTTGCGCTTGCGGTGGAACTACTACGGCGACAGCCGCTTCCCCGACAACGCCATCGTGGAGAAGTCGCTCTACTAGTAGGGCTTTGTTATGTTTCTGGGTAAGTGGTCGTTCTGGTGGTTTCCTGCTGGTATGAGGGCGGACGAACTCACGCAGTCCCGGGGCCGGTTGGAGGAGTTCGCCGGGAGGTGTTCGCTCCGCTGAGACGTGCTGACCAGCGGGTGAAGGGCGGGCTGTATCTGCGGGGTCTGTTGCTGGACGGGCGCCGGAAGTCGATGCAGCCGATGGCGGGGCGTCTGGGTGTGGACCATCAGCAGTTGCAGCAGTTCATGACGTCGTCGACCTGGCCGGTGGACACGGTCCGCGCGGGGTTTGGCCCGGCGGGCGGTTGGGGTGGTGCGTCCGCAGGTGTGGGTGGTGGACGACCGGAAGATTTCAAGTCCAGTGAGACGGTTGTGACGCTATGAGATCTGTGGTGCGGGCTCTCTACGCTTGGTCGGGTCGTTGATCCAGGCGGTCT
>NZ_JBIURV010000153.1:0-2676 GCF_044741025.1 Streptomyces sp. NPDC088246
CCGGATGCGGTGAGAGTCGCACGTCCGGTTCGGCGAGCGGCTCGGGGAAACGGAGCCGGGGAAATCCCGGCCACCGCGCCCCGGGCCGACTCTCCAGTTTCGGCTGGCTGGTCCGAAACCGTCGGCTGGCCCGCGACTACGAACGGCTGACCGCGACCTCCGAGGCCATGATCAAGGTGGCAATGATCCGCTTGATGCTCGTCCGGCTCGCCGGGCAGTCCTTGCGGTGGAGCCATGAATCCCACCACAAGACCGCACGAGCCAACACCGTCGAGGACTACATCGCAGCGTAATCAACCGGCCACCCGACAGGCTCTAAGTGGACGGCGGAGCTGGCCACAGAACAGTTGCCGCTGGAGTCCCTGAAGGAGTCGACGGGCCGTTCGGCCGCCTATTCCTGCGAACCCTGGCCATGGTCGCTTTGAGTTCGAGGCCAACCTGAAGCACCTGCGCATCCGCGAGGGCATGGCCCTGGCCAAGCGCCAGGGCAAGCTCAAGCAAGCAGCCCAAACACCCCGAATCCGCGCAGCGGGCGGTCCGCCGCCGCTACGCCACCGGCGAAGTCTCCCTCGCGGAGCCGATCAACGATCTAGTGGGCCCCGCTCGGGGACGATGCCTGCGGCGTGCCGGGAAGTCGAATCGTGACGAGGAGACCGCCGGTGGGGCGGACTGCGAGGTCGATGGTCCCGTCGTGTGCTCGGACGATGCTGTGCACGATGGCCAGCCCGAGGCCGACCCCGACATGTTCGTCGGTGCGTGTGCGTTCTGTTCCGCGTTGGAAGGGTTCGGTGAGGGTGGGTAGGAGTTCCGCTGGGATCCGATGGCCAGTGTTCTCGACCCGCAGCACGCTCGCGTCGTGCTGCGATTCGGTGTGGACCGTTACGGTGCCGCCGGAGGGGAGGTTGTGGACGATGGCGTTCTGGACGAGGTTGGTCACCATCCGCAGAATGAGCGCCGCGGAGCCGAGGGTCTGTGCCTTCTCGCCGGTGACGTCGAGCGTGATCTGGCGCTTTTCGGCGAGGGGAAGCAGCGTTTCGGTGGCTTCTTCGGCGATGAGGGACAGGTCGGCGGGCTCGCGGGTGAGGCTCTTGCGATCGGCGCGGCTGAGCAGCAGGAGGGCCTCGGTGAGGTCGATCGCCCGCGTGTTGACGGTGTGGAGGCGTTCGATGAGTTCGCCCTGGTCCCGCGTGGGGTCGTTGCGGGCGAGGTCGAGGAGTGTCTTCGAGATCGCCAGCGGGGTGCGCAGTTCGTGGGAGGCGTTCGCGGCGAATCGTTGCTGTTCGGTGACGTGGGATTCGAGTTGTTCGAGCATGATGTCGAACACGTCAGCGAGTTCGCGGAACTCGTCTTGGGGACCTTGCATGCGGACCCGGTGGGACAGTGATCCGTTCGCGGCCATCCGTGCCGCGTCTGCGATCCGTGTGAGTGGTGCGAGCATCCGGCCGGCGAGGATCCATCCTCCCAGGAGGCCGAACGCCAGCAGGAAGGCCAGTGCTATGGCCGCGGCGGGGGCGAACATGCGCACGAGGAGGTAGCGGTTGGGTGCGACCCCGAGAAGGCCCTGGGGGCTGTCGGGTACGTAGCGCAGCAGGAACACCCATACCACGGCCAGCAGGAGAGTGCCGGCGATGAGGAGGAATCCGGCGTAGCTGATGGTGAGTTTCAGGCGGGCGCTGAGCCCTGGGCGCCTATTCATGAGTGCTGCCAGGGTGGGTGGTGTCCATGCCGGTGTCGATTCGGTAGCCGACGCCGGGCACCGTGGCGATGAGCCATGGTTCGCCGAGTCGTTTGCGCAGGGCGGAGACGGTGATGCGGACGGCGTTGGTGAAGGGGTCGGCGTTGGCGTCCCAGGCCCGCTCCAAGAGTTCTTCGGCGCTGACGACACCGCCTTCGGCGGCGACGAGGACTTCGAGCACGGCGAACTGCTTCCGGGTGAGCGCGACGTAGCGTCCGTCGCGGAAGACCTGCCGGCGGAAGGGGTCCAGCCGCAGGCCCGCGATCTCGCTGACCGGGGGTCGGGCGTGCGCGCGTCTGCGGTCCAGCGCCCGCAGCCGCATGACGAGCTCCCGGAGCTCGAACGGTTTGGTGAGGTAGTCATCGGCGCCGAGCTCGAACCCGGACGCCTTGTCGTCGATCCGGTCGGCAGCGGTGAGCATGAGGATCGGGATGCCGCTGCCGGAGGCGACGATTCGTCGGGCGATCTCGTCGCCGGAGGGGCCGGGGATGTCGCGGTCGAGGACCGCAAGGTCGTAGGAGTTGACGCTGAGCAGTTCCAGAGCGGAGTTGCCGTCGCCGGCGATGTCGGCGGCGATCGCTTCCAGCCGGAGACCGTCCCGGACGGCTTCGGCCAGGTAGGGCTCGTCCTCCACGATCAACACGCGCATACCTGGAGCCTAAGCAGCACGGCATATCGCCGACATATGCTTCTTCACCCAGCTCGGACTCAGCCCCGCCGTCGTCCGCCGCGACGGCGCCTCCAAACTCGCACCCCGCTCCCTGGACGCCCGCCAGCGCCGCGGTGTCTGCTGGGACGCTCCATGGGCTGGACGCCGCCGCATTCGAGGACGCCTTGGGGATGGCTGCCACCCAGTCGTGCGGCCTGATGTCGGCGCAGTTCGAGTCGATGGTCAAGCGGATGCAGCACGGCTTCGCCGCGCGCAACGGCCTGACCGCGGC
>NZ_JBIURV010000154.1:0-2587 GCF_044741025.1 Streptomyces sp. NPDC088246
GCGCGTGGCCGGTGTGCCCCCCGCGGGGGGGGGGGGGGGGGCCCCGCCGGCCCCCCCCCCCCCCCCCCTCGACCGGTGGTCCTGGCGCAGTCCTGCACCAGGACCACCGGTCTACGTCAGTTCTGTGCCGTACGACGCTTGCGCACGGACCACATGATGCCGCCACCGGCCAGCAGGACGGCCACAGCCGCTCCACCGATGATCGGAGTGGCGGACGAGGAACCCGTCTCGGCCAGGTCCGGCGAGCTGGGGCTCGGAGAGGCCGCGGCAGGGGCGGACTCCGAAGCTGCCTCGCTGGGCGTGGCGCTCCCGACGGGTGCCTCCGGGGAGGGCGGCTGCGACGGCGCGGCCTCGGACGGCGCGGGCGACGGGGTGGTGCCCTCGCACACCGGTGCCGGCTTGGTCTCGTCGCGCGAGAAGTTGTCACCATCGCCGGCCTTGACGACGAGGTGAACCGTCAGTTCCTTGTCGTGCTTGGGCAGCTCAAGCTTCTTGTGGAACTCCCTCCCGAAGGTCTCGGTGGGCAGGAGGTCCTTGCCGTCGACGGTCACGGTCACCTGGTTGGTCACGTTGCCGTTGTAGGCAGTCAGGTCAAGGCTCACCTCGGTGCAAGTCACGGCCCAGGTGGGGGTGTGAGCTGCGGCCGGGCCGGCGGAGAGGACCGTGCCGGTCAGGCCGACCACCGTTGCGGCCGCGAGTGTCCCCGCAGCACGCAACGATCTCCTGGGTATGGTCATGAATTCTTCCTCCGCATAAGTTTCATCGCCCGAATGGCGGTGGGGCGCACAGTACTGCCCCTGATAACTACGCGCGCACCCGCCCCACGAAGCATGCAAAGTCACAACTGACCCCACATCGCCACCGCTTGAGACATGACGGACAAGTCGGCTGTCACAGAGCGCGGTACATGATGTACATTCCGACGAATCCCTGTTCGGGATGGTTGAACCCCTCGGGCAGGGTTCCCAGGATTTCGAAGCCGAGCGAGCGGTAGAGCCGGACGGCGTAGGTGTTCGTCTCCACCACGGCGTTGAACTGCATGGCCCGGAACCCCGATGAGCGAGCCCATTCCAGCGTATACACGCACAAGGCCCGGCCCACACCCTGTCCGGAACGCTTGGGGTCGACCATGTAACTGGCGCTGGCGATGTGCGCGCCGTTGCCCATGTGGTTGTTGTTCATCTTTGCCGTGCCGAGGACGCTCCCGTCGTCGTCAACTGCGACGACTGTGCGGTTCGGTGACTCGAGGAGCCACCAGGAGCGGGCGTCGTCCTCACCGAGATCGAGCGGGTAGGTGAAGGTCTCACCAGCGGCAACGATTTCGTGGAAGAACGGCCAGATGGCAGGCCAGTCCTCGGCAGTGGCTTCCCTGATCAGCATGTGGGCCAGGATGCCGGTGCCGTTCTTCCTGCGCGAGTTGTTTACCGGCAAGGAGGCCGGGATGCCCGCCTACGCAGACCGAGCCGGGCAAGCAGCCCAAGTGCGGCTTCTGGAGCCGCTGTCGGCGCAGATGCGGGATCGGGCACCGGATCACGTACCGGATCGTAATCGCGTACAGGACCGAAGGTTGGTGCGGGCTCGGACGCCGGGACGGGACCGAGTACCGGGTCGGGGTGGAAGACCTGGACGGGTTCGGAGACCGAGGCAGGTTCGGGCTCAGCGAGTGTTCGAGCTCAGGTTCCTGCCCCCTCTCAAGCCCGAGCCCGAGCCCGAGCCCGTTCCCGGGGCCGGGGCGCCACTCGCCGCCCGGACGCGGAGCCGGCCGGGCCTCCCGGGCGTTGTCCAGCTCCGTGATCAGGCCGACCCGCCGCCACAGCATCTCGTCCGGTTCACCGGCCTGCATCAGGCGCCCCATGGCTTCCCTCGCAGAAGGCGACCCCGTTGGCCCGAAGACCGGTTCGGGCCGGATCCTGGCGAGGTAGGCGCGCTCATACGGATCGTCGACCACCTCTGCCAACTGCACCGGGTCCAGCGTGCCCGCGAGCACGGCGGCGCGGGCCCAGAGGGCGTCCGTGAGGCTCATCAGCCGTTCGATGCGGCGCGAGCGCCAGTTGCGTGCACGGAAGTCGGCGCCTCCCGTCAACCGGCTACATACCCAGGCCGGGCTCTTCCCCACCAGGAGCTGAGACTCCCTGGCGGCGAACTCCGCAAGCTCCTGGGCGAGATAGAGCCAGACCACCGTCCGGTACCGGTTGAGATAGAACGTGATCGGAGTGAGGCATCCCGCGCGGGCCAGCTTGGTGAAGTGGTCCGGACTGATCCTGAGCAGTTGGGCGCCCTCCGCCGTCCCGACGGTGTGCACCCTCTCCCACAGCGCCTCCGGGAACCCGTCCTGCGACCGCAGCCGGTCGACCTCCTCCCTGCGGACCCTCGGCCTTGCGCCACCCTGCTGCACCAGCACGCGGACCAGACCCACATGTAAGGCACTGGCGAACTCGCCGCGCTTCAGCTGTAGTTCCTGGGCTGCTGCACCCACAGCCATCGTGCTTGTGGTCTCAGAGGGCGTTCGATAGGGGAACCCCCTATCTGTCCGATCTGCGCTGCGGCGAGACGGACTTGTTTCCATGATCTCGTAGCGCGACACCTG
>NZ_JBIURV010000155.1:0-2360 GCF_044741025.1 Streptomyces sp. NPDC088246
CGGACCTCTTCCATCTCCTCAGGAGTCACAACTGAAAGAAGATCACAATCTATCCAACGAGGATCACTTGGGGTACCTAACAAAGCCCTACTAGCGCGCCGGTTGATCGCACGGCGGACCTTGGAGCAGGCGGAGCAAATGCGCGCAGGCGATCTGTTCGCTCGGATGGCGGGCGATGACCTCGTACGTACCCCGTTCGTACACACCGGTCTCCCACGCCCCGTCGGACGCCTGTCGCAAGAACAGAAAGTCCGTGGGGGTGGGGACCGGTTCGTGAACGCCCTCGATGCGGTAGTAGCCGTCGGCCACTCCTGCCTCGCTCAGCACCGCGTGCAGTTCCCGGCGTTCCACGCTGAAGCTACGCGGCGGCGGGCTTGAGGTAATCATGCTCCAGCAGCCACTTGACGTTCAGCCGCTGCCCCTGGCCCGGGTCGAGGAAGACCGCGTCGAGTTTGATCTGCTGACCGCCCCCCGGCTGCTCGAACCATGGGGCGATACTGCCCTGCCACACCCAGAAGGGCTTGGCCACCTTGTAGACTCGATAGTCGCAAGCGATGCCTGTTTCACGGGTGTTGAGGTTCTGCGGTGGCAGCGCGCGCTCTGCGTACGCGTCACCAGCGGGTGCAAGGTAACTGCCGTACTCAGAACCGAAGCGGTCCAGACGCTGGCCCGAGCGGAGCTTGGTCGGTTCCTTGTCGATCTGGCCGTTGACCTGACCGAAGCCGTCGTTGGGCGGGTACTTCCAGCTGCCGGAGTCGGTGGGCCCTTCCCAGTACTTCTTCAGAAAAGCCTGCGGAGACAGGACTCCGGTGCGCTTGTACCCCTTCAGAAGCGGGCCCACAGGGGCCAGTCGGCTGTTCGGAAGCCACCTGGGGCCGAGCCGGGCGTCGCCGCGGAACTCACCTGTGCAGGGATCGTGCCGGACTACGGACGCAGACGCCCGGTCCTCCGGCTTCGCTGAGGCGCTCGCGGCAGGGGCCGTGACCAGCCCGGCAGTGATGCCGAGCACGGCAAGTACGTTGCGCATGCGGTTCATTCAGAAGTCCCCTCGGGCGCTGGTGATCAATTACGGTAGCTGACAAAGAGTAGCCTTTCACTCACTCAGAGCGCCCATCCTGTGCCGTTTTTGGACACGAAGCAGCGTGGCCGGAGACGACCTGGATGTTCCCGCCGTGGTGCTTGCACTTGCCGGACCACCACAGGGCAGCGTCATGGGGGCCGGGGGCAGCGACGCGGTCGGTGCGGATGACGGTGCCGTCGAGGTTGAGGTGGGTGCAACCGGACGCCGCGGCGCGTCCCAGGGCGGTGGACAGATGAGGCGCGTGGTCGGCCAGCATGTTCAGCCCTTCGTGCAGGTAGCGGTAGGCCGTGGGCAGGGAGACGTGGTTGTCGCGGGCGAGCTGGGCCAGCCGGGTCCCGTCCAGGAACCAGCGCAGGACCAACACACCCTGCTTGAAGGGGCCGAGGGCACGAGTGGCCTTGCGGGTGCCGAGCCGTTCACGGTGTTCGGCCACAGTTTCGCGAGGGTCCAGGCGGTGGCCGTGCCGACATCGAGCACGCCGGTGCAGGTGATACCGGTCACGCGTGAAGCCACTCGGTGCCTGGAACCTGTTCTTCGCAGACCTGTCCCTGCCGGGGGCTTGACGCGTATCTGATGTCTGGTCAAGCTCGACTGATATCCCTGGTCAGGAAGATCCCGGATCTGCCTGACGGTCGGCACGGTCCAATACTCTGAGTCCCGTCCGCACTATCTGGGAGAGTCATGACATGTAAGGTTCACCGAGTTGGCCGTTGACTGCCACGATCCGGAGAGGCTCGCGGCCTTCTGGTGCGAGGTCCTGGACTTCAAGGTGATCGACCGGAGCGAGGGCAAGGTCGAGATCGGCTCCTGGGTGCCGACCGTAGAGGATGTTCGGGCCCGCCAGATGTCGCCCACCCTGCTGTTCATCCAGGTGCCCGAGGGCAAGACCGTGAAGAACCGGCTTCACCTCGACATCAGCCCGTTCGACGGCAGCGCCGAGGACGAGGTGACCAGATTGCTCGGCCTCGGCGCCACCAAGACGGATGTGGGCCAGGGCTCAGACCGAAACTGGGTGGTCATGGCAGACCCCGAGGGCAACGAGTTCGACGTCCTGCGCAGCCTGGCACCGCAGAACTAGGCCGCGAGCGGGCATCCACGCCCCGTCACACACCGCAACTGAGGTTCCCCCGAGATGCGGAGTTTGGTGACAGAGGGTCAGATGGTTTTCATGAGAGGAACATCGGCCATGGCTGCCCCCAGGAAATACTCGCTCGAGTTGCGTGAGCGTGCGGTACGGATGTACCGCACCGCCGATCCGAAGCCGCAGATCAAGAAACTG
>NZ_JBIURV010000156.1:0-2176 GCF_044741025.1 Streptomyces sp. NPDC088246
GTCCGCCCCGATCACGGCAGCCACCGCCCAGGACCTCGCGAACCTCATCGGACTGACCAGACCCAAAAACAATCAGTAATTTATCGGCAGGTCCCTGGTTGCGTGGGAGAGGGTGAGGGGCAACAAGGGGGCGCGTACGGCCGGTGTGGACCGGGTCGTACCGGCCTTCATCGCCGACGACGCCGACATCGTGGCCTTCCTGAAGAACGCGCGGGCGCAGTTGAGAGTCCGCGCGTTCACCCCTCTGCCGGTGCGGGAGCGCATGATCCCCAAGCCGGGTAGCGGGGGCAAACTCAGGAGATTAGGGATTCCCACCGCGATGGACAGGCTCGTGCAAGCCTCGCTTGTGCTGGTCCTGGACCCGCTGTCGCAGCAGCAGGGTTGAAGCTGAGGGCAGCCTAATCCGGGTGATGCCGGGGAGGGCGAGAGCGGCCCTGACAAAGCCGGGACGTACCCAGAACTGCCAGATGGGGCGGGTCCGGCAAGCGTGATGGAGAGGAGTACGCGAGGAACGGCGTTTTACGTCTCTTAACCCTTCAGTTGTAGTTCGCTGATCAGGCTCGTCGGGTAGTTCCCAGTCATGGACGACTGGTTCGGCGATCTGGCGCAAGTCGCCTAGTGGGATGCTCAGTTGGAGGAGTTGCTGCTGCAGGTCGGCGACGTCTTCCCGCGGGCTGATCTGCGGCGGCGAGCGAAGGCGCGTGTGCGTGGGCTGTTGGGCCTGGTCTCCCGCAAGAACGGCTGGCAGCTGGCCGAGTACGTTGGCTGGCTCCGCCCAGACGGGCGGCAGCATTTACTGGACCGGGCGAAGTGGGACGTCGATGAGCTGCGCGACCGTGTCCGCCGGTATGCGCTGGACGGGCTGGCCGACAGCGGCGGTGGGGTGCTGGTCATCGATGAAACAGGGTTCGCCAAGAAGGGCCGGGCATCCGTCGGCGCGGCCCGGCAGTTCACCGGTTCGCTCGGCGGTGTCTTCCCTTGCCAGATGGGCGTGTTCGCCGCCTGGGCCACCACTCGTGGGGCGGCTCTTGTCGACCGGGAGATCTACCTGCCGCAAGTCTGGACCAATGATCGCGAGCGGTGCGCGGCCGCGCACGTGCCGGAGACGGTCGGCTTCGCCACCAAGCCCCGCCTCGCCGAGAAGATGATCGACCGGATCCTTCCCGAGCTTCCGGACAGCGCCTGGCTGGCCGCCGATGAGGTCTACGGCCGTGACGGCGGCTTCCGCTCCTTCGGGGAGAGCCGCCACCTGCCGTACGTGGTGAACGTCTCCAGCGCACAGACGGTGCTGCCCCGGCCGGGCTGGCGGCGGATCGACAAGCTGGTCGCCGCCGCGGACGACAGCGAGTGGCAGCTGATCGAAGCCGGCCCGAGCCAGACCGGCTCCCGCTGGTGGCAGTGGTGGATCCGCCAGATCGCCGACCCGGACGAGCCCGTGGGCGCCACAGAGCAGGGACAGCCCTGGTACTGCCGATGGATGATCGCCCGCCGCCGCCCCGAGACGCCCGACGACCTCGACCACTACCTGGCCTGGGGACCAGCCGACACCACGCCGGAACACCTGGCCCACGTGGCCGGCGCGCGCTGGCGGGTGGAAGACGCGATCAAACTCGGCAAGCACCAGTGCGGTCTGGCCGACTACGAAGTACGCCACTGGCACGGCTGGTACCGGCACATGCAGCACCTGCTCGGCCGATACCGAGGACGCGCTGCTGGCTTCGGCGATCCGCCGGCGCCGCGCCAAGGCCGGCATCCCCGAGACTGCTCGCCACCGGGAGAAGTGGCGCCTGGCCCTGGACATGCTCGACGAGGTGCGCGGGGACTGGGAGTTGCCGGGCCTTCCGGTCGTCGCCGATGCCGGATACGGCGACGCCACGGGCTTTCGCGAGGGCCTGACCGAGCGCGGTCTGACCTACGCGGTCGCGGTCAAGGCCACCACGACCGCGCACCCGGGCGACGCCACGCCCGAGCGTCCGCCGTACTCCGGGCAGGGCCGCCCTCCCGTGTCCGCCTACTCCCAGCCGCACACCACCCTGCGCGCGCTGGCCCTGGCCGCCGGGCAAGCGGCCACCCGCACCGTTACCTGGCGCCAGGGCAGCAAGGCCACCAAGCACAACCCACGGGCCGAGATGCGCTCACGCTTCCTGGCCCTACGGGTCCGCCCGGCCAACCGGTC
>NZ_JBIURV010000157.1:0-2097 GCF_044741025.1 Streptomyces sp. NPDC088246
CCCCACCCACCACGGGCAGCGGCTCGACCGTCGCGTTCCACTCACGTACGACCTGCTCATGCTCCGCCTCCGTCAGTACCGGCAGCTCGCCCACCCGCTGCCCCGCGTCATCGGCAACCGTATCCAGTACCGACATCAGGTGCCGCGCCAGCCGCTCCACCGTCACCGCGTCAAAGAGCGCCGTGCTGTACTCGATCACACCCGACAGCGCGCCACCGCCGTCCGTCAGCATCAGCCGGAGGTCGTACTTGGCGACGACATCGCCTTCGACGCTCCCCAAGGCCAGCCCGTCCGTGGCGCCGCCTGCTGCATCGCCCCGGCGGTCGTGAGACGGGTCCCGTGACTCGCGGTCCTGCTGCCCGTCTTCGGTGAAGTAGTTGAACAGCACCTGGAACAGCGGGCTACGCGACCGGTCCCGCTCAGTGACGAGGTCGTCCACCAGTTGCTCGAACGGCAGGTCCTGGTGCGCATAGGCATTGAGGGCCATCTCCCGTACACGGCCGAGGAGTTCCTCGAACGTCGGGTCGCCGGACAGATCGGTGCGCATCACCAGGGTGTTGATGAAGAAGCCGATCAGCTTCTCCGTCTCGGCACGGTTCCGGTTGGCGACCGGCGTGCCCACCACTACATCGCCCGTGCCCGCGTACCGACTCAGGAGGACGTCGAAGGCCGCCAGCAGCGTCATGAACATCGTCGTGCCGCTGCGACGGCACAGCTCGCGCAGGCTGTCGGCCGTCCGCGCGGGCACCGTGAACTGCACCATCGCACCGGCGGGTGACCACACCGCCGGCCGCGGCCGGTCCGTGGGCACTTCAAGGACTGAGGCGCCGCCCAACTGGGCGCGCCAGTAAACAAGTTGCTCCTCCAGGACCTCGCCGTCCAGCCACTGCCGCTGCCACACCGCGAAGTCGGCGTACTGCACGGCCAGCGGCGGCAAGGGGTTCGGACGACCGGCGCGGAACGCTTCGTAGGAGAGCAGCAGTTCGTCGTGGAAGATCCGCTTCGACCATTCGTCGAAGGCGACGTGGTGCATGGACAGGGCGAGTACGTGCTCATCAGGGGCCAGCCGGATCAGCAGGGCCCTGATGAGTCGCCCGCCCGCCAGGTCGAAGGGTTGCGCCGCGTCCGCGGCCATCAGTGCCCACACGGCCGAGCCGCGGTCCTCCGCGCCGGACACGTCGGCCATCGGCAGAGGGAGGGGTGCCGCCGGGTCGATCACCTGGTGCGGCACACCGTCGTCTCCGGCCACGAGCCGCGTGCGCAACACCTCGTGGCGGTCGACGATCGCGTTCAGGGCAGCGCTGAGCGCGGGCATGTCCAGTACCCCGCCGAGCCGGATCGGCATGGGCACGTTGTACTCGACCGATCCGGGGTCGAGCTGATCGAGGAACCAGAGGCGCTGTTGCGCGAAGGACAGCGGCAACCGCTCGTCGCGGTCGGCGACCGTCATCGGCGGGGCCCCGGCCGACGACCCTGCCCTGCGGTCGACCAGCAGCCCGATGATCTCGTCCCGGCAGGCTTGGAGCTGGGTTCGGAGCTCCTCGGTGAGGACGCCCTTGGGCGCGAAGATCCGCAGTCTGCCGTCGACGACGCTGAAGCGAACACCGCTGTTCTCGAGCGTCTGGAGAAGCCCCGCAGGGGAGATGGACATCAGAAAACCCCGTTCTCGTCGGACTCTGCACCCTGCGCGTAACTGTCCAGGCTCTGGATCACGTCGTCTTCCGGCATGTGCTCGATCTCGTACCAGATGCGCTCTTCGATCACGGCCGCCAAGCCCCGCACGGTCGGGTGGTCGAAGAGGGCGGAAAGAGGAATCTCAAGCTCGAAGGCGTCCCGAATGCGGGAGGCCATCTGCGTGGCGAGCAGCGAATGTCCGCCCAGCTCGAAGAAGTTGTCCGTGGCGCCGACCTGGTCCACCCCGAGCACCTCGGCCCAGAGCCTGGCCAACGCTTCCTGCGCGTCACCCGACGGAGCCACGAACTCCTGCAGCTGCGGCCTTTCCCCGTCGGGTTCGGGGAGTGCCGTACGGTCGAGCTTGCCGTTGGGGGTGAGCGGCAGCGTCGCGATTTCCACGAACGCGGAGGGGATCATGAAGGC
>NZ_JBIURV010000158.1:0-2058 GCF_044741025.1 Streptomyces sp. NPDC088246
AACCGCCTGGCCGCAGCGGTGTCCCGCCGGTTCTGTACGAGGATGTCGAGCACGTTGCCGTCCTGGTCAACGGCCCGCCACAGGTACTTCTGCTCTCCGTTGATCTTGATGAAGACCTCGTCCAGATGCCACTTGTCGCCGGGCCGGGGCCGTCGGCGGCGCAGGCCGTTGGCGTAGGACTGCCCGAACTTCAGGCACCAGCGGCGGACGGTCTCGTGGGAGACGATCACGCCGCGCTGCAGCATCAGCTCCTCGACCTCGCGTAGGCTGAGCGGGAAGCGGAAGTACAGCCACACGCAGTGCGCGATGATCTCGACTGGGTACCGGTGCCCCTTGTACGGCGGCGGCGTACTGCCCACGGGCAACCCCCTCCACCATGATCAACCCGAAGATCATCCCACCCGGCCAGCCAACGTGACAGTGCCTCCAACTGCGCTCATCGACGGGGCTGCAGGTCAGTCCCCATGTTCCCTTCGGGTGCGCCTTGCCGGCGTGAAAACATGGCTGCGGCGCCTGCCCGCCGATGCCGGTCGCTCGTTGGGACGTTGAGCCCGTAGGTCAGTCTGGTGCCGGGGCCGCAGAGGGGCCACGCACTGTTGCCATCGAGCACGCCGGTGGCGCATGGCGGACACCGACGACAGCAGTGACATCGAGGAGATCGAGCAGGCCGAGGAGCTCATAGCACGGGTCGCCTCGATCGATATCGCCAAGGCATCGGGCATGGTCTGCGTACGCGTGCCGCACGAGGACAAGCCCGGCAAACGTGTGCAACAGGTCTTCAACACCGTCGCGACCAGCGGCGCGATCCTGGACCTGGCCGACCACCTGATCTGCCAGGGCGTCACCCGCGTGGTCATGGAGACCACCTTGACCTACTGGAAGCCGTACTTCTTCCTGCTCGAATCGCGAGGTCTGGAGTGCTGGCTGGTCAACGCCCTCGACGTCAAGGACGTCCCAGGCCGGCCCCGTGCGGAGGTCTTCTTCGCCGGGAACCATTACTGCCCCGCGCTCTGTCATCAGGCTCGTTACGATGCGCTGCGCGCCGCCCGGAGGCGGCGGCGGTCGTTCGGAGGGGGAGAACTGTGTTCGTACTGGCCATCCTGCTGCTCATTGCGGCAGTCGTGCTGTTCGTGGTCGGCCGTGGCCGCACCGGGGGCTGGAAGCTGGGCGCCGCGCTCAGCACTGTCGTCGGCATCCTGGCGGGCGCCTTCGCCTGCTTCTACGTCGTGAGCGCGTACGAGGTAGGGGTCCCGGTGACCCTCGGGAGTGTCGGCACCCCGCTGACCTCCGGGGTCCACTTAAAGTCGCCGTTCACCGACGTCACGTCCTTCTCCACCCGCCCGGTGGACCTCGACCTCCACGACAAGGACACGGTCGAGGTCCGCTCCGCGCAGGGAGGTGTGCTGTACGCAGACGTCACGATCAAGTGGGCCGTGGTGCCCTCGAAGGCCGTCGCGCTCTACCGGCTGGCAGGCTCCGAAGAGGCCATCCAGGAGCGGCTGGTGGTGCCGGACAGCCGCGAGATCATCCGCAACGTCTTCGCGAAGCACACCAGCGAGGAGGGCTACGCCTCGGCCCGGGAGCAGATCGGCTCGGAGATCGACACGCTCATCAAGGATCGCCTGGCACCGCGCGGCATCGACGTCACGGCCGTCAACCTGCGCAATGTGAAGCCGTCGGACAAGCTGCAGGAGCAGATCGACAAGAAGATCCAGCAGGAGCAGGCCACCGAGCGCGCGACCGAGGGGGCGCGTACGGCCAAGGCAGAGGCGGAGCGCAAGCGGATCGAGGCGGAGGGGATCGCCGGCGCCAACAAGATCATCGAGCGGTCGCTGAGCAACAAGGTGCTCTACAACCAGTGTTTGGACGCCTACAAGGAGGCCGCGAAGTCCCACCCGGTGTACGCGGTGCCCTGCGGCACGGACTCGGGAGGTACGCCGGTCATCATTGACGGCAGCAAGAACTAGTGCCGGATCAGGCAACGTTTGCCCTGTCCACGACGGCGCGTAGGTGCCGGTTGTCGGCATTGCGGTTTCGCCAGATGATGTAGCGGCGGAT
>NZ_JBIURV010000159.1:0-2052 GCF_044741025.1 Streptomyces sp. NPDC088246
CCGATTCGCCCGAACATTCAACTGACCGTACGTCAGCTCGACATCGCCACAGACAAGCGCGACCGCATCCGGCGTCGCCGCCACCTGCACCGCGAACGCCTGCGGCACCGGGACGGCGCCCACCTCGCGGGCGGTCGCGTTGCCACTCTCCAGGAGTCGGCGACGCTCACCGGCGTCGAGGAGGTCGATCTCCCCGATCGGCCGCTCCGGGTCGGCGGTGACCGCCTCCAGCAGGAGCGTCCAGCGCCGGGCGAGGGCGGCGACCGTATCCCGGTCGAACAGGTCGGTTGCGTACTCCACAGCGCCGACGATCCCGGCCGGCCTTCCGTCCGGCCCGAACCGTTCGGCGAGGTTCACACCGAGGTCGAACTTGGCGGTTCCGGTGGGCACTGCGTAGGTGGCGACGTCCAGGCCGGGCAGCGAGAAGCGGCCCATCGGAGCATTCTGCACGGCCAAGACGGTCTGGAACAGTGGGTGGTGGGACAGCGACCGGGACGGGTTCAGCACCTCCACCAGGTGCTCGAACGGCACATCCTGATGCGCGAACGCCGACAGCGCCGTCTCCCGCACCCGCCCCAGCAACTCGGCGAAACTCGGATCACCGCTCGTGTCCGTGCGCAGCACCAGCGTGTTCACGAAGAACCCGACCAGATCGTCCAGCGCCTCGTCCGTGCGCCCCGCGATCGGACTGCCGATCGGGATGTCCGTCCCCGCACCCAACCGCGTGTACAACGCGGCAAGGCCCGCCTGAAGCACCATGAACAGACTGGTGCCGGTGCGCCGCGCCAACTCCGCCAGAGCCGCATGCAGTTCGGGACTCAGCTCCAGGCCGACCTGGTCTCCGTGCCAGCGGGCGACGGCCGGCCGCGACCGGTCGGCGGGCACCTGGAGAAGCTCCGGCAGGTCGGACAACTGCCGCTTCCAATAACTGAGTTGTTCGGCGAATCGACTCTCCGGATCGGTGGCGTCACCGAGCAGGTCGCGCTGCCACAGCGTGTAGTCGGCGTATTGCACCGGCAGGACCGGCCAGCTCGGTGTGCGACCCTCGTGCCGAGCGGCGTAGGCCGCGGCGAGGTCGCGGGCCAGCGGGCCGGTGGACCAGCCGTCACCGGCGATGTGGTGCATCACCACCAGCAGCACATGCTCCTGCGGTGCGAGCGCGAACAGCTCCGCCCGCAAAGGCAGTTCCACCGCCAGGTCGAAAGGCTGCCGGGCGAACTCGGCGAGCCGCTCCGGCAGTTCGGCCTCCGACACCTCGGTCAACCGCACCCGGGGCCGGGTCGCACCTGGATCCAGGACACGCTGGCACGGTACGCCGTCGACCTCCGGGAACACCGTCCGCAGGCTCTCGTGCCGGGCCACCACGTCGGCGAGCGCCTCGTTCAGCGCCGCTGTGTCCAGCGTCCCGGTCAGCCGAAGCGCCAGCGGAATGTGGTAGGTCGCGGCGGTGCCGTCCATGCGGTGCAGGAACCAGAGCCGGCGCTGGGCGAAAGAAAGCGGTACCGCTTCCGGCCGCACGTGCGCCATCAGCGCCGGGCGGGCGCGCCCGGCCTCGGCCAACGCTTCGGCCACTCCCGCCGCAGTGGGCGCCTGGAAGAGCGCGCGCAACCCCAGCTCCACGCCGAGCACCGAGCGAATCCGTGCGACCAGCCGGGTGGCGAGCAGGGAGTGCCCGCCCAGGTCGAAGAAGTCGTCGTCGACCCCGACCCTCGACGCGCCCAGCACCTCGGCGAACAACTCGCACAGGATCTGCTCCTGCGGCGTGCGCGGCGCGCGGCTGCTCCCGACGGTCCCCGGTTCGGGCGCGGGCAGCGCTGCACGGTCCAGCTTCCCGTTCGCCGTCAGCGGCAGCACATCCAGCAGCACGAACGCCGACGGCACCAGGTAGTCCGGCACGCGGTCGCGCAGATACGCCGTCAGCTCCGACGGCCGTACAACAGCGTCGGGACGCGCTGCCACGTAGCCGACGAGCCGGTCGTCCTGTGCGAGGACGGCGGCATGGGCGACTGCGGAGTGCTCGGCCAGGGCTGCCTCGATCTCGCCGAGCTCGAT
>NZ_JBIURV010000160.1:0-2026 GCF_044741025.1 Streptomyces sp. NPDC088246
AACCCGCCTCGCCCGGACACCCCCGTCATCACCCTCGTCGAGCCCACCAAAACAGCCCCAACCCCACGAGTGAAGCCCTAAAACACCGGTATTGCCCATAGGCGTACTTCGTCTCTGATCCTGTTGATGTCGTCGGACGTGCCGCCGTCGGCGTCCTGCTGCTCGAGGGCGCGTTGCAGGCGGGCCGGTGCGATGTTTTTGATCCTGGCGGCCATGGCGACTGCGTCGGTGATGCTGACGCGGTCGCTCATGATGTCGCGCAGTGCACCGGTGAGAGTGGGAGCGGGTGAGCTGTTTCGGAATCCGCGTGGAGCCCGGTGGTTGGGTTCTGAGCTGAGCCATTCGGCGTGTTCGGGGCAGCCGAACGGGCCGGCCAGGTGGTTTCTGGCTACCGTCAAGGCATCGGGGCGTTCCGCGTGGACGACGACGAGGGGGTCAATGGCCCATCCGCCGGGGGTGGTCACCAGCGCGAGACCTGCCTGGGTCGCATGGAGCTTTTCCGCCCACGAAGCGAGGGCGTAGGCGGCCTGGGCTGTCAGCGGTCGGGCGGAGAGATCGAGCAGATAGGCGTTTCCTACGGCAGGCTCGGGCAGGACGTCGGCGTCCGGTGTCTCGTCGTCGTCCCAGTCCGGTGAGAGATCGAAGATGCGGGCAGCCCCGGCCACTCTGTGCAGGTGTCGTTGCAGGGCTCGCAGGGCCGAGGTGCGGCGACCGGATCCGGGTTCCCCGTCGATGACCACGAGTCCGCGCACGGCAAGCACCCGCTCCGCGCACTCGGGGGTGGGTGTGTGGGCCCACACAGGCTCCTCAGTGCCGAGCAGGTCCTGGCCAGGGACGGGTGAAGCGGGGAGCTTCGGGCGACGGGTGATGCTGATCGGGCCGTAGATGCTGCCGCCGGCTTGGATGGTGGGTGCGGTGTTGTGTGACGCGGACATTGATGCTGGCAGCGGCTCGGACGAGTCGGTGGCCATCACTGGCCGCCGGTGTGCAGACCACCGAAGTTGTCGCGTCCCGCCTGGATGACAGGCCCGCTGTTACCGATCGCCGAGAGGTTGACCCGGGCCTGGGTTTCGGATTCCTTCGGTACCAGCGGAGCGAGGTCCTGAAGAGCCTCTGGGTAGTCCTCAACCAGCGTCAACAGGCGCCGCTGCCACCGGTCCAGCAACACGGACCTCTCCGTGGTCTGCGCCTCGCGCTGATCGGCGTCCAGGCGGGCCAGTTGTTGCTCCTCCAGTTGTTCACCACCCCGACGGAAGGCCCGGGCTACCACGTCTCGTGCAGCGGCCCATCCATCCTTCGTCATCTCCGCTACCAAAGCGGCGGCAGCCGCTGCGGCCACCGCCACGAACTGGGCCTGCTCACTCATGTCCGTTCCTCCCCAGAGCTGCAGCACCCGTCTCGGGCGCCCGCCGCAGAATGCCAGACCATCCGGGGCAAAAAAGAGCAAGATTGACGATATGACTTAAAAGGGAGCATGTCGTTTCAATAGCTTCCTTCGGATGCTCAGCCACGCTCGGAGATGCGTGCGCCGCACCTCGCCACGTAGGCCCGCTCATTATCGCAGCGCAATCACGTGATCACTAATCGTATCCCTCACCGTGAAGCAGGAATGACATCTGGTGTCCCTCTGGCCCGGTTTGGGGCCATGCTGTCTCAACCTGACGCGAAATCGCCCCAGTCGGCACCGACTGGATCGGCTGCCACTTACAGCCGAGGCGGCGCAGACCCACCAGCGACCCTATGGCAGCCTCAAGCTCACGCCGCGGCCCGGCTGCGGCCGGGCAAGATCGAGCACACCGGTAGACCGGCAAAGATTTGGCTACAGAGCTGCCATACACATCGGCCGACTGTCGGGATGCCTCTGCCGGAACCGAAGCCGCCTACGATCCCGACGAGTCGGCCAAACTCAATGAAAATCGCATCCTGCTCTTGCTAGTGCCGTAGCAGGGAACGTTTGCCCTGTTGTGATGTGACGCGCCGTTCGGGTGCTGTGCCGGGCGGCGTGTGGCCGTCACTCTGTTGGGGT
>NZ_JBIURV010000161.1:0-1986 GCF_044741025.1 Streptomyces sp. NPDC088246
CTGGTGACGGTGCTGGAGGCGGTGGCTGAGGATGCGGGGCAGCGAGTGGGTGACCTCTCGGTGGTCTCTGCCGGTGAGCGTGAGCAGCTGGTGGCCGGTGGGGACGGTGGCGTGGTGGAGTTGCCGTTGGTGGGTGGTGTGCATGAGTTGATTGCGGGGCGGGCTGGGGTGGCTCCGGATGTGGTGGCTGTGGTGTCGGGTGGGGAGGTGTTGACGTATGGGGGGTTGATGGGTCGGGCGAGTCGTTTGGCGCATCTGTTGCGTGGTGTGGGTGTGGGGGCTGAGTCGGTGGTGGGTTTGTGTCTGCCGCGTGGTGTTGACGTGGTGGTGGCGATGCTTGGGGTGTGGCTGGCGGGTGGTGCGTATGTGCCGTTGGATCCGGAGTATCCCGCTGATCGGTTGGAGTTCATGGTTGCGGATGCGGGTGTGCAGGTGTTGGTGGGTGAGCGGTCGGTGGCTGAGGGGCTGCCGGTGTCTGGTCGTGTGGTGTGGCTCGATGACGTGGTGGTGCGGGCGGAGCTGGGGGGTCTTGCGTCGTCGGCCCCTGGGGTGGCGACGTATGTTGATCAGTTGGCGTATGTGATTTATACGTCGGGTTCGACGGGTCGGCCGAAGGGTGTGCAGGTTGCGCATGGTGGTGTGGTGAATCTGGCGCTGGCGTTGCGGCCGGTGTTGGGTGTGGGGCCGGGTGTGAGGGTGCTGCAGTTCGCGTCGTTGAGTTTCGACGCGGCGGTGCTGGATGTGGCGGTGACGCTGGCTGGTGGTGGCACGTTGGTGGTGGCTTCGTCGGCGGAGCGTCGGGTGGGGGTCGGTCTTGAGCGCTTGGTGCGTAGCGAGGGTGTTGTGGCGGCAAGCGTGTCGCCGTCCCTGCTGGGTGTCCTGGACCGGAGCGGTCTGTCGGGTGTGGTCGGTCTCTTCGTCGGGTCGGAGCGTGTGGGTGAGGGAGTTGTGCGGGAGTGGGCGCCCGGGCGCCGCTTCTTCGTCGGCTACGGACCCACCGAGGTGACGGTGATTGCCTCTGCGGGTCTGGCGGAGCCGGACGGGGGCGGTGTCCCGTCCATCGGCAGGCCGCTGGCCAATACCCGTGTCTATGTCCTTGACGCTCAGCTGCGTCCGGTTCCGGTTGGTGTGGTGGGTGAGCTGTATATCGCGGGTGTGGGTGTGGCGCGTGGTTATGGGGGTCGTGCTGGTCTGACGGGTGAGCGGTTCGTGGCGGACCCGTTCGCGGCCGACGGTAGTCGTATGTATCGGTCGGGGGATGTGGTGCGGTGGCTGTCGGATGGGCAGCTCGATTTTGTGGGCCGTGTGGATGATCAGGTGAAGGTGCGTGGTTTTCGTATCGAGCCGGGTGAGATCGAGGCCGTCCTGGCTGATCACCCGCAGGTGCGTACCGCTGTGGTGATGGTGTTCGGTGTGGAGGGTGATTGTCGGCTGGTGGCGTATGTGGTGCCGGCGGATGTGACGGTGGGGATTCCGTCGGTTGGTGAGTTGCGGGAGTTCGCGGGCGGTCGGTTGCCGGAGTTCATGGTGCCGTCGGTGTTCGTGGAGCTTGCCGGGTTGCCGTTGACGGCGAACGGCAAGCTGGACCGGTCGGCGCTGCCCGCGCCGGAAGGGGCCCGGCAGCCCAGTGAGGGGTTTGTTGCTCCTTCGGGGGCGACGGAAGAGTTGCTGGCGGGGATCTGGGCCGGGGTTTTGGGTGTGGACCGGGTCGGTGTCACGGACAGTTTCTTCGAGCTGGGTGGGCATTCGCTGCTGGCGACGCAGGTGATCTCCCGGGTCCGCGAGGTCCTGGGTGTGGAGGTCGCGGTCTCGGTGTTGTTCGATCGGCCGACGGTGCGGGGGCTTGCCGCGGTCGTCGAGAAGGCGGCCGGGGTTGTGGCTCCGGCGGTGACACGGGCCGACCGGGATCGGCCGTTGCCGTTGTCGTTCGCGCAGCAGCGTCTGTGGTTCCTGGACCAGCTCGAACCCGAATCGACCGAGTACAAC
>NZ_JBIURV010000162.1:0-1984 GCF_044741025.1 Streptomyces sp. NPDC088246
CGTCTACCCGACGGACGCCATCGAGGCGCATCGCGCCTTCATCGCCCGTCGCCGCACTCTCCGCCCCGCTGAGGAATACAGGGCTGTCACCTCCAAGGAATGGCAAGAGTTCCTGTCCCACTTCGAGCGGAGGAAGCTGGCTCTGGGCGAGTGCGGGCGCTCCTACGGAACCGACTGCATCCACGAACACGCCTGCTTCTCTGAACTATGAGACAGGGCTCGTTCGCTGGCCGTGCGGCGGCGGACGGCAAGTCGAGTTGTTGATGTTCTGAGGAGGGGGTCGGGCTATCGTCGGCCGGTGCGGTGATGGAAGGTCCCGAGCAGTGTGCGTCCGGTGAGTTCCCGGTCAGCGGCCAGTAGATAGGCCACGGGCGAGTTCGTCACCTGTTGGCGCCGGGCTTTGAACTTGCCGGCGAGGTAGGGCACAAGCGTCACCGCGACTGCGGCACTGGCCACCGCGAGTTGCCCACCCGCTGCAGCGATGCTGCCGAGGACGGTACCGGCTGCAGGGTTGAAGTCGATCTTCTGGGCCAAGGTGCCGGCTGACGACTCGACGCCGAGTCCCCGCAATGCCCTCCGCAGGTCGTTGAGCTGCGGTCGTGTCTTGGTTTCGTATAGCGCCCGGAGGTGGGCTGATGCCACCTCCAGGCTTTCCACCTTGGCGATGGCCTGCAGCTCCGCGCCCATGCCCGCCACGTGCTCATGGAAGGCAGCGAGCTCGGAACGGTGGGTCTCACGGAACCGAATGAGCTTGGCGGTCGGCACGTGGTCCAAGTTGTCCGGTTCGATCACAGTGCGCAGTGCCACATGCAGGTAGGCGCGCTCGACATCCTCCACGGCCGGCACGCTTACGTGGTCATCGAATACCAGGGCCGTAAGCCGATCAAGTGCGCCGACGGCATTGTGCATGCGCAAATCGTCGGTGGCTGGTGACAGCACCTCGCTGCGCGCCATGGCATCGGCCAGCACCGCGAGGTAGATCGAGCCCAGTTTGGGGTCCATACCCACCCACGGCCCTTCCGATGGTATTGCAAGGCCGATGCTGACGAGCGAATCCCGCAGACCCCCGCCCATCCTCGAACCCTGACCACCGACATAAACCCAGGTCAGAAGTTCCGCGAGAGGCGGCCCCTTTACCACGTGTTGTGTCATGGGAGGCTCGTAGTCACGCCACCCGGCCAGGCGTACCTGGCCATACCCCAAGGGAGACGCTTGCGGTTCCGTCAGCCCATACCGCTCCAGGAGAAATCCAGGTGCCGCATCGAAGATCTCACCGAAGGACTCTGCGACGGTGTCTAGGACGGTGGGGCTTGGCGCGGTCTCTACGATGAAATCCGTCTCGGCGCGCAACTGACGGACTAGTTCCCCGTCTCGGTCTTCCACCACGCGGGGACGGACCCGGGCGAGGTGGTCCCACGTCAGCAGCGCGAGCCTCAGCCAGTTGTCGTCCTGGAAATGCATCCACGGGTAGTACAGCGCGATCGACGGCATCGTCACTCCATTTGGGTGATGGCGAATAGTGTGTCAGGAACGGCACCGATCCTCTACGGTTCCGTGGTTGGCGGTTGCGATGATGGGAATCCCGAGGTCGACGACGTCGCGGCTGGCAATATGGTGGTCGAGTTGCGCGAGCTTGTCCTCGGCTCCGGCCAGGCTGACCCGGAGTCCTTCGACCTCGCCGAGCCAGCCTTCGCGCTCGGCCTCGGCGATGCGGGCAATGAGGTTGTCGCGGATCTCCTCCAACCGGCCGCGTTGGGCCGGATCCGGCCGGAGGAGCGAGCAACGAACACAAGCGTGTTCATGAACACAAGGGCTTGAAAAGGCACGAGCGCAGGTGCCGATGGAGACCTTGCGCTTCTCGAAGTGCGCAAGGAAAGCGTCCCATTCCTCCTCGGTGGGGGTCCGATACTCATCGCTGGGCCGGGTGGCCCTGCGGCGGGCGATGAAGGCGCGATGGGCCTCGATGGTCTCGGCCGGGTAGATC
>NZ_JBIURV010000163.1:0-1928 GCF_044741025.1 Streptomyces sp. NPDC088246
GCGGCCCACCGCGAGGTCATGCCCTCCGTCGAGCACCGCTCCCACAAGGGCCTCAACAACCGGGCAGAGAACAGCCACCAGCCCACCCGGCAGCGCGAACGCGCCATGAAAGGCTTCCGTAGCGTCGGCGGAGCCCAGCAGTTCCTGTCCGCGTTCGGCGGCATCTCACCCCACTTCCGACCACGCCGCCACCTGATGACCGCCCCCGAATACCGCACCGAGATGACCACCCGCTTCGCCATCTGGGACCAGGTCACCGGCGTCGCCGACCTGCCCGCCGCGGCCTGAGCACGGAGCCGGAACCCGGCCCCACCACACCCGACACACCGTCAGGCACTCACACGCCCAACAACGTGACAGCGCCCAACCCGGGCCTCAACCGCTTCACCACCCGGGACATGTACAACGGCGCCCTCGCGGACATGGGCCTCGGCTCCGATCCGTACACCAGCAACCGCTACGCCTTCACTGGCGGCAACCCCACCAGCTTCATCGAGTTGGACGGGCACCTGCCGTGCGCCGAGGGCATCAAGGACGTGTGCGGCGGCGGCAGCACGATGACCAGCCTCTTCCTGGCACCCTCCAAGCCGGCCAGCGGTGGCGGCTACACAGAGGGCTCGCCCAGTGAGCCCAAGGTCACATACGACAACGACTTCCCCTACGACCCCAACTCCAAGCCGACCGCGGGCGACTACGTGAGCTGGAACAAGTGGAAGGCCAAGATGATCGGTGGCGGCCTGCTCGCCTCGCTCGGCTTCTACGGTGACGGTGCCCTCGACGACGCAGTCCCCGCCTACGCCCGCTACAGGGAGAACACCGGGGCAGACTTCGAGGTGAACTACAACGAGGGGTACCACGAGGACGAGGCGATCGGGGCCTTCGTGGACGGCGAGATCGCCCGGGCACAGAACGCCGCGGAAATCCTCAGCGGGAAGACCGGGAAGTCCACCTTCGACATGACGGGCGAGGCGCGGAGCATGACGGGCGCCGGCTTGTACACGAAGACCGAGAACTGGGACAAGACCCTGGGTGACCATAAGATCTGGGGCAGCGCCGAAGTCACGTCACAGGGCGACAAGTTCACGATGACGATCACGGTCCACGCCATGGACCGCTACGACTTCAACAAGGGGATGAAGGACAAGGCATCGGGTGCGTCGGACGCCGAGAACGGCCGCTTCGCTACGCTCGGCTGGGCGAAACCGTTCATGGTGAGCGGATCGCTCACCCGAGTCGTCACATGGAACAGGGGAGACGTGGGAAGCAGCACGGTGGTGACCAATGGGCCGCGGTGACGTCCGTCGGACGCGCAGGGGAGTCATGCTGGTCGCTGCGCTGGCTCTGATCACCGGCTGCGGCAGCGGTGTGGCCGACACGGCGAGTGTCCGGAGCCCTGCGGGGTCCTCGGCCCGCTCGCCGGAGACGGCGGAGGCGGAGCAGACGATCGAGCGGGACAAGGGTCCGGTTCTCGAGCGGTTCCCGGAGTTCGGGGACATCATTGCCGTCGAATGGGTCACGAAGGAGTTCGGAAGGCCGTCGGAGATGCCGGGCCCCACGGACTTCCGTGTCTCGGGCGTGGCGCAGCTAGCGAAGGCCGATGCCGAACGGCTCCAGCAGGAGCACGACTGGGTACCGGCCGACGAGGCCCCGGCCACGCTGGAGGGGATCTCCCCCAAGGTGCCCAAGGGGGTGGCCTGGCAGGTGAGTGAGGGATTCACCTCCGAGGTGACGGGGGGAGCGTTCGAAGGGACGTTCTTCCTTGATCCCGAGGCCGGGGTCATGGTGTTCGACGCCGTGAATCCGTCGGTCGCCCATCCCTGAGCCCTGTCGCAGTAACGCTGGACCGGCCGTGGGGGGGGGGCCCCCCCCCCCCGGCCCCCCCCCCCCCGCGGGGGGGGGGGGGGGGCGGGGCCGGGGGGGGGTGGGTT
>NZ_JBIURV010000164.1:0-1898 GCF_044741025.1 Streptomyces sp. NPDC088246
GCGATCCGAAAACCGATCACTCTCAACTGCCTTCAACTGTCCTGGCCTTGGCACACCAACTCAACGAGCCAGCACCTGCAAAGTCACCGGTATTGTCCCTAGATGGTCGATTCCAAGGGGTAGTTGCGGCTGCGGGGTCCAGTGAGCCCTTCTAATTCCTGTGTTCGGCGACCTCTGTGGGAACAATCAGGTCCGGTTGACGGCCCTCGTATGGGGACAGTCGACGGGATTAGATACTGGCCCTCAACGCAGGCACAGATGAGGAGCACGACCAATGACCAGCGACAATCGCATAGGACCGCCCAGTTTTGGCAGCGAACGCGACATGCTGCGGGCTTTCCTCGACTACCACCGCGCAACCCTCGCCATGAAGTGCGAAGGGCTCACCGACGAGGAGCTGCGGCAGCAGTCGATGCCGCCGTCCACGCTTTCGCTGCTCGGTCTGGTGCGGCACATGGCGGAGGTGGAGCGTGCTTGGTTCCGTCGAGTGTTCGAGGACAACGACGCGCCCATGGTCTGGTCCGACAAGATCGACTTTCAGGCAGCGTACGACGCGAGTGCGTCGACCAGGGACGAGGCGTTCGTGGCCTGGGATGCCGAGGTGGAGAACTCGCGCCGCATCGAGCGGGAGGCTGAGTCCCTGGACCAGGCCGGGTATCAGCCACGATGGGGCGAGGAGGTGTCGCTGCGGATGGTGATGGTGCACGTGCTTCTGGAGTACGGCCGCCACAACGGGCACGCGGACTTTCTGCGTGAAGGTGTCGACGGGACCGTGGGCGCCTGAGTCCGCGGGAGCCATCGATCTCCACATGCTGATCCGTTCCAGAGAATCGCCCGCGGGGTTGGAAGGAGGAAGTCCAACGTCAGTGTGTGAAGACAGAGTTGGACTCCCTCGCCACCGCACTCTATGTGAAGACCGACGACCTGCTGAAGGACTCACCGCACCTGGCGCCCTGGCGTCCGGCGGTCGGGATCGCCCCGCAACTGACCGATGCCGAGCTGGTCACGCTCGCGATGATGCAGGCCATGCTGGGCTTCACCTCCGAGGCCAAGTGGCTCCGCCACGCCCGCGCCCACCTGCGGCATCTCTTCCCCTACCTGCCCAAGCAGCCCGGCTACAACAAGCGCCTGCGCAAGGCCACCGAGCTGCTGCGGCGGGTGACCCGGGTGCTGGCAACCGACACCTCTGTATGGAGTGATGACGTGTGGATCGTGGACTCCACGCCGGTGGAGTGCGGACGCTCCCGCGAGACCGTCAAGCGCTCCGACCTGGCCGGATGGGCCGAGTACGGGTACTGCGCCAGCCACAGCCGCTTCTTCTGGGGCCTGCGCCTGCACCTGGTGTGCACCCTGCAGGGCCTGCCCATCGCCTTCGCCCTGACCGGGGCCAAGGCCGACGAACGCGAGACCCTGCTGGACCTGCTCGCCGCCGAACCGGAACTGGTCGCCGCCCGGGCCGGGCAGACGCTGATCGGCGACAAGAACTACTTCGGCCGCGCCTTCGAGCACCAGTTGGCCGAGCAAAACATCCGGCTGCTGAGGCCGGCCCGCAAGGGCGAGCCGGAGCGGGCCGGGGCACCCCTGTTCAAGCCGTTGCGGCAGGTCATCGAGTCGGTCAACGAGACCTTCAAGGGCCAGCTTGACCTCGAACAGCACCGAGGCCGCACACCGGGCGGCGTGGTCGCCCGCGTCATGCAACGCATCCTCGCGCTGACGGCCGCGATCTGGCACAACGACCACACCAGCCAGCCCGTCCTACGCTCACTGACCGCCTACGACCACTGACCCCTTGGAATCGATCACCTAGTGTCCTGCGCCGGGAATTCGATCAAGATATGAGGCGAGGCGCTCGAGGATCTCGTCGGCGCTCTTCGTCCAGGCGAAGGGGCGCGGGTTCT
>NZ_JBIURV010000165.1:0-1889 GCF_044741025.1 Streptomyces sp. NPDC088246
CGGGTCGATGACCTGGTGCGCGACTCCGTCCGGGCCGGCGACGAGGCGGGTCCGCAGCACCTCGTGCCGGGTCACGATCGCATCCAGCGCAGCCCCCAGGGCCACGAGATCGACATCACCGGTCAACCGCAGACGGGTCGACATGTTGTACTCCGTCGAACCCGGCTCCAACTGATCCAGGAACCACAACCGCTGCTGCGCGAACGACAACGGCAACGGCTGCGCACGATCCACCACCACGACCGGCGGCGCGACATCCCCGGCAGAAGCCTCGATCGCCGCCGCCAGACCCCGTACGGTCGGCCGGTCGAAGAGCGCCGACAGCGCCACCTCAGCCCCGAACGCCTCCCGGACACGAGAGATCACCTGCGCCGCGAGCAGCGAATGACCACCCAGATCGAAGAAGGAATCGGTGGCACCGACACGGTCCACCCCCAGCACCTGCGACCAGATACCCGCAAGCAACTCCTCGGAGACCGAGGACGGAGAAACATACAGACCCTCCAGCTCTCCGAGGGACACGTCCGGTGCGGGGAGTGCCTTGCGGTCGATCTTGCCGTTCGGGGTCAGCGGCAACGCCGCCAGCTCGACGAACAACGACGGCACCATGTACTCCGGCAGACTCTCCCGCAGACGCTCCCGCAGCACAGACGTCGACGGAACGCCATCCGCCTGGACCGCGGGAACGACATACGCGACCAGCCGACGCTCGACACCCTCGCCACGACCCACCACAACCGCGGAACCGACACCCGGAAGCAACAGCAGCGCCGCTTCGATCTCACCCGGCTCGATACGGAAACCACGCACCTTCAACTGCTCGTCACCACGGCCCAGGAACTCCAGCCGGCCATCCGCCAGCCACCGCACCCGGTCACCCGACCGATACATCCGACTGCCATCCGCCGCGAACGGATCAGCCGTGAACCGCTCCCCGGTCAGACCCGCACGCCCCAGATAACCACGTGCCACACCCAGACCGCCGATGAACAGCTCACCCGCCACGCCCACCGGCACCGGCTCCAACCGGCCATCCAGCACATACACCCGCGTGTTCGCGATCGGCGACCCGATCCCCGGCACCCCCTCCCCCGTCACGCGCTCGCACGCCGACCAGATCGTCGTCTCCGTCGGCCCGTACATGTTCCACACCGAGCCCACACACTCCACCAACGCCCCCGCCAACCCAACAGGCAACGCCTCACCACCACACAACGCCACCAACCCCGGCGAGCCGGCCCACCCATCAGCCACCAGCATCTGCCACGTCACAGGCGTCGCCTGCATCACCGACACACCCCACCGCACCAACTCACCCACCAACACACCCGGATCACCGACCACCTCACGGCCAGCCACCACCACACACCCACCCACCACCAACGGCAACCACAACTCCAACCCGGCAATGTCAAAGCCCCAGGTCGTCACCGCCAACAGCACATCACCCGCCCCCAACCCCGGACGCACCGCCATCCCACCCAGAAAACTCACCAAACCGCCATGCCCCACCAACACACCCTTCGGCCGCCCAGTCGACCCAGACGTATACAGCACATACGCCAACTGATCAGCAACACACGGCACAGCCGGCGAGGCGGAAGGAAGACCTTCCAGCACCGAACGAGTCGCGGTGTCGTCCAGCCACACCACCGAACCCACCGCCTCCAGCGGCAGACCACCGGCCACGGACCGATGCCCCACCAGCACACTCGCCCCACTGTCCGCCAGCATGAACCCCAACCGGTCGGAAGGGAACTCAGCATCCAGCGGCAGATACGCCGCCCCTGCCTGCCACACCGCAAGCCCCGCGACCACCAAGTCCAGCCCACGCTCCAGACACACGGCGACCACGGACTCCGCACCCACACCAGCCGCCCGCAGGTGAT
>NZ_JBIURV010000166.1:0-1859 GCF_044741025.1 Streptomyces sp. NPDC088246
AGCTCGTCGGCAACCTGCCGGTTGGTCTTGCCGTCCGCACACCCCAGCACGATCCGGCACCGCTGAGCCAACGCCTGCGAGGACTTCGCTCGCCGCGACCAGCGCACCAGCGTCGCCCGCTCCTCCTCGGACAACACCAGCTCGGCCATCGGCCGCCCCATCTTCGCCATGGGAACAGCCTACTTAATCAACGAACTCCCGGCGCAGGACACTAGTAGCAATACCGGTGACTTTGAGGGTGTCGGTTCGTTGTGTTGAGTGTGCCAAGGCCGGGACAGGTGAAGTCGGTCGGGGGCGAGCGGTTTTCGGATCGCATCGCTCTCGGAGTGTTAACGCGTGCGTTTACGCCTGATCTGGTGGACGAGGTGGTGGCGGGGTGCGGGCGTGTTGAGCAGCGCCAGCGGCTGCTTCCGGCACGGGTGGTGGTGTATTTCGTGCTGGCGATGTGCCTGTTTTCGGGGCAGGGGTATGAGGAGGTCGGGCGTCTTCTCACGCAGGGTCTGGAGCGCCAGGGCCGCTGGGCAAAGGGGTGGCGGGTGCCTACGAGCGGAGCGATTGGGCGGGCGCGGCTGCGGCTGGGGCCGGAGGTGTTGAAGGCGTTGTTCGCCCGGGTGTGCCGGCCGGTGGCGGTCCCGGGGTCGCGGGGCGCGTGGTTTCGGGGGCTGCGGTTGGTGGCTGTGGACGGGACGACGTTCGATCTGCCGGACACGGTGGCGAATGCCGGGTTTTTCGGGCGTCCGGGGACCGGCCGTGGTCAGGGCAGGAGTGCCTATCCGCAGGCCAGGGTTGCGGCTCTGGTCGAGTGCGGCACTCATGCGGTCTTTGCTGCCGAGGTCGGTCCGCTGGCGGTGCACGAGACCGTGCTGGCCGGGCGCCTGTTCTCGTCGTTGACCGGGGGGATGCTGCTGATGGCAGACCGAGGGTTCCTCGGGTTCGACCTGTGGCGGGCCGCCGCGGCAACCGGCGCCGACCTGCTCTGGCGGGTCAGGAGCAACGCGGTGCTGCCTGTGGTGACGTCGCTGCCCGATGGTTCCTACCTGTCGGAGATCGTCGCCGCCCGTGACAAGAACCGGCGGGCCGACCCGGCCCGGGTCCGCGTCATCGAGTACACCCTTGGCCCACGCGGGAAGGACGCCGTCTACCGGCTGGTCACCACCCTCCTCGACCCGGACACTGCGCCAGCGGCGGAACTTGCCGCGCTCTACGCCGAACGCTGGGAGATCGAGACCACGCTGGACGAGATCAAGACCCACCTGGGCGGGCCACGGCTGGTCTTGCGCTCCCAGCACCCGGCCGGGGCCGAGCAGGAGATCTTCGCGTTCCTCCTCGTTCACCATGCCGTGCGGGACCTCATGCACGGAGCCGCACGACAGCAGGGACACGATCCGGACCGGATCTCTTTCACGCGCGCCGTGCGCGTTGTCCGCCGCCAGGTCACCGCCCAGGCGGGTTTTTCCCCCCTCCCGACTCACGCGGGCCCTCGCACAGACTCTGCTTGAAATCGGTCAACGGCTCCTGGAACCAAGGCGGTTACGCTCCAATCCCCGTGTCATCAAACGCAAGATGTCCAACTGGGCCCTCAAATGCACCGAACACAACAACCAGCCCAGGCTGGACACCCCAGTCATCACCCTCGTCGGACCCACCAAACCAGCCCCGACCTCCCGGAAAAAGACCTAAATCACCGGTATTGCACCTAGTAGGGCTTTGTTAGGTACCCCAAGTGATCCTCGTTGGATAGATTGTGATCTTCTTTCAGTTGTGACTCCTGAGGAGATGGAAGAGGTCCGTCCGCGTCTGGAGGCGTTCGCGGCCGAGATGCTGGGCTCGTTGGCGCGTCGGGACCAGCGGGCCAAGGG
>NZ_JBIURV010000167.1:0-1853 GCF_044741025.1 Streptomyces sp. NPDC088246
CCATGCACCCCACCAACCCCGGACACCTCCACATCCGTGTCATTCCACCCACGCACCACCACATCCCGCTCACCCGACGACAACACCGACAGCTCGCCGATCGCCTGCTCCGCGTCAACGGCGACAGCGTTCAGCAGCGTGACCAAGTGGCCCGCCATCCGCTCCACCGTCGCCGCGTCGAACAGTGCGGTGCTGTACTGGATGCCTGCCTTGAGCGTGCCGTCGCCGGACTCCTCCAGCATCAGCCACAGGTCGAAGACGGCCGCCACCTGGCCGGCAGGGCTTCCGGGGCCCGCCTCGGCGTCGGCCGTGCCGCGGACCTCCTCGCCCTCGCCGGCTCCGTAGCTGAAAAACACCTGGAAGAGCGGGCTGCGCGACCGGTCGCGCTCCGTGACGAGTTCGTCCACCAGCTGCTCGAACGGAACGTCCTGATGCGCGTACGCGCCCAGGGCCATGTCCCGCACACGACCGAGCAGATCCGAGAACGACGGGTTGCCCGACAGGTCGCCGCGCATCACCAGGGTGTTGACGAAGAAGCCGATCAGCTCCTCCGTCTCGGCGCGGTTCCGGTTCGCCACCGGCGTGCCCACGACCACATCGTCCGAGTCCGCGTACCGCCCGAGCAGCACGCTGAAGGCTGCCAGCAGCGTCATGAACATCGTCGTGCCGTTGGTACGGGACAGCGTGCGCAGCGCCTCCGCCGTCTCCGCCGGCACGGTGAACGGGGCCATCGCCCCCTCGGTGGACCGCACCGGCGGGCGCGGCCGGTCAGTGGGCAGATCCAGTGCGGCTACGTCGGCCAGCCGCTTCTTCCAGTACGCCAGTTGTCCCTCAAGGACCTCGCCGTCGAGCCATTGCCGCTGCCAGGCCGCGAAGTCGGCGTACTGCACCGCGAGCGGCGGCAGCGGGTTCGGCTCACCCGCGCGGAACGCCTCGTACAGTGCGATGAGTTCCCGTCGCAGGATCCGCGCCGACCACTCGTCGGACACCACGTGATGCATCATCAGTGCCAGTAGATGCTGTCCCTCACCGAGCCGTATCAAGGTGGCCCGGACCAGGGGACCATCAGCGAGACGGAACGGTGCCATGGTGTCCTGGAACGCCAGCCGCTCCGCTTCGCGCACCGGCTCGGCGCTCCCGGAGAGGTCCACGACGGGTAGCGGGAACTCGGTGGGCGGATCGATCACCTGATGGGCCACGCCGTCGGTGTCCGCCACAAGACGGGTCCGCAGCACCTCGTGGCGCGCCACCACGGAGGTGAGCGCCTGGCCGAGGATCGCGACGTCCAGGTTCCCGTCCCAGGGGAGGTACATCGGAAGGTTGTACTCGACCGATCCGGGCGCCAGCTGGTCCAGGAACCACAGACGCTGCTGCGCGAACGACAACGGCAGTGCGTCATCCCTGCTGACGACCGTCCATTCCGGCGCGGTCGCACCGGACGTGGAGGCAGCGAGAACCGCGGCCAGCCCGGCGACCGTCGGGTGATCGAACATCGCCGCTACGGGAATGTCGGTGCCGAACACGTCCCGGATGCGCGAAACCACCTGGGTGGCGAGAAGCGAATGCCCGCCGAGCTCGAAGAAGTTGTCCGTTACCCCGACCCGCTCCAGGCCGAGGAGCTGAGCCCAGATGTCGGCGAGCAGCTCCTCGGTGGCAGTACCCGGCACCACGAGGCCGTCCGGGGAGCGCGCGCCGTCGGGTTCGGGGAGTGCCGTACGGTCGAGCTTGCCGTTGGGGGTGAGCGGCAGCGTCGCGATTTCCACGAACGCGGAGGGGATCATGAAGGCGGGCAGGCGGTTGCTCGCGAAGTCTCGGAGCTCGCTGACCGGCGGGATGCCGTCCGTCTGCTCGGC
>NZ_JBIURV010000168.1:0-1787 GCF_044741025.1 Streptomyces sp. NPDC088246
AGCCGATTTCGTCGATGCAGAGGAGGTCGACGCGGCCGTAGCGTGCGATGGTCTTGTTCAGCTGCTTCTCGTCGGCTGCCTCGACCAGCTCGTTCACCAGCTTCGTGGCGAGCGTGTAGCGGACACGGTAGCCCTTCATGGCGGCCTCGGTGCCCAGGGCGATGAGCATGTGGGACTTGCCGGTGCCGGAGTCGCCGATCAGGCAGAGCGGCTGGCTCTTCTTGATCCATTCGCAGCTGGCGAGGGTATGGACGGCGGCCGCGTCGATGTTCGGGTTGGCGTCGAAGTCGAACGCCCGCAGTTATCTGGGGTAGCGGTGAGGGAGTCGTGCAAAATCGCTGTTCAGGACGCTGCGGATGCGTCCGGAAGGTGGCAGAGGTTCACCCTTTGCCCAGGGCAGTTGCTCTTGGAGGTAAGTCGCTGTCGTGTTCGAGTAGTGCAGCCGTAGGATCACGCCATGACTGCCGATGCCCGCTCACCCGAGAGTCGTTCCGGCGCCTCCATCCGATCAGCACGCCCCGGCCGGTGTCTCAGTTGCCGGATCGTGTCTGGACTGACGAGGACTGGGACCGGATCCAACGCGGATATCGAGCCCGGGACATGGATGAGAAGTGGAACGTCTTCGTCGAAGGCGATGTCCTTTTCATGCACCGGAGTTGGACCGGTCACGGCGTCTATGAGGCGTCCCTTGCCCTCGTGACTGGTGGGGGCAGGAGGATCGCCTCTGCTGTGGTGGAGGCTGATGTGGAGCGCTATCGAAGGACGGGCGACGAGTACGACTGTCTGATGATGGAACTGATCATCAGCGCGATCATCCTTGGTGAGCCCGCCGCTGACCTTCGGGCCGGTCTCGTGGAGTTGACTGCTCGGACTTCGGGGAGAAGCGATCTTCCTGCGGGCGTGGTGGAGCACAGTGTTCTCGGCTTGCCCTCGGGTTCATAGGCTCCGCAGCCTGGCGAGTATTCACAGTCCCGGGCCATTCGACTGGATCACGCGTTGCAAGCGCAGGATCTCGCCGTGTGCGGCGGCCAGTCGCTGTTCGAGTTCTTGGACGCGCTCGCGGTGGGTGGTGCGCTCACGACGAAGGGCCTCGGTAAGGGTATGGATAACCGTGCCGTCATCGACTGAGGGTGCCTGAGGGGCAGGCCGGTCTGCGGTCCGTTGCTGGCCGCGCAGGGTCTCGATGCGTTTCCGCAGGTCGGTGTGGGCATAGAGGAAGTCCAGGCTGACCTCCGCCGCACGAGCGACGGCCCGGAAGTTGATCTCTTCGCCCTCCTTGATCAGCCTTCGAATGCCCGCCTCCGCCCGTTGGACGGCCTGCCGGTGCTTGTCCTGTGCGGCCTGCCGCAGGGCAGCGATCCGCCGGTCAGCAGGAGCCACGGCTTCCGGGGCCGTTTCATCCGGCCGTTTGTTCATGAGCGTGATGCCCCTTTGCTGTCCGAGGTGCCAGCGGCGTCCTGGTAGCCGGTGCGACCGAGCACGCCGGCGCCGCGGACGACGGTGGTGCTGTCGGCTGGCTGGGCTTCGAGGGCGATGATCTCCAGCTCCATGCTGCGAATCTCGGCCTTGCGCTGTTCCATCCAGACGTTTGTCCCGCTCATCGGCTCGCCGTACCGCTCGGTGTGTCGGGCCTGCCGGGTGGCGACCAGAGACTGGGTTTCGGCGAGTTGGCGCTGGATGTCCGGCAGGAAGGTGCGGTCGGTGGCGAAGTGGTCGCAGCCATGGCAGGCGTTTCCCTTGTCGCAGGACCGAGTGGGCGGCAGCAGGCAGTAGCTGTTGGGCAGGAT
>NZ_JBIURV010000169.1:0-1668 GCF_044741025.1 Streptomyces sp. NPDC088246
GCGGTTGCCGGAGTACATGGTTCCGTCGGTATTCGTGGAGCTGAGCGAACTCCCGCTGACCGCCAACGGCAAACTCGACCACGCAGCACTGCCCGAACCGCACGTCGACCAGTCCGACCTCGACGAATTCATGTCCCCGGTCACCACGACCGAGGAACTCCTGGCCGACGCCTGGGCCGAGGTCCTCGGCGTGGACCGGGTCGGCGTGGACGACAACTTCTTCGACCTGGGCGGCCACTCGCTGGTCGCCACACAGGCGGTCTCCCGTATCCGCGAGGTGTTCGGCGTCAAGGTGCCGCTCTCGGCACTCTTCAACGAGCCGACGCTGCGCGGCCTGGCCGCGGTCGTCGAGCGTTCCGCCCGTGACGTGGCGCCGCCCGTGACACGGATCGACCGGGAGCGGACGATCCCTGCCTCCTTCGCCCAGCAGCGCCTCTGGTTCCTCGACCAGTTCGACCCCGGCTCCGCCGAGTACATCTCCCCGCTGCACCTGCGCCTGCGAGGCGCCCTGGACGTGGCGGCGTTGCGTGCGGCGTTGGGTGGGGTGGTGGCGCGGCACGAGGTGCTGCGGACGCGTCTGGTGGCGGACGCGGAGGGTGTGGCGCATCAGGTGATCGATGAGCCGGCGCCGTTCGAGCTGCGGGTGGTGGAGGTGCCGGCGGGTGCGGACCCGGTGGTCGCGGTGCGGGGCGTGGTCGCGGCGGATGCGCAGGTGCCGTTCGACCTGGCGCGCGGGCCGCTGCTGCGGGCGACCCTGATCAGGGTCGCCGCACAGGAGCACGTGCTGGCGCTGTCCATGCACCACGTGGTGTCGGACGAGTGGTCGGGACGCATCCTGCGCCGCGAACTCGTCGCCCTGTACGAGGCGTTCCGCGCGGGTGCCCCGGACCCGCTGCCGCCGCTGGAGATCCAGTACGCCGACTTCGCGGTCTGGCAGCGCCAGTGGCTGACCGGCGACGTCCTCGACACCCAGCTCGCCTACTGGCGCGACCGGCTCAGCGGCATACCCACCCTCGAACTCCCCACCGACCGCCCACGCCCCCCGGTCCGATCGGCGGACGGCGGAGTCGTCGAGTTCCGCGTGTCCGTGGAAGCGGCGAGGCGGTTGCGTGCCCTCTCACGCGCGCACGGCGTGACCATGTCGATGACCTTGCTGGCAGCCTTCAGCCTCCTGCTGGGGCGGTATGCGAACACCGACGACGTGGTGGTCGGCACCCCGGTCGCAAACCGGAACCGGAGCGAGACCGAGAGCCTCATCGGCTTCTTCGTCAACACGCTCGTCATGCGCACGGACCTGTCAGGCGACCCCACGTTCGGTGAGCTCCTGGGTCGGGTGCGCGAGACCGCACTCGGTGCGTACGCCCACCAGGACCTGCCGTTCGAGCAGCTCGTGGACGAGCTGGTCGTCGAACGCGACCGGTCACGCAGCCCGCTCTTCCAAGTCCTCTTCAACTACGACACCGCGGAAACGGCGACGGGCACGGTCCACCGGAGTTCCGACCTCCTCTGGGAGGGCGGCGCTGACCTCACCGCTGAGTACTCGGCCAGCCGTCCCATGCTGGTGAGTGTCGATCTGGCGGTCAGGGTGGGGGACAGCGGCGATGGTCTGGTGGGCGAGGTGCAGTACTGCACCGCCCTGTTCGGCGCGGCGACGGTGCAGCGCCTGGC
>NZ_JBIURV010000170.1:0-1648 GCF_044741025.1 Streptomyces sp. NPDC088246
CCCCCGGGTCCGGTATGGCTGTGTGCCCCCTGTCGAAGTCGATGACCTGGGGGGTGTTGCCGCCGGGCTTCGGGGCACCGCTTGACCGCTGATGAGGGGCCTGACGACCGCCTGGTCCGGCGCAATGCCGGACCGCTTTGCGGGTGGGGATGTCTGCGTAACGTGGTTGCCGGCGTGTGGTGCCGCAGGGACGGCTGGGAGTTGAGGAGACGAGAGGCGAGGGGCACGCGCACATGGTCGACACGACCGCGACAGATCTCTTCCTCGGTCTGGACCTGGGTAAGGAGTTCCACCACGCCCACGGCCGGACCGCGGACGGCAGAACCGTGCACGACAAACGGCTGCCCAACACCGAGCCGAAGCTGCTGGAGCTGTTCACCAAACTGGTGGCGAAGTTCGGCACCGTTTTGGTGATCGTGGACCAGGTCGCCAACATCGGCGCGTTGCCGTTGACGGCAGCCCGCGCGGCGGGCTGCCGGGTCGCCTACCTGCCCGGGTTGTCGATGCGGCGGGCTGCCGACCTTCACCCGGGCGAGGCCAAGACCGATGCCCGCGACGCGTTCGTGATCGCGGAGACCGCCCGGTCCATGCCGCACACCCTGCGTGCGGTGGACCGCGACGACGAGGTGCTGGCCGAGCTGACGATGCTCACCGGCTACGACAACGACCTGGCCGGCGAGGTCAACCGCACCACCAACCGGCTGCGTGGTCTGCTCTCCCAGATCCATCCTTCCCTCGAGCGCGTGCTCGGCCCGCGCCTGGCCTACCCCTACGTCCTGGCCCTCCTGGCCAGGCACGGCTCGCCGGCCAGGCTGAAGAAGCTCGGCCGCACGCGGTGCGAGGCTCTGCTGAAGGCACACGGCTCGCGCAAGGCCCACCACCTCACCACCGAGATCTACGACGCGCTTGCCGAGCAGACCCTGGTTGTTCCCGGCACCGAGGCGTCCGCGCTGATCGTGCCGGGCCTGGCCGCCCAGCTCGCCGCCGCCCATACCCAGCGTCAGGCCACCGAGCAGGAGATCGCCGCCCTGCTGGAGGCCCTCCCTCTTTTCCATCTCCTGACGTCGCTGCCCGGTCTGGGCGTCAGGACCACGGCCGCGGTGATCGTCGCGATCGGTGACGGCACCGGCTTCCCCACCGCCGGACACCTCGCCTCCTATGCCGGACTCGCCCCCGCCACGAAGTCCTCGGGCACCTCCATCCGCGGTGAGCACGCACCCCACCGCGGCAACCGGCTCCTCAAACGTGCCTTGTTCCAGGCCGCGTTCGCCGCGATCGGCTGCAAGAGCGACCCGTCCTCCCGGATCTACTACGACCGCCAGCGCGCACGCGGCAAGACCCACACTCAGGCGGTCCTCCGCCTGGCCCGGCAACGCGTGAACGTCATCCACGCGATGATCCGCACCGGCGCCCTCTACGAACCACGCACTCCGAGCGACGTCGACCTCGCAGCCTGACACCCCATCCCTCTGCCCTTCAGCCCTCCTCACGTCCGCATGCCGGCACGGCCACCCCCGTCCTGCCAGCCACCGAGCTGCTCACCAGGCACCCGATCCGCCGGGAACGTCCCGCTTCGCGGGACGTTCCCGAAAACCAGGACCAACCCCTACGAACCAGCCCCGCCAGGCTTGACGAAACAGATAGGGGC
>NZ_JBIURV010000171.1:0-1475 GCF_044741025.1 Streptomyces sp. NPDC088246
GCAATACCGGTGTTTTAGGGCTTCACTCGTGGGGTTGGGGCTGTTTTGGTGGGCTCGACGAGGGTGATGACGGGGGTGTCCGGGCGAGGCGGGTTGTTGTGTTCGGTGCGTTTGAGTGCCCAGTTGGACATTTTGCGTTTGATCACTCGCGGGTTGGACCGTAACCGTCGTGGTTCCAGGAGACGTTCGGTGATTTCATGCAGGGTCTGCGTCAGCGCCTTGGTGAGCCGGGAGGGGGGAAAGCCCCGCCTGGCTGGTGGTCTGCCGGCGGACGACGCGCAAGGTGCGGGTGAAGGACATCCGGTCCGGGTCCTCTCTCTCCAGCTGGGCCGCCTGGTGCATGAGGTCGCGCAGCGCGTGATGCACCAGGAGGAACGCGAAGATCTCCTGCTCCACCCCGGCCGGATGCTGGGAGCGCAGGACGAAGCGGGGACCGCCCAGGTGGGTTTTGATCTCATCGAGGGTGGTCTCGATCTCCCAGCGCTCGGCATAGAGCGCGGCCAGTTCCGTGGCCGGTGCGGTGGCCGGGTCCAGGAGCGTGGTGACCAGCCGGTAGACGGTGCCTTCTCCACGTGGGCCCAGGGTGTATTCGATCACGCGGACCGGTGCCGGGTCAGCTCGCCGGTTCTTGTCCCGGGCGGCAACGATCTCCGACAGGTAGGAGCCATCGGGCAGCGCGGTCACCACGGGCAGGACCGCGTTGCTCCTGACCCGCCACAGCAGGTCCGCGCCGGTCGCCGCGGCGGCCTGCCACAGGTCGAAGCCGAGGAAGCCCCGATCTGCCAGGAGCAGCATTCCCCTGGTCAGCGAGGGGAACAGGCGGCGGGCCAGGGCCGTCTCGTGCACCGCCAGCGGCGCGACGTCGGCGGCGAACACGGCGTGGGTACCGCACTCGACCAGGGCCACGGCCCTGGCCTGCGGATACGCGCTCCTGCCCTGCCCACGCCCCGTTCCCGGCCGCCCGAAGAAGGCGGCGTTCGCCTCCGTATCGGGAAGGTCGAAGGTCGTGCCGTCCACCGATACCAACCGCAGACCCCGAAACCAGGCTCCCGGCGTCGCCGGGACCGCCACGGGCCGGCAGACCCGGGCGAACAACGCCTTCACCGGTTGTGCCCCCAGCCGGAGCCGGGCCCGTCCGATCGCCCCGCTGGTGGGTACCCGCCACGTCTTCGACCAGCGGCGTTCCCGTTCCAGGCCCTGGGTGAGAAGCCGTCCGACCTCCTCATATCCCTGCCCCGAGAACAGGCACATCGCCAGCACGAAATACATCACCACCCGTGCGGGAAGCAGGCGCCGACGTTCCTCCGTGCGTCCGCACCCCGCCACCACCTCATCCACCAGCTCCGGCGGAAACGCACGCGTGAGCACTCCCAGAGCGATGCGATCCGAAAACCGATCACTCTCAACTGCCTTCAACTGTCCTGGCCTTGGCACACCAACTCAACGAGCCAGCACCTGCAAAGTCACCGGTATTG
>NZ_JBIURV010000172.1:0-1450 GCF_044741025.1 Streptomyces sp. NPDC088246
CTAGTAGTGCTTGGTCATGTTGGTGCGGGGTCTGGCATGTTGCGGTGACAGGTGGGGCAGGCGCCGGTCCAGATCGCGAGGAGTATCTGCAGCTCGTGGACGACTCGGTAGAGGCTCAGGCCGACGCCGTCTCTTTTGGGGATCGGCTCAGTCGCTGCAGGGTGCAGAAGGCGTGGGCGACCGAGACGAGGGTGACGTGGTGGTGCCAGCCTGGCCAGGTTCGGCCTTCGAAGTGGGCCAGGCCCAGGGCCTGTTTCATCTCGCGGTAGTCGTTCTCGATGCGCCAGCGGAGCTTCGCGGTGCGCACGAGGACGGGCAACGGGGTGGTTGCGGGCAGGTTGGAGAGCCAGAACTGCACGGGCTCGTCCTGGTCGGCGGGCCATTCGGCCAGCAACCAGCGGACCGGAAGCTCGGTGGCGGCCGTGGCCTTGCGGATCTCGCGTCCGGCGGGCCGGATCCGCAGGGCCACGAAGCGCGAGTACCTGCGTTTGTGCCCGCTGCGGCCACTGCCCGGCCGTGATCCCTCCCTCCACTGCACCGGCCGCGCGGAAGACTTTCCGGCCGCGATGACCAGGCTCTTCACCCTCCGGGCCGGCTCGGGGTAGGCAGGAACCGGCCGTCTGCCCCGGCCTGTGTAGGCCGGGGCAGACGGCTGTGCGTCCTCGGGCTGTGCGGTGGTCGAGGTCGAGATGCCCACCACGTAATCGAGACCGCGTTCTTCCAGGCCGAGCCGGAAGGCGGCGGTGTCACCATAGCCGCCGTCGGCGATGACCTGGGGCACCTCGATGCCCCAGGACCGCGTCTCGTCGATCATGTCGAGGGCCAGCTGCCACTTCTCGACATGGCCCACCTGGGCAGGGATGGCGCACTTGCCACGGCGAGCCACTTTGGCCTGATCGGCCTTCGGCGAGGCGGGATCCCAGCTCCCGGGCAGGAACAGACGCCAGTTCACCGCCGCCGAGGCGCCGTTGGAAGCCAGGTGCAGCGACACCCCGGCCTGGCAGTTGGTGACCTTGCCCGCAGTGCCGGTGTACTGCCGGGTCACACACGCCGACGCATCCCCGTCCTTGAGGAACCCGGTGTCATCGATGATCAACGCGGTGGGCTTGACGACCGGCTGCATACGCCAGGCCAGACGGGCCCGCACATGCGCCGCATCCCACGGGCTGGAGGTGATGAAGTGGGCCAGCGCCTGCCGGTTCCCGTCTTCGCCCAGGCGGGCGGCCATCGGTTCCACCGACTTGCGCCCGCCGTCCAGCAGCAGGCCCCGCAGATAGACCCCACCCCACCGACGCTGATCCGCTCGCGCGAACGGCTCGAACATCTCCGCCGCGAAGTCCTCCAGATCACACCGGACCGCAGCCAACTCCCCACTCAGCACGTCCTGTCAACGACACGACCCATCAAGAAGACACGCCATCGCAGACCGCACATGACCAAGCACTACTAG
>NZ_JBIURV010000173.1:0-1393 GCF_044741025.1 Streptomyces sp. NPDC088246
AGGTAATGCGCCAGACGATTCGCCCGGCCCATCAACTCCCCGTACTCGACCGACACCTCACCGCAGACCACCGCCACCGCACCCGGCATCGACCCCGCACGCGCGGCAATCAGCTCATGCACCCCACCCACCACGGGCAGCGGCTCGACCGTCGCGTTCCACTCACGTACGACCTGCTCATGCTCCGCCTCCGTCAGTACCGGCAGCTCGCCCACCGGCATCTCGGCGTTCGCGCCGACAGATCCCAGCAACGTCACCATGTGCCCCGCCATCCGCTCGACCGTCACCGCGTCGAACAACGCGGTGCTGTACTGGATTTCTCCGGTCAGGGCACCGTCGTCCTCCCCCAGCGCCACGACCATGTCGAACTGAACCGGCAGCAGACCCGTGCCGGTTTCGATGCCCATGCCGGCTCCACCGGCCCTCTCCCGGTCGGAGGGCGACGTGCCTACGGCCTCGGCCGCGTAGTTGAAGGAGACGCGGGCGAGCGGGCTACGGGTACGGTCCCGTACATCCGCCATGGCGTCCACCACCTGCTCGAACGGCAGGTCCTGGTGCGCGTACGCACCGAGTGCGGTCCCACGCACTCTGCCGAGGAGTTCGGTGAACGTGGGGTTGCCGGACAGGTCGGTGCGCATGACGAGGGTGTTGACGAAGAAACCGATCAGGTCCTCGGTCTCGGCACGGTTCCGGTTCGCGACCGGTGTACTCACGACGATGTCGTCGGAGCGGGTGTACCGGCTCATGAGCACGTCGAAGGCAGCGAGCAGCGTCATGAACATCGTCGTGCCGTGCTCACGGGACAGTGCCTTCAGTGCCTCCGCCGTACCTGCGGGAGCACTGAACCGCACCACGGCTCCCTCGGTGGATCGCACGGCCGGCCGCGGCCGGTCGGTCGGCAGCTCCAGATCGGGAGCACCCCCCAACTTGCCGCGCCAGTAAGAGAGATGAGAGTCGAGTACGTCGCCGGTCAGCCATTGGCGCTGCCAGGCGACGACGTCGGCGTACTGGAACGCGAGCGGCGGCAGCGGGTTCGGCTCACCCGCGCGGAACGCCTCGTAGAGTGCGGACAGCTCGCGCTGGAAGACACGGTCCGACCACTCGTCGAAGACGACATGGTGGATGACCAGGGAGAGGATGTGCTCGTCAGGCGAGAGCCTGACGAGGGTTGCCCGCAGCAGGGGCCCGTTCGCCAGGTCGAACGGCGTCAGAGCATCCTTCGTGACCATGTCGTTCGCGGCGCCCTGCGGATCCAGGCTGCCGGAAAGGTCGAAGACCGGGACGGGCATGGGTGCGGGCGGGTCGATGACCTGGTGCGCGACTCCGTCCGGGCCGGCGACGAGGCGGGTCCGCAGCACCTCGTGCCGGGTCACGATCGCATCCAGCGCAGCCC
>NZ_JBIURV010000174.1:0-1381 GCF_044741025.1 Streptomyces sp. NPDC088246
GGGTCTGTCAAAAGAACGGTGTAACTCGGGTTGTTGAGGGTTACTGTCGGGCTGCGGAGAGTCGGCCGTCGAAGGTGATGTCGAAGGCGTTCAGTGCGGTCTTCCAGCGCATGGTCCAGCGGGCCTGGCCCTTCCCGGTGGGGTCCAGGGACATGATCGCCATGTAGACGCACTTCAGGGCGGCCTGCTCGTTCGGGAAGTGGCCGCGGGCTTTCACCGCCCGTCGGATCCGCGCGTTCACGGACTCGATCGCGTTCGTCGTGCAGACGATGCGGCGGATCTCGGTGTCGAAGCGGAGGAACGGGGTGAACTCCTCCCACGCGTTCTCCCAGAGCCGCACGATCGCGGGATACTTCCGGCCCCAGGCGTCGGCGAACTCGGCGAACCGCCCGAGTGCGGCCTCCTCGGTCGCCGCGGTATAGACGGGCTTGAGGAGCTTGGCAATCTTGTCCCAGTCCTGGCGGGCGGCATAGCGGAATGAGTTCCGCAGCAGGTGGACCACGCAAGTCTGCACGATCGTCTTCGGCCAGACAGCCTCGACGGCGTCGGGAAGGCCCTTGAGCCCGTCGCAGACCAGCATGAGAACGTCGTTCACGCCGCGGTTCTTGATCTCGGTGAGGATGTGCATCCAGTGCTTGGCGCCCTCGCCACCGTCGCCGGCCCACAGCCCGAGGATGTCGCGCCGGCCCTCGGCCGTGACCGCCAGGGCCACGTAGATGGGCCGGTTCGCCACCGCGCCGTCGCGGATCTTCACGTGGATCGCGTCGATGAAGACCACCGGGTAGACGGCGTCCAGGGGCCGGTTCTGCCATTCGGCCATGCCCTCGAGGACCTTGTCGGTGATCGTGGAGATCGTCTGGCGGGAGACGTCGGCGCCGTAGACCTCGGCGAGGTGGGCCTGGACCTCGCCGGTGGTCAGGCCCTTCGCCGCGAGCGAGATGACCATCTCGTCCACGCCGGACAGACGCTTCTGCCGCTTCTTGACGATCTTCGGCTCGAAGGAACCCTCGCGGTCGCGGGGCACGGTTATCTCCACCGGGCCGACATCGGTCAGTACGGTCTTGGTGCGGGTTCCGTTGCGCGAGTTGCCGCCGTTCTTCCCGGCGGGATCGTGCTTGTCATAGCCGAGGTGGTCGGTGATCTCGCCCTCGAGGGCGGACTCCAACAGCCGCTTGGTCAGCTGCTGGAGCAGTCCGCCCTCCCCGGTCAACTGAAGTCCCTCGGCCTGAGCCCGGCTCACCAGCTCGTCAATCAGCCGGTCGTCCACAGACTTCGCCGGCACCGCCTCAGACAGCTCGATGGACTCGGCCTCGGTCATGTTGTTGCTGGTCATCGGTGCATCTTCCGTGATCAGGAGTTACACCGAACGTTTTACAGTCCC
>NZ_JBIURV010000175.1:0-1317 GCF_044741025.1 Streptomyces sp. NPDC088246
TGAACCGCCCCGGGTTTGATGGAGATCATCAAGACCCGGAAGGATGCCGATCATGGCTGCTCCCCGTAAGTACCCCGACGAACTGCGTGAACGCGCGACGCGTCTGGCCATCGAGGCCCGCAAGGACCCGGCCGGCCGGGCCGGAGCGATCAAGCGGATCGCCGACCAGCTGGACGTGCACCCCGAGGCCCTGCGCGGCTGGGTGAAACGGGCCGAGATCGACGAGGGAGTCGTGCCCGGGACTACCAGTTCGGAGGCTGCCCGGATCGCGGAGCTGGAGCGGGAGGTGAAGGAACTGCGGCGGGCGAACGCGATACTGAAGTCCGCCTCGGCTTTCTTCGCCGCGGAGCTGGACCGTCCACTGCGATGAAGGTCGCCTACATCGACCAGTACAAGGAGACGTTCGGCGTCCAGCCGATCTGCGACGTCCTCGCCGAGACGGACGCGCCGATCGCGCCGAGCACCTACTACGCTGCCCACACCCGTCCGCCGTCGGCCCGCAGCCTGCGCGACGAGCAACTCACCCAGGAGATACGCCGGATCCACGCCGACAACTACGGTGTCTACGGAGCCCGCAAGGTCCACACCGCCCTGGTCCGCGAGGGAGTCGAGGTGGCCCGCTGCACGGTCGAACGCCTCATGCGTCAGGCGGGGCTTCGCGGCGTGATCCGGGCCAAGGGCCCGCGCACCACCCGCCCTGCTCCGGAGACCGACCGTCCGGCCGATCTGGTCGAGCGGCAGTTCACCGCAACTACCCCGAACCAGTTGTGGGTTGCCGACATCACCTACATCAGAACGTTCTCCGGCTGGGTCTACGCGGCCTTCGTCATCGACGTCTTCTCCCGCATGGTCGTCGGCTGGCAGGTCGCCACCAGCCTCTACACCGACCTCGCCCTTCACGCGCTGGACATGGCGATCTGGCGCCGTCGGCACACCGGCGCCGACCTCACCGGCCTCACGCACCACTCCGACCGCGGCGTTCAATACCGTGCCATTCGCTACACCGAACGCCTCGCCGACGAGGCGGCCGTGGCCTCGGTCGGTTCCAAGGGCGACTCGTATGACAACGCCCTCGCCGAGGCGTTCAACAGCCTCTTCAAGGCCGAACTGATCCGCAACAAGGGCCCCTGGACGTCCATCAACGACGTCGAGATCGCCGTCGCCGAGTACATCGGCTGGTTCAACCAGAGTCGCCTGCACGGCGAACTCGGTCACGTCACCCCCGCCGAGCACGAAGCCGCCCACTACGCGGCCCACCCCCCAGCATCACTCCAGAAAACCAGCTAACTCACTCTCCACGAAACCCGGGGCTTGACA
>NZ_JBIURV010000176.1:0-1308 GCF_044741025.1 Streptomyces sp. NPDC088246
GCTGAGCGGGAAGCGGAAGTACAGCCACACGCAGTGCGCGATGATCTCGACTGGGTACCGGTGCCCCTTGTACGGCGGCGGCGTACTGCCCACGGACAACCCCCTCCACCATGATCAACCCGAAGATCATCCCACCCGGCCAGCCAACGTGACAGTGCCCGAAGACGAGATCATTGCCGTGTTCCGCACTGCCGCAGCCATGGGCGGCGACCAAGCTTATGCGTACCTGCAACATTTCGTCCCGACTGTCGCCCCCTCGGTGCCGCGCCACGAACTGATGCTGGGCTGGACCAACTTTGAGGCAGCCGATTACGCCCGCGACATCCTCCGCCTTGTCCGGGATCGCCTGCATGTCACCGTCCGGACTCGTGCGCAGTTTGACGCTCTCCCGCTGCTGACACCGATCGAACTCATCTCGTTCGAGCTGGCACTCACCCTGTCAGAGATCCTCGAGCATCTTTCCCCGGAACACACCACATCCCTATCCCTCCGGCGCATGGAGGAGCCCTCGCTGCACAGTCTGTCGTTCGTTCGGTCTCTGGCCGCGCTGCGCTCGTTGGCTCTTGGCCCCTCGACACCCGTCGACGGCCTACACCATCTCGCCGGACTGCCCCTGCAGGAGCTGAACCTGCTGGACCTGCCTGAGGGTTTCTCCTTCCAGGCGCTCAACAATCTCCCACAGCTGCGTGAACTGCTGCTCTATACCGTCCTGCCGTGGAGAACGCTGCATACTCTGCCCGCCTCGCCAACTCTCACAAGGCTTTGGCTCGGCGGCCAGATAGAGGCCTCCATCACCGGCATCACCCAGTGGGCCATGCTCGAAGACGTTGTCGTCAACCATGTCATGGACGCAGTGGAATGGGCCGAGCTCGCGGAGCTGCCTCAGCTGACCAGCCTTCAGGTCACCGACGCCGACTTCGCCAACGCCCCCCTCATGGCCACCGTCAATCGTCTCGGGCTCTCTGTGTCTCGGTCCGACATCCGCCTCGACCTGATCCCGGACCGGTTTCCGAATCTTGAGCTGCTAAGGATCAACGCTCTCGCAGACGTTGCCTACGATCTAGCCCCTCTCCAGTCCCTTATGAACGTGGAGATCCGCCTCTACAACGCCGATCGCATCTCGCTCACCGGTCTGGAGGGGTTCGCTCCGGAACGATTCACGCTCTTCCCCCGTCCACGGCCCATCCAGACGTGACCGTCAGCCGCCGCCGAAGGGACTGTAAAACGTTCGGTGTAACTCCTGATCACGGAAGATGCACCGATGACCAGCAACAACATGACCGAGGCCGAGTCCATCGAGCTGTCTGA
>NZ_JBIURV010000177.1:0-1288 GCF_044741025.1 Streptomyces sp. NPDC088246
CCGATGCCGATCCGTCTCGACGGTCCGCTCGACGTGACCGCACTGACCGCGGCGTTGGACGCGATGGTCGTGCGGCACGAGGTGCTGCGCACCCGGCTGGTGGCGGACGCGGACGGTGTACCGCATCAGGTGATCGATCCGGCGCGGCCCTTCCCGCTCGCGGTGGTCGATGTGTCCGGCGAAGCCGATTCCGACGCATGCGCGGAGGAGTTGCTGTACGCCGATGCGATGAAGCCGTTCAACCTGACGGACGGCCCACTGGTCCGAGCCACCCTGATCCAGGTGGCGGACGAGAAGCACGTTCTTGTGCTGGTGGCGCACCACGTGATCTTCGACGAGTGGTCGGATCACCTGTTCCAGCGTGAGCTGAATGCCCTCTACGAAGCCTTCCGCGCAGGCCGGACGAACCCACTGCCTGAGCTGCCGGCGCAGTACGCCGACTTCTCCGTCTGGCAGCGCGCATGCATGTCCGGAGACGTGCTGGATAGCCAGCTCTCCTACTGGCGCAACAAGTTGACCGGCGCACCGACGCTTGACCTGCCTACCGACCGGCCGCGTCCTGCGGTTCGTTCTTCTGCGGGTGCGGTGCAGGGGTTCAGTGTGTCGGCGCGGACGGCTCAGGGATTGCGGGAGTTGTCGAGGGAGTGTGGGGCGTCGATGTTCATGACGCTCCTGGCGGCCTTCGATGTGCTGTTGGGCCGGTACGCGGGTTCGGACGACGTGGTGGTCGGCACCCCGGTCGCGAACCGCAACCGCGCCGAGACGGAAGACCTGATCGGATTCTTCGTGAACACGTTGGTGCTGCGCACCGACCTGTCCGGCGACCCGACGTTCACCGAACTTCTCGCTCGGGTGCGGGAGACCGCATTGGGCGCCTACGCCCACCAGGACCTGCCGTTCGAACAGCTGGTGGACGACCTCGTCACCGAGCGGGACCGGTCCCGGACCCCGCTCTTCCAGGTCCTTTTCAGCTATGTCGTCAACAGTGGCGCGTACACCAACCCGGGCGGCGCCCTGCCATCGAAGTTCGATCTGTCGGTCCGGATCGAAGATGGCGACGACACCCTCTCGGGGCAGATCGAGTACAGCACTGCGCTGTTCGATGCATCGACGATGGAGCGCCTGGCGGGCCATCTGGTCACGCTGTTGGACGCCGTTGTCGTGGAGCCGGCGCAGCGGGTGGGTGAGCTGCTGGTGCTTTCTGCCGGTGAGCGTGAGTTGGTGGTGGAGGGGTGGAATTCGTCTTCGGTGGAGTTGCCGTTGGTGGGTGGTGTGCATGAGTTGATTG
>NZ_JBIURV010000178.1:0-1253 GCF_044741025.1 Streptomyces sp. NPDC088246
GCGACCGGGGTGCCGACCACCACGTCGTCCGAACCCGCGTACCGGCCCAACAGCACATCGAAGGCCGCCAGGAGCGTCATGAACATCGACGCCCCGCACTCCCTCGACAACTCCCGCAACCCCTGAGCCGTCCGCGCCGACACACTGAACCCCTGCACCGCACCCGCAGAAGAACGAACCGCAGGACGCGGCCGGTCGATGGGCAGGTCGAGTTCGGGGGCGCCGGCCAACGTGGAGCGCCAGTACCCGAGCTGGGCGTCGAGGACGTCTCCCGTCAGCCACTCGCGTTGCCACGCCGCGAAGTCCGCGTACTGCACGGCCAGCGGCGGCAGCGGGTCCGGCTCCCCGGCCCGGAACGCTTCGTAGAGGGCGGTCAGCTCACGCCGCAGGATCTGCCCCGACCACTCGTCCGATACGACGTGGTGCATGGCCATGGCGAGGAGGTGCTCGTCGGGCCGCACGCGGATGAGCGTGGCGCGGATCAGGGGTCCGGCCGCCAGATCGAACGGCGTGACGGCGTCCGCGATCATCACCTCGCGCGCCGTGGCGAGGGGGTCGGCGTCGCCGGACACGTCCGCCACCACGAGCGGGAAGGGCTGCGGCGAGTCGATCACCTGATGCGGTACGCCGCCGAGGCCGGCAACGAGCCTGGTCCGCAGTACCTCGTGCCGAGCCACCACCGCGCTCAGCGCGTCACCCAGCGCCGCGATGTCCAGGCCGCCGTTCCAGACGACCGGCTGGGGCACGTTGTACTCGGCGGATCCGGGTTCCATCTGGTCGAGGAACCACAGGCGCTGCTGCGCGAACGACAGCGCCAGCGGCTCGCCCCTGTCGACGGCGGCCATGGGCGGCACCACCACACGGTTGCCGGCCTCGTCGATCAGAGCAGCCAGCTCCCGTACCGTCGGGCGGTCGAACAGCGCGGCCAGGGGTACCTCGGCCGCGAACACGTCCCTGATACGTGAGACCACCTGGGTGGCGAGCAGCGAGTGCCCGCCCAGCTCGAAGAAGTCGTCGACTGCGCCGACCTGGTCCACGCCCAGCACCGTGGACCAGACATCCGCAAGAAGCTCCTCGGTCACGCTCGTCGGCGCAACGAAACCCGCCATGCCCTGGCGGACTGCCTCCGGGGTCGGAAGCGCGGCCCGGTCGATCTTGCCGTTCGGGGTGAGGGGCAGCGCGGCCAGCTCCACGAAGACCGACGGGACCATGAACCCGGGCAGCCGCTCCGCCGCGAAGGCCCGCAGCTCGCC
>NZ_JBIURV010000179.1:0-1252 GCF_044741025.1 Streptomyces sp. NPDC088246
GTTCCCGTTTCGTTCGCGAGGGCGGGGAGTGGGTTGGGCGTGTGGTGGCCGTGGAGGCGTCCGATCTGGTCTCGGTGATCGACGCGGGTGGTGTGGCGGGTGCGGACGAGGCGGAGTTCCTTGAGGCGCGAGCCACGGAGGTACAAGCCGGCCTCGACCTCGAGGAAGGGCCGCTCTTCAAGGTGGCGCTCTTCGAACTCCGGGATCGCCGTCAGTTGGCCCTGGTCGTTGCCCACCACCTGATCGTGGACACCGTTTCCTGGCCGGTGTTGCTTGAGGATCTGGCTTCGGCGTACGCGCAGGTCGAGCAGGGTGCGCGGACGGTGGAGCTGGTCGCGAAGACGTCGTCGTTCGTGGCGTGGGCCGGGCGGCTGGCGGAGTTGGCGGTTTCTCCGGAGGTGGCGGCGGAAGCGGTGTTCTGGCGGGAGACCGAGGTGGCGGCGGTGCCGTTGCCGCGGGTGTTCGAGGGTGCGAATCCGGTGTCGGGGGCGCGGCGGGTGTCGGTGGCGCTGGAGGCGGGGCTGACGGAGCGGTTGCTGCGTGAGGTGCCGGCCGCGTTCCGGACGCAGATCAACGACGTGCTGCTGAGTGTGCTGGGTGCGGTGTTCACGGAGTGGACCCGGACGGGGTCCGTGCTGGTGGATGTCGAGGGTCACGGCCGTGAGGACGTCGGCACGGACATCGACGTGTCGCGGACGGTGGGCTGGTTCACCAGCGTCCACCCGGTTGCCCTGACCGCACTGGCCGACGGGGACCTGGGTGCCCTGCTGCGCCGAACGAAGGAGTACCTGCGCGGGATCCCCCGGAAGGGGCTGGGCTACGGCCTGCTGCGGCATCTCACCGACTGGACCCAGGACGGGCCTGCCGGAGCCGAGGTCAGCTTCAACTACCTCGGACAGTCCGTTCAGCCGACCGCCGCCGACACCGATCAGCGATCGGGTTCCGGCGCCGAACGCGCGAAGGAAGGGCGAGGCGGTCGCTTCCGTCCGCTGCCCGGTTCTCTCGGCGAGTCGCAGTCGTCACAGAACGAGCGCCCCCATCTCATCGAGGTCAACAGTCAGGTGGTCGACGGCCGTCTGGAGATGGTGTGGACGTACGGCGTCGAGGTGCATGACGAGGCGACGATCGCCGGGCTGGCGGAGCGGTACGTCGTGGTTCTGGGTGAGCTGATCGAGTACTGCTGCCGTCCGGACACCGGCGGGCACACGCCGTCCGACTTCCCGCTCGTCCGGATCGACCAGGCCGTGCTCGA
>NZ_JBIURV010000180.1:0-1248 GCF_044741025.1 Streptomyces sp. NPDC088246
GAACGTCCCGCTTCGCGGGACGTTCCCGAAAACCAGGACCAACCCCTACGAACCAGCCCCGCCAGGCTTGACGAAACAGATAGGGGCACCCCCCCTGTGGGGGAAGAGATCGCCCTGTGGCGCAAGGGACTCACCACGTCCCGTGGTACGTCTCCGCGGAGCCGTCAGCCGGCGGGGGCGGTGCCGCGCGTTTGATGCCGGAGGCCAGGCGGTAGGCGTCGGGCAGGTCGATCGCAGTGTCGGTGTGCCGCGTCATCAGCCCAGCTCGATGAGCTCCCGGAGCAGAGACGCCGGGTTGTCGACCCCCTGGGGGCACTCCCCTCGCTCTCGCTCTCGTCTTTCAGCTCTTTCGAGGCGAGTCGTACGACAGCGGTGCCGGAAGGCATGCCCACGCGTGCCGGTGGGCCCGGGCACCCGCGTTCCGGCTCACGTGCAACTGGGTACCGCTGAAATGCTCCAGGCCGGCGACCGTCGAGGTTGGTCGGCTCGGCGAACAGGTCCGCAAGCCAGAGCCGGCCGCCGTGAGTGTGGCCGGAGGCTGCAGGTCGACGCCGTGGCAGACGACGTCGTGGACGACGATGGGTGGTGGGTGAGGAAGGCATCTTCGTGCGGGTGTTTTCTACCGGACGCAGCCCCGGGTCCCGTACCTGCGGCGAGCCACTGCGTCACGAGGACACGTCTGTACGCACCGAGCCACCCGTGCCGACTGCTTGACGACCCCGCAGTGCGGGAACGCTTCGACGGTGGCCGGCGCCCGGGGGTGAGCGCCGACCGGTGATTCCACACATCTGCCGTCCTTGTTTCCGGCCGTGTGCGGGACTGCCGTCGACACCCGTCGACCAGGGCCGACCCGTCTCGGCCGTGACGCTCGTTTGACGCTCCGGGTACATGCAGGTCGCTTCTCGGGAGCGGTCACACTGTGTCTGACCTGCAGGTTCTCTGAATGCCACTTCCAGCGACGTCTTTCCGATGACCCATCATGTGGAGTGTGTCGCCATTCTCGAACCGGCCGCGAAGGTCTCCTGGCCTGTGGTTTTGTGCGTGCGCATTATGTGCGGTTGAGGTTCCCCCGAGATGCGGAGTGTGGTGACAGAGGGTCAGATGGTTTTCATGAGAGGAACATCGACCATGGTTGCCCCCAGGAAATACTCGCTCGAGTTGCGTGAGCGTGCGGTACGGATGTACCGCACCGCCGATCCGAAGCCGCCGATCAAGAAACTGGCCGTCGATCTCGGCGTGCATCCGGAG
>NZ_JBIURV010000181.1:0-1242 GCF_044741025.1 Streptomyces sp. NPDC088246
CTCGTCGGCGCGGTACTTCGTGTAGAAGTCGTTGCGTGGGGCCCAGTCCCGGTCGCTGTGCGAGGCGTATCCGATGACCTCGCCCGTGGCGTCCCGGATCGTGCGAAGGTTCTGGCGTGCCTGCTCGAAGGAGATCTTCCGGCCGTCTCTGCCGACGAGTTCGTCCTTCGGTGTCCCGTTGCCTTGTTCCAGCCGTTGCGGTGCGGGGTCGAGGCCGCTCAGCAGTGTCCCGTTGTTCGGTAGCAGTGCTGTGTCCGAACCGGACCTGCCGCTGCCCCACCGTATTGAGCCCTTGATTGTCCTGACGGTGTCGCCGAGGCGCTTGGCCAGCGTTTTGCTCCGGGCGGGCGCGGACGTGCTCTGGGGGGCTTCCTGGTTCTCGCTCTCGTCGGTCAGCCAGTCCAGACGCGTCCAGTCCGCCCACTCGGCTGCCCGGACACGGAACTCGGCGGGCGGCCCGAACCGGATGTTCGGCGCCTGCGTGGTGTCGAGGGACTTGATGTGCTCGTTGAACTGCCGCAGGAGGAATATCGGACCGGTACTGGCGCCCACGTTCTTCGACTTTATGGCCAGCTCAAGGACACCCCTGGCGTAGGCGTCCTTGTTGTTGATGTCCGGCAGATTGTCCAGAACCTGCTTCATGAAGCGGCTTCGGGGGTGCGTGACGATGAACTGGTTCCCGAAGCGCCCTTCCCCGTAAGCGACTTCGGCGGCCTGGTGGATATGGTCCGCGGTCACGGGTGCGTTCTCTTCGAGTCCGAGCAGTCTCCGTACGCTCTTGGGATCGCGAAGCATGGGACCGAACATCGGCAGGGTGTCGTCGCCCTTGGGCATCGTCACGCCCTCGGGACGCAGCACCACCTCTCCCGGGCCCAGGTCCACATCCAGATACACCCCGCCGTGCTTGTGGAGGAGGGCGTACCTGGCGATGTCGGAGGCCATCGCAAAGCTGTTCTCCTTACGCGCGGCCTGATACAGCTTGGACACCTTGGCGGGCAGCTTCTCCCCGCCGGAGGTCTTGTCCTTTTTGAACAGGTCCTCGACCCGGCCTTGATGAACGGTGCCGGAATCCACCAGGTGCTTGAGGAACTCCTTGTTGTTGCGCTGGCCGCCCTCGTCCGTCCAGATCGTCAGCTTCCACTGTGCTTCTTCTGCCTTGGCCGCCCATGTCCGGAGGTTGGCGCGGGCACCGTCCGTCAGTTCGCCACCCAGCCAGACGAAATTCAGTTCCTTGGGGACCAG
>NZ_JBIURV010000182.1:0-1237 GCF_044741025.1 Streptomyces sp. NPDC088246
CTAGTGCCGTAGCAGGGAACGTTTGCCCTGTTGTGATGTGACGCGCCGTTCGGGTGCTGTGCCGGGCGGCGTGTGGCCGTCACTCTGTTGGGGTGGCGGAACGAGTACATGTACGCGAGATCGACGATGACGAGGGCAGGCGGCTGCTGCGGATCATCCGCAGGGGCACCGGGTCAGTGGTGACCTGGCGGCGGGCCCAGATGGTGCTGCTGTCCGCGCAGGGCATGCCGGTGGCGAAGATCGCTGAGGTGTCGTTCACCAGCGACGACCGGGTCCGGGACGTGATCCACAACTTCAACGCCGACGGCTTCGAGTCGCTGTATCCGAAGTACAAGGGCGGCCGCCCCAAGACGTTCACGCTGCCCGAGCGGCGCGAGATCAAGAAGATCGCCAAGTCGAAGCCGACCGAGCACGACCTGCCGTTCTCCACCTGGAGCCTGACCAAGCTGGCGGACTTCCTGGTCGCCGAGGGGGTGGTCGACGACATCAGCCACGAGGGCCTGCGCATCCTGCTCCGCGAGGAAGGCGTCTCGTTTCAACGCCTGAAGACCTGGAAGACCTCCCGCGACCCGGACTACGCGGCCAAGAAGGCCCGCGTCGAACACCTCTATGCGATCGCCGACGGCGAGGTCATACCCGAGGACGGCGAACCCGAAGTCATCTTCTGCATGGACGAGTTCGGGCCGCTCAACCTGATGCCCCACCCGGGTCGGCAATGGGCCGAGCGCGGCGGCAAGCACAAGGACCCCGACCGTGAACCACGCCGGCGACGGCGGGCCACCTACAACCGCTACGGCGGAGTGCGGCACCTGTTCGCCGCCCTGGACCTGGCCAAGGACAAGCTCTACGGCCACATCAAGCCGGTCAAGAAGCGGACGCAGTTCCTGGAGTTCTGCCGCTACCTGCGCACCCTCTACCCGCCGACGGTGCGGATTGCGATCGTCTGCGACAACTTTTCCCCGCATCTGACCACGAAGAGGTGCCAACGGGTCGGCACCTGGGCCGCGGCGAACAACGTCGAGATCGCCTACACCCCGACGAACTCCTCCTGGCTCAACCGCATCGAGGCCCAGTTCACGGCCCTGCGCTACTTCACCCTCGACGGCACCGACCATGCCACCCATGAGGAACAGGGCAGCATGATCCGCCGCTACATCATCTGGCGAAACCGCAATGCCGACAACCGGCACCTACGCGCCGTCGTGGACAGGGCAAACGTTGCCTGATCCGGCACTAG
>NZ_JBIURV010000183.1:0-1222 GCF_044741025.1 Streptomyces sp. NPDC088246
CCGACGAACAGACCGCCGCCGCCGACGCCTTCCACGCCGGCGACCACCTCGCCCTCCAAGCAGGCGCCGGCACCGGCAAGACCAGCACCCTCGCCCTTCTCGCCCACCACACACACCGCCGCGGCCGCTACCTCGCCTACAACAAAGCCATCGCCCAGGACGCCGCTGCACGCTTCCCCTCCACCGCCACCTGCAAAACCGCCCACGCCCTGGCCTACGCCGCCCTCGGCCACCACTACGCCCGGCGCCTGAACGCCCCCAGACGCCCTGCCTGGCAGACAGGCCAGGCACTCGGGATCAACAAAACCATCCGCATCGGCGAACGCGACCTGTCACCCAAAGCCCTCTCCTACGCCACCCTGCGCACCGTAACCAGCTTCTGCCACTCCGCCGCACCCACCATCACCCGCCACCACGTCCCCCGCCTACGCGGCCTCGAAGACCCCGACCTGCACACCCAACTCACCAAACACATCGTGCCCTTCGCCCACCGAGCCTGGACCGACCTCCAGCACACAGACGACGGAGCCGTCCGCTTCGACCACGACCACTACCTCAAGATCTGGGCCCTCACCCAACCCAAAATCAACACCGACTTCCTCCTCCTCGACGAAGCCCAGGACACCAACCCCGTCGTCGAAGAAATCTTCCTCAACCAGCGCAGCCACGCCCAACTGGTCATGGTCGGCGACTCCGCACAAGCCATCTACCAATGGCGCGGAGCACGCGACGTCATGACCACCTTCCACGCCACACAACTCACCCTGTCGAAATCCTTCCGCTTCGGACCCCACCTCGCAGCCGAAGCCAACCGCTGGCTCACCATCGCCGACGCACCCCTGCGCCTCGAAGGAACCGACACGGTCCCTACCGAGCTCGGTCCCGTCGAGATCCCCGACGCTGTCCTGTGCCGGACCAACGTGGGCGCTATGCGCGAAGTCATGCAACTACTCGAAATGGGCCACCGCGTAGCTCTGGTCGGGGGAGGGGAAGCGCTGCGGGCCTTGGCCCGGGCCGCCAACGACCTCAAAGAGGGCCGCCGCACATCCCACCCCGAACTCGTCCTCTTCCCGACCTGGGGCGAACTGCAGGACTACGCCGGCCACGACCCGGCCGGCGGCGACCTCCAGCCACTCGTCGACCTCGTCGACACCCACGGCACCACCACCATCCTCCAAGCAATCGACCAGCTCGACGACGAACACACAGCCGAGGTGACCGT
>NZ_JBIURV010000184.1:0-1128 GCF_044741025.1 Streptomyces sp. NPDC088246
CCGACGGTACTGCCCTCACAGCTCGCCTACGTCATGCACACCTCGGGATCGACAGGAACACCCAAGGGCATCGCCGCCACCCACCAAGGCGTCGTCGACCTGGCCCTGGACCCCTGCTGGGAAATCACCGCCCAGGACCGGATCCTGCTCCAGGCCCCCCACGCCTTCGACGGCTCCACCTACGAACTATGGGCACCCCTGCTGGCCGGCGCGACCATCGTGACCACACCCCCCGGCCACATCACCGACGCCACCACCCTGCGCACCCTCACCCAACAACACGGCCTGACCCGCGTATCACTGACCGCGGGACTCTTCCGCGTCATCGCCGAGAACGACCCCACCGCATTCAACACCCTCACAGAGATCACCACCGGCGGCGACGTAATCCCACCCGAAGCAGTCCGCGCAGTCCTGACCGCCTGCCCCCACACCACCGTACGCACCACCTACGGCCCCACCGAAATCACCATGTGCGCCACCCACACCCCCTGGCACCACGAAGACACCCTGCCCCCCACCATGCCCCTCGGACAACCACTGACAGGCACCCGCCTCACCATCCTGGACAACCACCTCCAGCCCACCCCACCCGGCGTCACCGGAGAGCTCTACATCGCCGGAACCGGCCTCGCCCGCGGCTACACCCACGACCCCGCCCTCACCGCCACACACTTCACCGCCAACCCCCACGGCACCCCCGGCGAACGCATCTACCGCACCGGCGACCTCGCCCGCTGGGAACACAACGGCACCCTCACCTTCCACGGCCGCACCGACCACCAGATCAAAATCCGCGGCTACCGCATCGAACCCACCGAAATCGAAACCGCCCTCACCAACCAACCCGGCGTCACCCAAGCCACCACCACCATCCACACCACCCCCAACGGCGACAAACAACTCACCGCCTACTACACCGGAACCACCACCCCCACACACCTACGCACCACCCTCACCACCACCCTCCCCGACTACCTCATCCCCACCCACCTCATCCCCCTCAACACCTGGCCCCTCACCACCAACGGAAAACTCGACCACACCCAACTCCCCACACCCCAACCCACCACCACCGGCCGCCCACCCCGCACCCCCCACGAACAAACCCTCGCCACCCTCTTCACC
>NZ_JBIURV010000185.1:0-1112 GCF_044741025.1 Streptomyces sp. NPDC088246
CGTGCACACAGTCCGCAAAAAAGACACCACGAAGCGACGGACGAAGAACCCAACGACCCCACGTCCCCGCCGCACAGGTTAAAGATCAAGCTAGGCAGTGTCTTCAAATGGTCTTGCTTGGTGGATCATGGTCGGGTGATACGTCGCCATGAACTGTCGGACGCCGAGTGGGAGTTCGTCCGGCCGCTGCTGCCCGCATCGCTGCGGGGGCGGAAGCGGTTGGATGACCGCACCGTACTCAACGGCATCGTGTGGAAGTTCCGCACCGGGGTGGCCTGGCGGGACGTGCCTGAGCGGTACGGCCCGTGGGCCACGCTGCACACCCGATTTCGCCGGTGGGCCCTGGACGGCACGTTTGAGCGGATGCTCCAGGCCGCCCAGGCGAAGGCGGACGCGGCCGGAGGCATCGACTGGCTTGTGTCGGTCGACTCCACGGCCGTCCGGGCCCACCAGCACGCTGCCGGGGCTCGAAAAGGGGGCTCCGCAGCCCCGCGCTCGGACGCTCCCGGGGTGGCCTGACCAGCAAGATCCACCTGGCCTGCGACGCCCTGGGACGTCCGCTCGCCTTCACTGTCACTGGCGGGAACACCAACGACTGCACCCAGTTCACAGCCGTGATGGACGCGATACGGGTGCCCCGCCTCGGACCGGGACGGCCACGGATTCGGCCCGACCACGTCCTGGGCGACAAGGGCTACAGCTCCAAAGCCATCCGCGCCTGGCTCAGACAGCGAGGTGTCGGGCACACCATCCCGGAACGGACCGACCAGATCCGAAACCGGCTCCGGCGAGGAAGCCGCGGCGGACGCCCGCCGGCCTTCGACAAGCAGCTCTACAAACAGCGCAACGTCGTCGAACGCTGCTTCAACCGCTTGAAGCAATGGCGCGGCATCGCCACCCGCTACGACAAGACCGCCGAGTCCTACCAAGCAGCAGTCGCTCTCGCATCGCTCCTGATGTGGGCCTGACATTTGACGACAGAACCTAGTAGGGCTTTGTTAGGTACCCTAAGTGATACTCGTTGGATAGATTGTGATCTTCTTTCAGTTGTGACTCCTGAGGAGATGGAAGAGGTCCGTCCGCGTCTGGAGGCGTTCGCGGCCGAGATGCTG
>NZ_JBIURV010000186.1:0-1108 GCF_044741025.1 Streptomyces sp. NPDC088246
CCCAACAGAGTGACGGCCACACGCCGCCCGGCACAGCACCCGAACGGCGCGTCACATCACAACAGGGCAAACGTTCCCTGCTACGGCACTAGCGGTGACTGTGGAGCATGTGGATGACCCCGCCGCGATCGGCAAGCATCCCTCAGCCCGTGATTTCCCGAGCTGCACGGCTGTGGTGGATTACCCGGGGAAGGGCTATCGGGCCCTCTTCGGCTGGGTGCAGCTGGTGCGTTCGACGGACAACTCCTCCGCCGGGGCCGCCTTTGACATGGATCCGTTCTACCTCTTCGAGGATGCGCCGTCGCCGTACGCGTTCTTCGGCATCAATCCCACCTTGTTCGACGCGCCGTCCCGCGCCAGGCGGGATCCCCTCGACTGGACGGCCCACAGCTACCTCGCATGGACCCCGATGGATGACACCGAGCGGCGAGTCCTGCCGCTGGTCGGCTTCTCCTGGGGGTTCAACGTCGACTCGGACGGTCGCATCACGCTGCAACCCGTACAGGCGTTGTCGCCTGGGGACTGGGACGCACACCTGCCATACCTCGGCACCTCATATCCAGGCTGGGTGTTCGACAAGTGGCAGCCTGAGCTGTGACTGCCTGTCCGTTCCCGGGTGCCCTTTCAGGCGGTATGAAGATTGCATCTGACGCGGGCCGGTGCGCGACCTGGTCGCGGGAGAACTGAACGACATGGCGTAGCCCGGTGGCCGCCGGGGGCCTTCGCCGGCGTTAGGGCAGTGACGGGGTCAGGGTCGGCTTGAGCACGGGTCTCCCCCGTGCAAAAGCTGGGCAGACCCGGCATAGACAATCTGCCCACCCACGACCACCGACCGAAACTCACTCACCAAACGATCAAGAGATCACCTTCAGAGCACGTCGGTGGATCGAGGCTAAGCGTAGCTGCCAACACTGGCAACGGCTCTGTATTTCGGGACGCGGTGTGGGACGCCTTGTGCAGCAGGTGCTTAGTAGGGCTTTGTTAGGTACCCCAAGTGATCCTCGTTGGATAGGTTGTGATCTTCTTTCAGTTGTGACTCCTGAGGAGATGGAAGAGGTCCGTCCGCGTCTGGAGGCGTTCGCGGCCGAGATGCTGGGCTCGTTGGCGC
>NZ_JBIURV010000187.1:0-1084 GCF_044741025.1 Streptomyces sp. NPDC088246
GCGGATCTTCGGCGGGGTGTCGGCGAGCTGGCGGACCACGCTGCGTCGGGTGTGCTTGAGGACCTTGACGAACGAGATGCGGTCCGGGTCGATGCCGTTGCTGTCGGCGAGTTGCATGATGATGCCGGTCAGGCAGTGGTGTACGACCAGATGCGCCCACACTTCCTGGCGCACCAGCTGCGGGTCGGTGGATCGCAGAACTTCCTGCCGGCCCCGCTGGAAGGTCTTGATCTGCCGATAGGCCGATTCCACCTCCCACCTTTCGTGATACAGCACCGCTAACTCCCTTGCCGGGTAGGTGTCATGGTCGAAGAGGTCGGTCAGCAGCCGGATTACTTCGCCCCCGTCGACGCGGTACTCGATCACGCGCACCAGCACACCGCCCGGATGGGCGCCCTTCTGCCCCGCGAGGTTCATGCGCGCCAGGTAGGTGCCGTCGGGCAGGTGTCGTACTGGGCGGCGTGCCACACACGAGCGGGCCCGCAGCAGGAGGTGGGCACCGGCGCCGGTATACGCCTTCCACAACTCCACTCCGGGGAACCCCCGGTCCATGATCACGAGCATCCCGGAGGCCGAGGCAGCCATTGCCACGGCTGGGTCGCGTTCACCACTGTTATAGCCGCCCACCCTGGCGTCGATGGAAGAATGCGTGCCGGTCTCGGTCAGCGTCACGACTCTCACCTGCGGAAACCCTCCCGGTTTCCCGCTGGAGTCCTTCGGGCCGCCGAAGGCGCGTCGGTTGGCCTCATTGTCCGGCACGTCCAGCAGAAACCCGTCGACCGCAGCGAGACGCATCCCCCGGTAGAAGGACCCGACCAACCCCGCAGGGGCCAGCGGGCCGGCCAGGCGGTGGAAGATCCGCTCAACAACCTCCGGTCCCAGGCGCTCCCGAGCCCGGGTGAAAGACGCCCTGTGCGGGATGCACTCACTCAACTCCTCTATTTCACCCACCAGTTGTTCTGCCACATCGTCGTAGGAGTCCTGGTGGAAGAGCGCAAGCGCGAGTGTGAAGTAGACCATGAACCCGGCCGGCAACGCTCCCGGCCGGCGGTCCCGTTTGCGACACTCCGACAGGACCTCGCCC